>JBGATE010000080.1:0-12536 GCA_044229375.1 Chitinophagaceae bacterium
TCTCCGGTTGCACTGGCAGTTGTATTAGGTTACAGTTATACGAAAAGATTTACCCCCCTTTGTCATCTCATTCTCGGTTTAGGATTATCATTGGCACCCATCGGTGCCTACCTGGCCGTTACCGGTCAGTTTTCTTTATTGCCCATTCTTTTTTCTCTGGCAGTACTTTTCTGGGTCAGCGGGTTTGATATCATTTATGCGCTGCAGGATGAAGAGTTTGATAAGTCTCAAAGGCTCTATTCCATCCCGGCCTGGTTGGGGAAGGCTAATGCGCTGAGGGTATCCGAACTCCTGCACATCATTAGCGCAGCAGCCATTGTATTTGCCGGGATTTACGCGGATTTCGGATGGCTTTATTGGTCCGGTACGGCCCTGTTCATTGGGATGTTACTCTACCAGCACTCGGTAGTTAAACCAACGGATCTGCGGAAAGTGAACCTTGCTTTTATGACCGCCAACGGAATTGCTTCGGTAGTTTTCGCCATCTTTGTCATCGCAGATATGTTTGCTTATTAACGGCTATGTATAAAAGGTTCTTCATTCACCATTCACCTGCCGATAGTTATCGGGACACCATTCATCCGTAATGCCCAGGATCCTTTGCATAGATTACGGCCTAAAGCGCACCGGACTTGCCGTTACTGATCCCCTGCAGATCATCGCCACCGGTCTTACCACCGTGGAATCCCGGTTATTGATCCCTTTTCTCAAAGATTATTTTGCAAAAGAATCAGTGGAACTGATCCTCATCGGTGAGCCGAAGAACTGGGATGATACGGATACGCACGCCACACCGTTGGTGGAAAGATGCATAAAATCCCTGCAAAAATATTTCCCCGCCATTCCTATTAAAAAAGTGGATGAACGTTACACTTCCAAAATGGCAAAGGATGCCATGCTGGAAATGGGGATGAAGAAAATGAAGCGACGGAATAAGGCACTGGTGGATGAGATAGCCGCGACGATCATGCTGCAGGAATATCTCCGGGGAAAGTAGTTATCCCGAAAGCTATCAGGAGGTTAATTAGTTGATGGGTTGATGGGTTAATGAGGTCTTATAATTCGGTAAATCTGAAAGTTGGTGGTTTCGTAATTCATTAATAGTCAAAACTGGCCAACTGTAAGACTTAGTGATCTGTAAAGCCCAATTAACCCATCAACCCATCAACTAATTAACCAACAGACAGTAAAAGTTAAATCCAAGACCTGCAATTGGTCAATTAAAAAATCTGGGGTAATTTTGCAAAAGATTACGCAGTAAAGTGCCTGATCCTCAATAAACTAGATGAAAGAATGATACTCCCGATCGTGGCATATGGACACCCGGTGCTTAGGAAAAAGGCGGTGGATATTAAAGCTGATTATGCACAACTCTCAAAGCTGATTGAGGATATGTGGGAGACCATGTATGCCAGTAACGGTGTGGGTCTTGCAGCTCCGCAGGTAAACCGCGATATCCGTCTTTTTGTAGTGGACACCCTGCAAATGTTCCGGAGTATGGATGAGGAAGATAAGGCTGAATATCCAGGGGATGAGGGAATTAAGGCCGCGTTCATCAATGCTCATCTGGTAGAACTGGAGGGCGATGAATGGCAGTATAATGAGGGCTGCCTCAGTATTCCCAAAATACGGGAAGATATATTCCGGCAGGAAACAGTAACGCTGCGTTATCGTGATGAACATTTCACGGAGCAGGTAAAAACTTTTACCGGTCTGACCGCAAGAGTGATCCTGCATGAATATGACCATATTGAAGGAAAGCTTTTTATTGACCACATCTCCCCCCTGAAACGAAAACTCATGAAAGGTAAACTCAATGATATCTCAAAAGGGAGAGTGAGCGTGGATTACAAAATGCTTTTCCCGGGTTAACCCGTTTCTTACCCCACTTTAACATCCCGGTCGTCTCCTTTTTACTCCATCGCTTCAATTTTTATTTGAAAGCTATAATAATCTTTATATCTTAGGTGTCTATCCCGGAAACGTGCTGTTTGATTAATTCGCCCCTGATCAGCCCTGATATCCTTACAACAGCCGTAGATCGTCCCCCTGAGGCCATTCACCATTAACCAATCAGCTTATGAGAAGAAGACTGACTCTTTCTCTATTGGCCATTTTTTTGGCTATTTCCTTCTGTAAAGCGCAGGTTCCCTCTTTATTACCCTGGAACGGGGTGGTGCCGGCCATTCTGAATACGGCCGGCGGCAGCTACGATAATGCGTTGTCCTATCACCGTTATGAGTGGAGCTTCGGGGAACTGGTGCTGATCCAGGCCTTTGCACCGCCGGACAGTTCCATCCTGGTGACCCAGGGAGTGCTGCAGCCCTGCACCGAACAGGTGGGGGTGTCGCCGTACACCATTTACTTTGAGTCGGGGGATTACAAACTGTTTCCCAACCCGACCACCGGTCCGTTTGAGCTGAATTTTTTCGTGAAGACCTCCGGGCAGATGAGCCTTCAACTGATCAATACGCTGGGCCAGATCCTGGATAAGCGAAGTTTTTATTACGACGGGTGCTGCCGGATCGAGTTGTTTGACCTGACGAATTACCCGGCGGGCATCTACTTCGTGGTAGCGGACCTTCGCCCGGAGACCAACCGTGCGGACGGGTTACAGGTGATCCGTCACAGTGGGTTGAAGGTGGTGAAAATGAATAAATAGCACCAGGTACAAGAAACAAGAATTTAGAACCAAGAATCAAAAAAATAAAACATGAAAAGACTATTATCCTTAATCGCGGTATTATTCGTTGCCGTAACGGGTATGCTGGGCCAGTCGCCGGCGCCCGGGATACTGAACTACCAGGGGGTTGCGCGCAACAGCGTGGGCAATGTGCTGGTGAATAAATCGATCTCGCTGCGGCTGACGATCCGCGACGGATCGGCGGCGGGCCCGGTGGTGTACCAGGAGTCGCGCGGGGTGACGACCAATCCCTTTGGTCTGTTCAACGTACAGTTGGGCAGTGCGGGCGCCAGCTCGGTGACGGGCACGATCGCGGGTGTGCCCTGGGGCGTGGGACTGAAATACATCCAGGTGGAGATTGATCCCAACGGGGGAGCGGCCTTTATCAATATCGGCACGGCGCAACTGGCGAGTGTGCCTTATTCATTGTATGCGACCACGGCCAGTGACCTGGTGCTTCCCTTTGATAAAACGCAGGCGGATGCGGGGACATTGTTCCGCATCACCAACAGCGGAACGGGCAGCGGAAGCACGGCGCTGGAAGGGAGAACGAATTCTGCGGCAGGTAATGCCAATGCAATTATTGGTACAGTAACCGGCACTGCACCGGGCGCATTTTCCAGTGGTGTAAGAGGTATCAGCAACGGTACCGGCGGAAATGGGATTGGCGTGTACGGGAGCCAGGCCGGCAGCGGCTGGGGTGTTTACGGAACCACGCCATCGGGTCGGGGTGTATACGGGGAGTCCAATACCGGTATTGGTGTGGCAGGTGCCAGTTCAACCAATGCCGGTGTGTTTGGAACCAGTAATACCAATAACGCGGGTTATTTCTTTAACGGTAATAATGCGAATACTGCACCCACCGTAAATATCACAACTACGGGTAACGGAGATGCCCTCAATGTCCTTACTTCGGGTACGGGTCGTGCAGGATTATTTCAGAATACAAATGCGGCCAATACCCAGCATGTATTCGCGGTGAACAATGTTGCCGGGGCTACTGGTCATTCCATTAATGCGACCACCGCCGGTACGGGAAGTGCCGGTTTATTCAATATAAATAACAGCGCCAGCGCGGCAACGGCCCTGCAGGCCACTCACAATGGAACAGGGGCCAATATTTTTGCTGTTTCGGGTACTATTTCCTCTGCCACTCCGGGTTCTAACTCTACCGCTTTGCGGGGGATCAATAATGGTACAGCCGGGTTTGGTATCGGTGTATGGGGAAGTCAGAACGGAAGTGGCTGGGGTGTTTACGGAAGTACGGTGAACGGAACATCGGTCAGGGGCGATGTTACGGCTGCAACCGGGAATACAGCTTTTGCTGTGAGAGGTGGTATTACCGGTGCCGGATTCTCTGGAGGTGCATTCCAGGGAGGTGCGGGAAGTTATTACGGGGGATATGGTGATTTGAACAACCCGGCGGGATTTGCAGGTTTGATTGGTTATCAGCTTAACACCGCTCCCACCAATACTCTTTCATCTGGTGTGATCGGTATCAATAATTCTACGAATACAGTAGGTCAGGGTGGTTATTTTGAACATGCAGGCGGAGGCTTTGGTGTATTTGGTACCAGTGCAACCGGTATCGCAGGCGCCTTTACCAAAACGAATGCTGCCAATGTCAACCCAACGATACGAGCACTGGACGCGGATGTTACAACAACAGGATTCGGGAATGGCGCCATCTTCGCGCAAAAAGGAGCGGGCGGAATTGTATTATCGGGTCAAACAGCAATTAAAGGTGTGAGCAATATCGCATCGGGAGTTGGTGTTAATGGCGGTAGTGCTACAGGTATCGGTACCGCGGGTGTGACTACCACCGGCATAGGATTGGTTGGACTTGCCAGTAATGCTGCGGTAGGCTACGGGTTGATTACCGTTGGCCGTGTACAGATCCAGGGTAACGGAGCCGCATTGAACAGGGTTCTTACTTCCGACGCAACCGGTAATGCCACCTGGCAGCCGTTGGGAGCAATTGGCGGAGTAACCGGATCCGGCACATTGAATTTTATTCCCAAATGGACCCCTAACGGAACCAATCTTGGTAATTCCCAGTTACAGGATAATGCAAGTACAGTGATCCTGGGTTCCAGTCCTTTCTTTGATCCCAATTCACTGATCATCACGAATACGCCCGGAAGCGGTGCCAATACTTCTGTATCCCTGCAAACGGGCGGAGGTTTCGGGGAGTCATCCGGTTTTTATCATGAAAATGGCTCGAATAAGATTCATTTCACTTTCAACCAGTTTGATGTGGATGCCGGGGATAAAGTTATGACGCTGGACGGTAACCAATTAAACGTTGGTATCGGTACGGCAAACCCGGGTGGTCTCCGCCTGAATATTCATTCTGTTGCCGCTTCGGCCTTTGCCCTGACGAAGTATACCAACACCGGAACAGGTGAGAGTACTTTCACAGATGGTTTTGTTGTGGGTCAGAATAACGCGACTGCAGTAGGTTCCGCAATACTTTATAACCTGGAGAACACGGATATAGAAATTGGTACGAATTCAGTGATGAGAATGTGGGTTAAGAATAACGGCCGCATTGGTATCGGTACGCCTTTACCGGTGGGTCAATTGCATGTGGAGGGGAATGGTGCGGCAACCACCGTTACGCCCTCCTGGATCAATTATACCCCCAACAGTTATTTCCGCAATACGGTTCCTTCTGCAGACAATAAAGTTGGTGGGTTAGGATTTGCTGATGGCAGCACCGGTGCATGGAATGAAGGTCTTACCGGTATTGCCGGTAGCACTGCCGCTGTTGGCAATATTGGCGTGGTAGGTCTTGCAGGCGAAGTAGCAACAGGTCTGAATATCGGACTTTATGCACAGGTGGGTGGCAGTACGAATGGCAATTATGGTGTTTACTCACTTGCACCCCTAACCGCCAATAGCTGGGCAGGGCTTTTCTCCGGCCGTGTCCAAATCGCAGACGGCACGCAGGGTGTGGGCCGCATCTTTACAGATGACGGTGCCGGTATCGGTACCGGTAGCTGGCAGACTCCTTCGGCCGCGGGGCTGGTGAGTGGTAGTGGCACACTGAATTTTGTTCCCAAGTGGACACCCGATGGTACCACACTCGGCAACTCTCTTATGCAGGATGATGGTACCAAAATGAATATCGGCAGCATTTTCGGAGGCATGACCAATGCTCTGACGGTTGCCAATACACCGGTGAGCACCAATGCCGCGATCGGTATCATTGCCCCGGGTGGTGGCGCAGGTCTATTTACGGAAGATGCCACCGGCGATCTTCACATTACATTGAATAATAACGACGTGGCAAATGGTGATAAAGTAATGACGTTCCACGACAATACACTGAATGTGGGTGTGGGTACGGTAAACCCGGTTGCAAAGTTCCATATTGATAATACTGCTACTGGTAAGCCCGGTTTGTTTGTCAACCAGGACAATGAGTTGCTGATCCCGGCCGCAAAAGCGCTTAGTAGCGGACCCATTACATTCGATTTATCAAATGTTGGTTTATATTGGGGTGATAATTCCATTTTTGCACAGCGAAACAATTTTACTACAGGTACGGTATATGGTCACCCTTCGGATGCCGCTATTTCAGGATTTAATCCAACAGGTACCGCTATAAAAGCCATGTCCGTTTCCGGTCAGGGACTTTTTTCTTCCTCCACAACCGGTACGGCACACCAGGCATATACCATTTCCGGTACGGCAGTGAGAGCTGTTGGCGGAACAGGTATTGCGCTGCATACTTCCGGTAATGTAAGAATGACCGGTATCGGTGAGGCCAGCGGTAATGTGCTCACCAGCGACGGTGCCGGAAACGCCACCTGGCAGGATGCCACGGCTACTAGGGTCGCCTTCTCTGTTCACGGGCTGACCAGCGCAGTTTCCGTACCATTTTTTACCTATGTTCCCATCTCACAATGGGCGGTAGTTGATTACGAAGATGGTAGTGTTGGAAATTATAATGCAGGAACGGGTCAGTATACGGTACCCAAGACGGGCAAGTATCATTTCTCAACCGAAATGTTATTCAATACGCCGGGCGCCACCGGCGGCGGATACAGTGGAGTGGCTGTTTTCGTAAATGGGTTACCAGTTACGGTTGGAATTAATAACATGACTTCAACGGCATTTGTAAACGGGATGCAGGCTTCCGGCGACATTGATCTTGTAGCCGGTGACCTGGTTCACATCGGGTTGTTTCATAATACTTCAGGCTCAGTTACACTTAATAATTCCGATAACCGGCTTAATTCATGGTCTCTGCATTTAATTAAATAATTGTAATTTCAAAAAATCAGATATGAAAAAAATACTCTTGATATGCGTGCTGTTTGCATTCACGGCCGCCATTTATGCGCAGGAGGGAAAAAGTAAATCTATCGAACCCTCAAAAATAATGAGTGTACAGGAATCCAACCTGGTAAACGGTACTGCGCAACCGGTTATGAAGAATGGTAAACCCTATGCGCAATGGGTGGCTGAAGAAAAGGCCAAAAGAAAAGCAGATCCTGGTACCGTGGTAAGTGCACAGGAACAATTAATAGCCATGAACGCGGCAGATGCCAAACCCGCACCTGAAAAAGTTCAGCCTGCCCAACCCCAACGGGATAATGACGGGTATACCAGGCCTGCACCCGTTCAATCAGCTGTTGTGGATGCAAGTACCCAACAGGCAGCACAACAACTTGCGGCCCGCCCGGCAACCGATGCCTTACTAAGTCATTTTGGTACCGGTCAGATCATCCTGCAGGAACAACCCGCTGCCGCGGATCCCGGTTCATTTACTGCCATGCAGGCTGCTTCCGCAAATAAACCTGCCTCTCCTGCTGCCAAACCAGCAGCGCCCAGGCGATCAGCAGAGGAGATCGAAAAAGCTAGACAAAACCAGCAACAGGGGTCGGCTAAAAACAAGACGGCACCCGGGAAGGAAACTGCTGCTGCAGCATCAACCGCTCCCGAATTAAAAGTGGAAATAGTTACTGACAATCCGCCTGTTTCTGCACCGGCAGCAAAGCCCCCGGTTACACCGCCCGCCGGCAAACAGGAATAAACGGAACAAAAACCAAACAGAACACAAAAAGAAAAGGCCCGCCGGGGCCTTTTCTTTTTTACCAGGAGCAAGCCTGTAAAACCGGAACGGATTGAAATCAGTAAGAGAGTAAAACTAATGAAGAGTCGTATCGTCCACCTGGGAGATAATGGAAATCTTGCAGATCGCGGTTGGAGATGGCCGTAAAAAAAGAAAAGTCCCGGCGGACTTTTCTTTTCTTTAAACTAGTGGATGAAATATTTATTATCCCTTTGGTTTAACGGCCGGTTTGCTGGTGGCGGGGGTCTTTAAATTCTTATCGCATACTTCCAGGTTGCCCTTGGCGCCCGCAAATTGAGGGAAATAAGTCAGTGCCTGCTGGAAATCGGCTTTTGCCCCTGCAAAATTTTTGGCATCCATTTTCAAAACGCCGAGCAGATTGGAAGCGGCCGCATGCAGGGGAACGGCCTGCTGGCTGCCATCCACGGAAGTGAAAAGCACACCGAGTTTTTTGCTGCTGGTATCCGCGATCACCGCACGGGCTGAAGCTTCGGATTCAAGGGTTCTTTTCAACTGGTACTGGCCTACGGCCATTTTGTATATATGGTAGGGACTTTTGGTTTTTGGAACAACCTGCTCGTATAATCCCACGGCTGTTTTGGGATCGCCCAGTTCATCATAGCATTCTGCCGCGCGTGCCATGGCATCCACATTCGCCGGCGTTGATTTGTAGACTTCTTCCGCCAGCAGCAGGGAACTGACATAGGATTTGGCATTGAAATAGAGCATAGATAAGGTATCCTTGTAGATCATCCCGTTATCAACTGCAATATAGCCGTGCAGGGCGTTGATCGCCGTGTTCAGGTCGCTGTAATTGATCGCCTGGTTATAGATCTTCAGGTAATGTTTTTTCAGCGCGGCAGAGTCCTGGGCATGTGCAAGGGAAACGGAAGCAAAACAGGAAATGCCTATCAGTAATTTTTTCATCATTAAGGTTTTTTTGATGGACGTTAAAAATAGGGTTTCCGGCTTGGATTTCACAGCATTTTTCCCTGTTAATTTTGAGTTGTATAATTTGCAGGATGTACCTGAAAAACATAGGGGTATTGATTCTGGCGGGGTTTACCGTTCCGGTATCAGGACAGCAGGGAACAACCTCATCTGCTGCAGGGGCTGCATCGGATTCGCTGGACAATGAACGGCTGGCCAAAATGATCAGTCTTTCCGAAGTGGTGATCCGCAATAACCTCAATGTGGCACGGTTCATCAGCCAGGTGAAAAATGACACTACCTTTTATAAGGCCTTCCGCAATCTTCATATGCTGGGGTTCACTGCCTGGAATGATATCCGCATCCGGGATAAGAAAGGGAGGATAAAGGCTTCGTTGCAGAGCAAAACAAAACAACTACGGTCGGCCGGTTGCCGCAGCATGCAGGTGCTGGACGAGAACCATAGCGGGGATTTTTACAACGAGGATGGCAGTTTTAATTATTACACGGCCGAATTATATGCGGGTTTGTTTTTTACAAACGGAACCATTTGCGGGGAGAACAATATTGTGAAAGGGATCGATTTCAGGCCCCGGTCCAAAAGCGGAATGGCGAAACATAAGGAACAACTCAAGATGCTGTTCTTTAACCCCGGGAAAAAGATCCCCGGTATTCCCTTTATCGGTGACAAGATCGACCTATTTGACCCGGACCGTGCTGCCCTGTATGATTTCAGCATCGGGTATGATGATTATGAAGGACAATCCTGTTATGTTTTCTCCATCACCGTAAAGAAAGATCTTCCGGGGGGTAAAAAAAACCGCATCGTTATCGACAGCATGATCACCTGGTTCAGCACAAAGACTATGGATGTAATGGCCCGCAATTACGATATGAGTTACGATGCCGGCGTTTACGATTTTGATGTGCACATGGAAGTACAAATGACAAAATACGGAACGTACCTTGTACCGAAACTCCTGCGTTATATCGGCAACTGGGATGTGATCATGAAGAAAAGAGAGCGGGGGATGTTTACGGCGACATTATTTGACTTCAAAGAGTGAGTCCTCAGCCCTCAGCCCTCAGTCCTCAGCTCTCAGTCCTCAGCCCTCAGTCCTCAGCCCTCAGTCCTCAGCCCTCAGTCCTCAGCCCTCAGTCCTCAGCCCTCAGTCCTCAGTCCTCAGTCCTCAGTCCTCAGTCAACTACCACACTGATAATTGCCAACTGCTAACTGGCTACTGGCTACTGGCTACAGGTGACTGGCGACTGCCGACTGCAGACTGCCGACTGACAGACTGCCTACTACCTACTGCCCACTGTACTACTGTACTTCCTCCATTTCTCTATCACCTGTTCCATATCCGCCGGGAGTTCCGTTTCAAAGAAAACCTCTTTCCCGGTGCCGGGGTGGATGAAGCCCAGGGTCTTTGCATGCAGGGCCTGCCGGGGACAGAGCTGAAAACAATTGTCGACAAACTGTTTGTATTTTGAAAACACCGTTCCTTTCACTATTTTATCTCCGCCGTAGAAATCATCATTGAAAAGGGGATGGCCGATATGTTTCATATGCACCCGGATCTGGTGGGTGCGCCCGGTTTCCAGCACACATTCTACCAGTGTTACATAACCGAATCTTTCCAGCACCCTGTAATGGGTGATGGCTTCCTTGCCGTGATCGCCTTCGGGGTAAGCTTCAAATAATTTACGGAAACGGAGATTCCTTCCTACATGGGCGATGATCGTACCACTGTCTTTTTCCAGATCTCCCCAGACCAGTGCCACATATTGTCTCCTCACGGTATGATCGAAGAATTGTTTGGCGAGTTGGCGCATGGCCACATCGGATTTGGCCAGTACCAGCAGTCCGCTGGTGTTCTTGTCGATCCGGTGCACCAGTCCGAAACGGGGCAATAATTCCTCTGAAATTCCCGGTTGCAGCTGCTGCAGGTGCCAGGCAATCCCGTTCAGCAACGTGCCGGAATAATTACCGCTGCCGGGATGTACCACCATGCCCGGGGGTTTGTTGATCAGCATCAGGAAAGGATCCTCGTAAACGATATTGAGCTCCATCTTTTCAGGCATCACATCCGTTTCTTCGGGGCTCATGTCGGAATAGATAATAATGTTATCCAGCGGCTTAACCTTATAATTGGGACGAACTTCTTTCCCGTTCACCATTACCAAACCGGTGTTGATGGCCTGCTGCAGTTTGTTGCGCGTAGCTCTTTCCAGACGGCTCATGAGGAATTTATCGATCCGCAACGGTTCCTGGCCCTTATCGATCGTGATACTGAACCGTTCATACAGCTCATCACTGCTGTCGTTTGTCTCGGTCATATTATCCGGCAATTCGTCCTGCATGGGCTGCAAAGGTAACGGTTGGCGTTTTGTTGGTAAATTTGCTTTTCATTCATGGCAAAGCAACAAATCATATTCAGGGACCTGGGATTAATGGAATACCAGGCTGCCTGGGACTACCAGGAGCAGTTATTGCAGGAGAACCTGAGGAAGAAGTCGGAAATAAACAGCCGGCAGTCAGCGTCAGGTTCCCACTCTTCAATCCACACTTGCCACTACCTTCTTTTCGTTGAACATCCCCCTGTTTACACACTCGGCAAAAGCGGCAATAAAGAAAATGTTTTACTGGGAGAGGAAGAACTGAAAGAAAAGAATATCCAGTTCTTTCATACCAACCGGGGCGGAGATATCACTTTTCACGGCGCGGGACAGATCGTGGGATATCCCATTCTCGACCTGGAAAAATTCACCACTGATATCGGTAAATACCTCCGCAATATCGAGGAAGTGATCATCCTGACACTGGCGGAATACGGTATTCCCGGGGAGCGCTCGGCCGGAGAAACCGGTGTTTGGATCGATACCGGTAAACCCGGCAGGGAGCGAAAGATCTGCGCCATCGGGGTTCGCTGCAGCCGCTGGATCACCATGCATGGATTTGCTTTTAATGTGAATACGGATCTTTCGTATTTCAATCATATCATTCCCTGCGGGATCAGCGACAAGCAGGTCACTTCTTTGGAACAGGAACTGGGCAGGAAAATAAACATGGCAGAGGCAAAGGAAAAGGTTAAAAGCAATTTTGAAAAGGTATTTGACGCCGGCCTGGTATCAGAATTCTTTCTCTAGGAAAAATTTGTGTTTTTCCAGGAGCTTACCGTCTTCATAGAGCTCAAAACGGAACCATCCTGCATGGTAGAAGTTGGCTTTATCAAGTTTGAATTCTTTCTCCCTGATATCCCTGAGCTCAAATAACTGCGTATCCTCTTCAAAGAATTTTATCGAATACTTCTTTGGCTTCTCGCTGTCGGGCAGGCGGATACACACATATCCGTCGCGGCAGGTGAAAACATAAAGAGAAGGTACAAACGCATTGGAACTTTTCTTCACCGGTACCGGGACAGGCACTGCTACAGAATCGGCCGTTCCCGGGAAACCATTCAGTTGTATCACAACGGGTCTTGCCTTTTCGGCGGTATCCAGGGGGGCGTTTACAGTGACAACAGGTGCGTTGTTTTTCACAACAGGTGCGTTGTCATTCGCAACAGGTGCGTTGTCATTCACAACAGGTTTGGAGTTTTCGGGAGCAGCGGTTTTAGCGATACGCAAGGTATCCTTTACCGGTCGTTTGGCCTGGCTGAACAGGTAGATGCCCTTGTCCTGCATAATGTACAGGCGGTAGAACATATGATCATTCGGCGCTTTGGCGTCCATGTAACCGTTTTGCGGTGTTGTGGGATCGGCCACCGTAAGGATCGATTTGTAGCCGGTAAGACTGTCGTGGGAACGCTGGATACTGATCTGTTTTACATTTTCCAG
>JBGATE010000081.1:0-12523 GCA_044229375.1 Chitinophagaceae bacterium
TCTCTGTTCTCCTTCTTTCGCCGCCACTCAGTACATCGCCATTGTTCTTCCGCACATGCTGCAGCCGGAATTCATTCAGCAGGGATTCCAGTTTTTTCTTCTGTTCTTCTTTGGGGATACGGGTCATTTCCAGGATAGCCGCAATATTATCCTCCACGCTCAGTTTGCGGAATACCGAGGCTTCCTGCGGAAGGTAACCAATACCCATTTGTGCCCGCTTGTACATGGGCACGGAAGTGATGTCCTGGTTATTCAAAAACACCTGTCCCTCATCAGGTCTTACGAGGCCCACCACCTGGTAAAAAGAAGTGGTCTTGCCGGCTCCGTTGGGTCCCAGCAAACCCACGATCTCGCCCTGTTTCACTTCAAAGGAAACATGATCGACCACGGTACGGTTACCGTATTTCTTGACCAGGTTCCGGGTTTGTATCGCTATGTTCAAATCAGTTATTTGTACAAAAGTAAAAGAATCGGCCTAATAGCGGGAGACAAGACTGTTCAGAAGAGCAGTCGTCTTGTTAAAAATGAAAACCACGCAGTCGAAAATGGCTCAGAAAGAAGCTGTATGTAAGCGTAATTCATTGTATTTTTAGCAGGTTTAATACAAATACCTTGACATGAAAACATCTTGGAGAAACAAGTTTGTTGTACCCGTCATTTTAGCCATCCTGCTGGTATCCTGCCAGAAGGAATCCGGCGGTAATGGCAACGGGAATAATACGAGCCAGAAGCCAAAAGTGGGCACCACCTGGACCTACCGCTATTACACGTATTACCAGAACGGGGGACTGGCCACCTCTGCCATTATCAGGTATAAAGCCAGTTCCGAAGAAACGCTGGGCGGAGAAAAATGGCTGAAGATAATTGAAATGGGTCCCGACACCACGGTGTACTTCCTGAAAGAAAAAACAGGAGGCTTGTACCAGTATGCGAACAATGCTTCCAACCTTTTTTGCAAGAACCCGGCAAGCCTGAATGAGACGTATACTTCCTTTAATGCCGGATCGTCTGAAGATTTTACGGTATTAGGGGTGAACCAGGTCCTGCCGACCGATATCGGTGATGTTCCTGCGAATTACTATGAAGGCAGAAAATCCGGGGACCTCATTGACCAGTTTTGGTTCAATGCCAATGCCTGGATACTGAGGCACCAGGCTTACAGGAAACTTCCTATGGGAGCTGATTTTTTCAAGTACAAAGCTTTATTCCTGCAGGCGATCGAATACTGAAAGGTTTCGCGGTACAACGGGTTTGATAATTCTTCCCGGCTTCTTTAAGTTTGCAGCTTATTTACGATAAATGAAAGTCACTGATCATATAGCCCGGGCCACCGGCACCCTTATTTCCTTTGAAGTGCTTCCCCCGCTGAAAGGGAAGGGCATTGAGGCCCTGTATAAACATCTGGACCCGCTGATGGAGTTCAACCCGGCTTACATCAATGTAACCTATCACCGGAGCGAACATGTGTTCAAGAAACGAACCGATGGCAGTTTTGAGAAAGTGGTGATCAGAAAACGTCCCGGTACGGAAGCCATTTGCGCGGCGATCATGAACAAATACACGGTGGACACGGTTCCCCATATTATCTGCGGCGGGTTTTCCCTGCAGGATACGGAGGATGCACTGCTCACCCTCAATTACCTCGGGATCGACAATGTATTGGTGCTGCGGGGCGATGCCGCGAAGAATGAAATGGCATTTGAAGCCGAGCCAGGCGGACATAAATACGCAAACGAACTGCTGCGGCAGGTAGCTAACCTGAACGCCGGGGTCTACCTGGAGGATGAACTAAAAGGCACCAATAAGACCGACTTCTGCATCGGCGTGGCCGGTTACCCCGAAAAACATTTTGAGGCCCCCAATATGCAGACCGACCTGGCCTACCTGAAAAAGAAAGTGGATGCGGGTGCCGACTACATCGTTACCCAGATGTTTTATGACAACGCGAAGTTTTACGCATTTGTAAAAGCCTGCCGCGAAATGGGTATTACCGTTCCCATCATACCCGGGCTTAAACCGGTCACCAGCAAGAAACAAATGACCATGCTCCCCAAGACATTTCATATTGATCTCCCGGCCGAACTTTGCAGCGAGATCCTGAAATGTAAAACCGATGAGGAAGTGGAAAAAGTGGGGGAACGGTGGCTGCTGGAACAATCCCGCGATCTGAAAAAAAACGGCGTGCCGGTACTCCACTACTACACCCTTGGCAAGCCCCATGTGGTGGCGAATGTGGTAAGGGAGCTATAGGACCGCGACAGAGATCGTCAATAATCCTTCCGAAGCTGATCATTGAAAATTGAGTATTGCTCATTGAACATTTCAATTCCGTGAACAGATAAATGTTCAATGAGCAATGTTCAAGGCTCAATTTTCAATAATGCATCATTTTGAAATATCCGCCAGCACCTTCGTGTTGATCACCACAGGATATTTCTTTCGCAGTGCCTCATCCCATTCTTTTTCCAGCATTACCTGGTAATCGTTGATCACCATTCCCCTCGCTTCGTGGAAGCTTCGTTGTGTAGGTTCGTTATAAACGCGGATGATATAGGCAAAAGATGCCGTATTGTCGCTGTTGTTCACCAGGGGACTGGTGAGCATGCCGGGCCGTGGCAACGCTTTGTTGAGGTTTGGGATCTGGTCCCATTCAAACCGGGATGAATCCGGAACTACTTTTTCGGAGAAGGCCCCGGTGATCTTACGCCAGTTGGCGGGGTCCTTTTTCAGGTCACCGTAAATCGCATTCACCGCGTTCATATCCGAACAAAAGAAAAGCACGGCATCGGCGCTTTGTTTCCAGAGATATTTTGAGGGGTTCTTTTCATAGAGGGCCAGCAGTTCGGCCGTATCCGTTTGCGACCTGTTCCATACCTGTTGCTGCATGATCTCAAAAAAGAGGTTCCCTTCTTTGAATTCAGCCATCTGGTATCGGAAATCATCACTGAATTCTTCGAGGTGTTGTTTGTAATATTCTTCCAGCGCAAAACGTACCCATTCATCCCTTACCTGGTCCCAGGGTTTGGCGCCGCTGCCATCCTGTTTATAACGATAGGTGTTCGCGTAATTAACCCAGTGGTTGGCGTTGTATACCGAATCTCCGATGGCAAACAGGGGAGTGGTGGCCGTGATGGCCCAACCGGAGGTCATCGGCTTTTTGTCGAGCACACTGTCGCTCATATTCCAGAGGGCCGCATCCTCATAGGGGAATTTTTTGAACCCTTTTTTGTCGATCACTTTTTTATAGATGAAATCCCTTGAATTTTTTGCGCGGCTGTCGTTGCTGACCAGTTGTTGCAACTCCTGCTGGTATTCCTTATTGCCCGGGTCGGTGATAACGGGTTTCAATGAAATGCGTTTCAGGATATGCCAGCCATGGGAGGTTAGAAAAGGTTTGCTGACGGCCCCGTCTTTGGGGAGCGACCATAATACTTTTTCAAAAGCCGGGTCGTATTGCCCTACGCCGATATCGGGCATGATCCCTCCTGAGGCCGCGCTCACATAATCATTGCTGAAATCTGAAGCCAGCCGGTTGAAATTATCCCCGGCCATTATTCTTTTATACAATGAATCGGCCCTCGCGGCGATCTGTTTCTTCGCCGTCTCGTCCGCCCCCGGGGGGATAGACAGCAACAGTTGCTGGGCTTTTATTTTCCCCACCGCTTTTCGTTCACTCAGGTTTTTAAAAATGTGAAAGCCGGCCCTTGATCGCACGGGCGTCGAGTATTTACCTGCCGGCGTGGAATAAATGGCATTCTCAAACTCATAAGGCAGGGTAAAAACAGTGATAAAACCCAGGTCGCCGTTATTGGTACGGGCCGTGGTATCATCTGAATACAGCCTGGCTGTTTTGCCAAAATCCTCCCCGTTCTTCAGCCGCTGGAGGATCTCATCTCTTTTTTTCAAAGCGGCAACCGTGTCGATAAAACCATTGGCATCCCGGATCGAAATAAAAATATGGGTAACATGAATATCTTTCTGGCTTCGCTGAAAAGCTTCTTTGACCATGCGGTTGGTCAGGCCGGGATCGGTCATGTAGTTTTCTGTGATCTGGGCCCGGAGATTGGCCAGTTCCGCCTTCATCATGGGAAAAGTATCGAGCTGGCGGTCATAGGCTTCCTGGATCTTTAACCGCGATTTGATAAAAAGATCAAGATAATCACTCACCGCTTTTGCTTTGTTCTTCACCGGGCCGGTGTTGTTCTTGTTATAGGCCCTGAGAAAAATGCTGGCATCCACGCTGTGCTTGCCATACGTAAAAAGGGTTTGGGCGTGTATGGGGCCGGTCAACGCCAGGCAAATGCAAAAAAACAA
This sequence comes from Chitinophagaceae bacterium, assembly GCA_044229375.1. Classification (GTDB taxonomy): domain Bacteria; phylum Bacteroidota; class Bacteroidia; order Chitinophagales; family Chitinophagaceae; genus JJ008. The sequence continues at coordinate 4,315 of JBGATE010000081.1, forward strand.
GGATTTTACTTTCATAGCAGGTTAAAAGGTTTCTGTTTGCCGGTTACCGGCTTTATTGCGATTTTCGTTTTAACTGCAGCACATCATCGATCTGGTCCACCGCCAGTTTTTTGGCAACGATCCTCTTTTCTTTATCCAGCAAATATAATGTGGGGAAGGTCTGAATGTCATAGAGCTGAGAATAGCCCGGGGTGCCGCTGTCGATCCGGGATTTGTCTTCGGCCCTTGAATAATATACATGGGTCCATTCGCCCAGCTTCTGTTCTTTTATAAAATTCGTCCAGTCCTTTTTAGTTCCTTCGGTCTCCTTGGCAACCGCAAACATTTTCAGCCCGGCCGGCTTCCATTTCGCATGGTAAAAAGAATCCAGTCTCGGCAGCACCTCCTTGCAATGCCCGCAGGTAGGATCCCAGAACACCACCACTGTAAAGTCAGCTTTCAGGTCATACAGCCCGGTACCCTGGCCGCTGGTATCCGGGAGAACGATATCGTAGGCCAGGTTACCCATGATATTCGCCATCAGGCTGTACGCCCGGTCGGTAATGATCTTCCTGCCGGCTTCGGCCAGCCAGGGATAGGTCCTGCCGGCAAAATATTTTTCAAACAGATGAACAAACACGGCATCCTCCCACATGTACTTCTGGTTGAGGTACCGGTTCACGAATTTGATCAGCAGGAAACGGGTCATCTCTTCATTGATGCTTCCGAAACCCAGCATGTAGTCAAGCTCTTTGATCACGGAATCAGGATGGGGGGCCACGACCTGGTTGAAATACTTGTCCAGTTTCTCTTCAAAGAAGGTGGTGTAGGCCAGTCGCCCGTCCCAGAAGTTAACGCCCTCCCAGTAATGACCTTTATAAAACTCGTAAGCGGCCACAGAGTCTTCCCTGTTCTTTGGTTCTCTCAGGTTGGCCGGGATTTCCGGTTCCCGCATGGCAATAAGCAGGCTGGTTAGTAAACTGGCCGGGTTTTTTTTGATAAGGTCCTCCCTGTAGTTTTTTACTTCATGATCCAGTTTTGTAATGTCCGCGATGAGCTTAGCGGAATCGGTTTTATTGCCGGCTTTCTTTAATAGTTGCTGAAGATCATTGATGGCTTTCCCTTTCGAGCTCATGTGCTGCTGGTAAGAACTGAAGAGCACATTGTCGGGCGAGTTCTCAAAACGGGCACCTTTGACGATCGTTGCTGTATCGGCTATGATGGAAAAATGCTGGTCCTTATCAACCAGGATCTCAAAAAAACCAGCTTTGTTGGGATAGCCCACCAGGTAGATACCGCCGTTCAGTTTTTTAGCGCCTTTGAAAACGGCCTCGCTTTTATCGTTCAGCATGGCCGAGTCGATAATGGGATAGCTTTTCCCGAAATAATGTCCCAGGTAAACATACTGGTTCTTAAAAGGCTTGAACGTAAGCCTGATCTCATACCCTTCCTGCGAAAAAGCAGTAAAGGAAAGGAACAGGGAGAATAGAAGGTAAAATCGTTTCATAAGTCAGAATCCCGCTTTAGGGCGGGCAGGGAACCGGCAAAGTTAAGTTTAAGCCGTAAAAGTTGAGAGTTAAGGTTTTGCCAGAACAAGACTCAATAAAGCGCTGCAGGGTTGCCTGATTCCCGGGGGCTATTTACAGTTTGAAAGTCCCTCTTTTTTTGAATTTTATGCGCTAAACCCTACACAGTTAAACCATACTTTTGCCCGATGGCCCGAAAAAAGAAAAAAGTCAGGATCATAGAGAAAATAAGGGTGGAGGATTATGCCGCCGAAGGCCGCTGCCTGGCTCGCTGGGAAGGGAAAGTGGTGTTTATCGAAAGAACGGTACCGGGCGACCTGGTGGATGTCTACCTTTTCAAGAACAAAAAGGACTGGGCCGAAGGGTTCCCGCTGGTTTTTCATGAGCTATCACCCCTCAGGGTCACTCCTTTCTGCAGCCATTTCGGCGATTGCGGCGGCTGCCAGTGGCAGATGGTCCCTTATCATGAGCAGCTAAAGTTCAAGTACCAGCAGGTGGTGGATGCCCTGCAGCGGATCGCCAAAGTGCCCCTGCCGGAGATCGCACCTATTCTCGGCGCCAAAGAAGACCGGTATTTCAGGAATAAGCTGGAGTATACTTTCGGGGTTCATAAATATATATCGGAAGAAGAGTTTCAGAAAAATAAAAGGCAGGCCACCCGGTCCCCCGCAGGGGAAGCTTCCCCAAATCCCTCTAATGGAGGGGTTTCAGGATCTGAAATGACTGAAGATATCACTGCACTTGCAGACCCCGGGATCCCCCCTTCGGGGGATTGCGGGGCCGCAGGCTTCCACGCCAAAGGTCTGTTCGATAAGATCGTTGACATCACTGTCTGTTACCTGCAGCATGAACCCTCCAATAAAGTGCGGGAGGCGATCCGGGAATACGCGATCGCCCATGATCTTAGCTTTTACGATGTTCGCCATCATTCCGGTTTTATACGGAATGTACAGTTGCGGGTCTGTACCACCGGTGAGGTCATGGCAAATGTGATCGTTGCGGAGAATGATCCCGGTAAATTGGAGCCGATGATGAAACACCTGCAGGAAACAATTCCAGACGTCACTACCTGGGTCTATACCATCAATCAAAAGAAGAACGATAGCCTGTATGATCTTTCACCGGTCACATTTTCCGGTAATGGGTATGTGATCGAAAAACTCTCAGCAGGATCCGCCGGGGAGGATTATCAATTCAAGATCGGGCCAAAATCTTTTTTCCAGACCAATACCAAACAGGCCGAACAGCTTTACCGGGTGACAAGGGAATTCGCGGAACTGACCGGAAAAGAAACCGTATATGATCTTTATTGCGGAACAGGCAGCATCGGCATTTTTGTGAGTAAGGATGCCGGGAAGATCATCGGGGTGGATGTAATTGAAGAAGCGATCGCAGACGCGAAAGAGAATGCGGCGCTGAACGGGCTCGACAAGACCGAATTTATTGCCGGGGATGTGATCGATGTGTGCAATGACGATTTTTTTGCCGCGCACGGCCGCCCGGATGTGATCATCACCGATCCGCCCCGGGCCGGTATGCATGAAAAACTGGTGAGAAAGATCCTGGAAATAGCGGCTCCCGTTGTTGTGTATGTGAGCTGCAACCCCGCCACCCAGGCCAGGGATCTTCGCCTGCTGGATGAAAAATATACTGTGACCCGGGTGCAGCCGGTGGATATGTTCCCGCATACCCATCATATAGAGAACGTCGTGCAGCTTAAGCTAAGAGGTTAAAGGCCCGCCTGCGTTTTACTCCGGCGGGTGAAAGGGAAAAGAGTAAAAGAAGTGTGTACTGGTTGTTTTGTATCGAACTTACGGATGCAGGAGTTTATGATGTTACGGAAACTCTCTTATCTTTTTTAAACGCTTAGCCATTTTACGTAAACCGGATTCAAACGACCCTGGGTCCGATAAAAGCTCTTTATCTCTTTATCTCTTTATCTCTTTTTCTTTTTTAGTCTCTTAGCTTAATTTTACCAATCTATGAGCAATTTCCGTTTCACCAGGCCCGACAGCTTCCCGCCCATTGTAAAGAACATTATCATTATCAATGTACTGGTTTATGCGGCACAGATCTTACTGGCTAATCAGTTTGCTGTTACAGAAAAACTGATGCTGTGGCCGTTGATGCCGGAAAAACTGCACGATTTACTGGTGCAGGCAAATTATCTTGACGCTTCCCAGAAATTCCAGCCTTATCAGGTTGCCACTCATATGTTTGCCCATGCGCCACCACCAACCTTATTTCATATTTTATTCAACATGTTCACCCTTTATATGTTTGGAAGGGTGCTGGAGAATGTGTGGGGCCCAAAAAGGTTTTTGATTTTTTACCTGGCTTCAGGACTGGGAGCTGCGGCTCTCCATCTCGGTATCCAATATTTCCGCTGCGAACAATTGTTACAGGCATTCAACAGTAATGATTTCGCCGGTGTAAAAGAAAGACTGGGTGCCGTAGCGCCAGCTCTGGGTGCTTCAGGCGCCATTATGGGGGTAATGGCAGCTTTCGCTTATCTTTTTCCGAATACAGAATTATACATCATGTTCATTCCTTTCCCTATAAAAGCCAAATGGGCAATGCTGGGTTTGGCGGCCATTGATTTGTTTGGCGGAGTGGCCAGGATAAGTGGTGACAACCTGGCCCATTTCGCCCACCTCGGTGGTGCGTTGACCGGGTTTTTACTCGTACTTTTCTGGAACAAAACGAACAGGAAGACGTTATATTGAAAGTCTGTAAAGGTCAAACAGGTCAAATGAGTCAAATGCAACATCAAAGGATGATCACCAATATCGTGGATATGACCCGTGTGACCAATAGGACCTTCCTGTAACTTGCACCTATGACCTACTCTGAAAAACAATATCGTCAGCAACTGAAACTGGGCAGGAACAGCAGCGACCTGTTCCTGCTGATGGCCATTTGCCTGATCGTTTTTGTGGGACTGGCTTTTGTAAAGGCCCTCTGGCATTTCAATAACCCGGATAAAGAAGTGGCAAAGGCGCTCTTTAATAAAAATGTGCTGGGTCTTTTCACGCTGCCGGCCGATGCGGGGCAATTGCTGAAGCAACCCTGGGTCGTTCTCAGCGCCATGTTCGTACATGATAACAATGATGTGTGGAAAGTATTCGCCAATATGTTCTGGTTAGGTTCTTTTGGGTACATCCTGCAGGACCTTACGGGAGGGAAAAAAATAATTCCCGTTTTCATTTACGGTGCGCTGGGCGGCATGATCGCTTTCCTGCTTTCTTTTAATTTCCTGCCTTCGCTGAAAGAGCAGTTACCATTTGCTTCCATGGGTGCCGCTACCTGCGGCGTGATGGCCGTGGCGGTGGTTACCACACTGATCTCGCCGGGTTACCGGCTTTTCCCGATGATCGGGGGCGGGATCCCTCTCTGGGCGCTCACGGCCCTTTACCTCATCAGCAGTTTTGCCACGATCTCCATCAGCGATACCGGAACACTGGTTACCCTTTTTACCGCGGCACTTACGGGACTGTTGTTCTTTTTCTCCCTCCGCAAAGGATATGACTGGAGTGAATGGATGAATAATTTCTTTGACTGGGTCAATAACCTGTTCAACCCCGATAAACCCAAAAAGGGAAAGGCCCTCAGGGAGGAATTATTTTACAGATCCACCTCTTCCCCCTACAGCAAAACCGCCAGGCTTACACAGGAAAGGATCGATGCCATCCTCGATAAGATCGGCCAGCAGGGTTTTGATGTGCTCACGGAAGAGGAAAAAGAATTGCTGAAAAGGGCAAGCAGGGAAGATATTTGAGCCGAATGATACGAATTCATTTTAAATCGTGAAATTCGTATCCTTATGGCCACCCGCTTCCGGATCCTCACCAAGAAGGTTTTTATCATCAGCAATTTCGTGCTGGTATTTTTTTTCCTTCTTTCCTGCCTGGTTCCATTGCTGAATCCGCAAAAATGGTGGTTCATCGCTTTCCTCGGACTGGCTTTCCCTCTTTTATTACTGCTGAACCTGCTCTTTATAGCCGGTTGGATCATTATTCTCCGGCCGCGCTATGCCCTGATCTCCGGGGTGGCATTGCTGTTCAGTGTGAAGAACGTCATGGTGTTCTTTGGTTTTCACGTTACCGGGGGCTTTGATTATAAAAAGGAACCCGGAACGCTGCGGGTGGTTACCTGGAACGTGGCCCGTTTCATTGAACTGAAGCGCAACAATAACCCGGGCAGCCAGAAAAGAATGAAAATGTTCGAACTCCTTCGCCAGCAGGACGCGGATGTACTTTGCCTGCAGGAATTTCACACGTCCATCGACTCCGTTTATTACGACAATATCAGTCCCATACATAAGGATCTAGGCTATCCCTATTATTATTTCTCGTTCGACCAGGACGGCGACAACCATTATTACAGTTCCATCATTTTCTCCCGCTACCCGTTTGCCGACACCGGCCGTATCCGGTATCCGCGTCCCACACTGCCTGATGTGCTGATGTATGCCGATATCCTGGTGCAAGGGGATACGATCCGGGTTTACACCACCCACCTGCAATCATTACAATTTGGTAAACAGGATTATGACCGCATCGGAAAGATCACCAGCGGGGATGACAGCCTGGTGTCCAACTCCCGGAGTATCCTGGGAAAGATCAAGAGGGCGTTCTCCCATCGAAGTATCCAGGCCGATATGGTACACGAGGTAATGGGAAATTCGCCTCATCCATACCTGCTCTGCGCCGATCTGAATGATGTGCCCAATTCCTACACCTACGCCACGGTAAGGGGTGATCTCCAGGACGCCTTTCTGAAAAAAGGATTCGGGATCGGCCGCACTTATACCGGTCTCTCACCCACTCTCCGTATCGATTATATTTTCCCTGACGGTCATTTCCGGGTAAAACAGTTCAACCGGGTGGTTAAAAATCTATCCGACCATTATTTACTGGTCGCGGACCTGCAACTGAAGAAATAATTTTGTACCTTCACGGTATGAATCTTTCCCGCTTCCTGAGTTGTTGTTGCTGTTAACATTCCCCGGCAAGTCCGGGAACCTTCCCCCGTTTCTAATCTATTTTTTATCATCTTTGCCACGCGGCATTGACCGGCGGGCAACAAAACAGTAACAGGATGAACCCACTCAAAGTATATAATTCCTTCAGCAGGCAGAAAGAGGTATTCAGCTCCATCACTCCCGGTCATGTGGGCATGTATGTGTGCGGTCCCACCGTTAGCGGGGAAAGTCACCTGGGTCATGCCCGCCCCTATATCACGTTTGATTTTATTTTCCGGTACCTGCAATACCTGGGTTATAAAGTGCGCTATGTCCGTAATATCACCGACGCCGGTCATTTTGAGGAAGAGGGGAGGGAAGCGGAAGACAAGATCTCCAAAAAGGCGGTGCTGGAAAAACTGGAACCCATGGAACTGGTGCAGAAATACACTAACCTCTTCCACTGGGCCATGGAACAGTTCAACACGCTGAAGCCCACTATCGAGCCCACGGCCACCGGTCATATCATCGAGCAGATCGAAATGATCAAAAAGATCATCGCGGAAGGCTACGCCTATGAAGTGAACGGCTCCGTGTATTTCGATGTAAAAAAATACGCGGCCTCCCATGATTATGGCAAACTGAGCGGACGGGTGATCGATGAATTACTGGAAACCACAAGGGAGCTCGAGGGCCAGGCGGAGAAAAGGGACAATGCCGACTTCGCTCTCTGGAAGAATGCCGCGCCGGAACATATCATGCGCTGGCAGAGTCCCTGGGGCGTTGGTTTCCCCGGCTGGCATATCGAGTGCTCCGCCATGGCCACCAAGTACCTCGGCGCGCAGTTTGATATTCACGGCGGCGGTATGGACCTGCTCTTCCCGCATCACGAAAGCGAGATCGCGCAAAGCACGATCTGCAATCATGCCGCGCCGGTACGTTACTGGATCCATAATAATATGATCACCATCAACGGCCGGAAGATGGGAAAGAGCTATAATAATGTGATCCGGCTGACCGAACTCTTCAGCGGCGACCACCCTTTGCTGGAGAAGGCGTTTCATCCCATGACGATCCGCTTCTTCATCCTGCAAACCCATTACCGCAGCACGCTTGATTTCAGCAATGATGCGTTGGTGGCGGCGGAGAAGGGGTTGAAGAGGTTGTGGGAGGCCTATGAGAAGTTGCGGGAAATGAGTTCAGGGTCGGGAGTTCAGAGTAGGGAGTTGGACCCCGAACTTGAAGCTCGTGTTTCAAAGCTCATTGCTGAGTTTGATGAATTCATGAATGATGATTTCGCAACGGCAAGAGTGTTGGCTAACATGTTCGAACTGGTACCGGTAATCAATTCCATGAAGGACGGGATCATACCTGTTTCATCGATCAGCAAGGAAACTTTTGAGTTGTTCCAAAAGCAAATGAAACTATACGTAGAAGATATTTTCGGCCTGAAAAGCATCACCGAGACAGATCATGCACAACTGAAAGGCGTGATGGAACTTTTGATCGGGATCCGGAAGGAAGCAAAGAGCAAAAAAGATTTCGCTACCTCTGATAAAATCAGGGATGAACTGGCCAGGCTAGGAATCCTCCTGAAAGATGAGAAGGGAGGAGGAATGAGCTGGAGCGTGGAGTAATGAATGGTGAATAGTGAATGGTGAATAATGAATGGCGTGCTGATGCAAGGCTCATCCCTTTTGTCATTATTTACTTATTTCACAGGAAAAATCTTATATGCTCT
>JBGATE010000082.1:0-12231 GCA_044229375.1 Chitinophagaceae bacterium
ACTTCCCGGTGAGCACCTGTTTGATCTCCTCCATCGTAAATACGGAATCCGGCGAAGAAGGATGCACGATGACGGCGATCGCATCCCAGGAGATCGTCATACTCTTTAACTGTTTTTTTAACGAATCCGAAATAAACTCCTTCTCATCCTCGCTCGGGGCCCTTGTGGCGATCACCATCCGCACCGAATCATTCGGAAGATCGCGAAGGCAATCGGCCTCGGGTTTGTAATCCACCAGTATCCTGGTTCCCTTGTGCAACGCTTCATATACTTTCACCTGTTCATCAATAACCGGTCGAAAGGACTCATCCGCGCTCACGCGTATCGTTCCTTTATACTTGTTATCCGGCAATTCATCCGCCTGCTCATCGAAAGATTTGCAGGACGCCAGGATCAGCAGCAGCAACCAGGACCAGCATAACGTGCCGGCCGCTATTTTGGACCCTGCATGGTTCATCTGAAATAATTTTTTTTATACCCCCGGTAGATCCTCCAGGCTCCATACAGTATGCAAAGCCCGCCAAAAACCTTTTCCAGCGTATCCGGCTCTCCCATCCGCTCATTCAGCGGCAGGTTTCCCAGCTTCATGCGGAACAGGAAGAACAACCCCAGCAGCAGGATCAGCAGTCCCATTCCGTAATCCATCAGGGATCTCATCTGCGCCACCTGCTTCCGCTTTTTCTTTTCATACTCCTCAAACATATGCCGGTTTTTTTCTTTTGAAATGCGATTTTCCGCCTGAAAAACCATCCCCGGCAAGAACGAATGCCAGGGACGTTTAAAACGGGGAAATTATTGAAATTTTATTATTCTACCCCCATAAATGTGACGGGAATTATAAAGGAAACAGGAACGTTTATACCATTCTGAAAAGCAGGCTCCCAGCGGGGCATTCTCTTCACCACCCGCAGCACTTCCTGGTCAAATTCCCGGCCGCCGCTTTCAGCAATTTCGAAACTGCTTACCTGACCGTCGGCATCCACCCTGAATTTCACTTTCACCAGGATTCGTTCACCTTCACCCAGTTCATCGGGAGTTTTCAGGTTCCTTGACAGGAACTGGTGTAAGGCAGCGGGTCCGCCGGGAAAAGCGGGATCCCTTTCCATCGGCACAAAAACGGCAGCAGGTTGTTCAACGGGAACAATTTCGTTTCCATTACCCGGCACCGGCGTTACGGTCACCATGCCGTCATCGGGCACACCTGCCGTGTTTTCGTCGCCAGGAACCTTACCGGTCAGATCTTCCACACTTGCAACAGGCGTCTTAACCAGTTCATCCTTTCTGATCTCGATCGTGCTGGTGAACTTCACCTGCGCTTTTTTGACCGAGGGCTTTGTTTTCACCATCTCCTTCGGCTTTATGGGTTCTTCGATCTTTTTTTGCGGAACCACGTACTCACGTATTACGATACCCTCATTTTCATTACGGTTAACCGGTTTTTTTTCACTCCCTTTCAGTTGTACCAGCAAAACAAAAAGCAGGGCCATTGCCAGACCGGTACCCAGCGCTATCAGCAATCTCCTGTCGTAGGACCTGCGCAAGGCATACGCTCCATACGCCTTGTTGCGTTTCTCGAACAAAATGTCGAGCAGGTCCGCTTTGAGCATTTCGTTGTTTGTCATGGTAGTGTGTGTTTGAAATATAGATGCCCGTCTAAAGGAATTCCACAAGGCACAAGGCACAAGGTGCAAGTATTAAGATTTCGTTTGGGATAGGTTCACCTCTTGTACCTTGTGCCTTGTACCTTGTGCCTTGTACCTTGTACCTTGTGCCTTGTGCCTTGTGCCTTGTACCTTGTGCCTTGTACCTTGTGCCTTTTCCGCTACTTTTGCCGGATGAAAATCCTCATGGTTTGTCTTGGCAATATCTGCCGCAGCCCGCTGGCGGAAGGCATCCTGCAGGACAAGGCATTTAAGGCAGGTTTAACATGGAGTATCGAAAGCGCGGGCACAAATCATTACCATACCGGCGAACCGCCGCATCCGCTTTCACAGAAAGTGGCGCGTCTGAACGGGATCGATATAAGCCTGCAAAGGGCAAGAAGATTTACCGGAGAAGATGTTGAGAAATATGACAGGATCTACGCGCTTGCGGGCGATGTCCTGGAAGAGATCAAACGGATCGCCAAACATAAATTCGACCCGGCCAAAACGGAATTGCTGCTGAATGAACTTTACCCGGGAAAGGATATGGATGTTCCGGATCCCTGGTATGGACCGGAACCGGGATACCACGAAGCTTACAAGCTGATTGAACAGGCCTGTGAAAGCATCATAAAAAAATATTCAGTTTTCAATGTTCAATTTTCAATGAACAAATAGAATCCTATGACCTGTTTGACTGATTTGACCCATTTGATCATTTGACCTTCTGACCAACATGACCCAACCATCACTGCCACAGGGAACAAGAGATTTCGGACCGGATGTCGTTCGCAAGCGTAATTATATTCTCCAGACGATCAGGTCTGTTTTTGAACTCTACGGTTTCCAGCCGCTGGAAACACCGGCCATGGAGAACCTGGATACCCTCATGGGAAAATATGGCGAGGAGGGCGACCGGCTTATTTTTAAGATCCTGAACAACGGGCTGGATAATAAAGAAAAAGAGAACCAGGTCCGGGAGGATTTTGAAAAGATCCTGCAGGGAAAAAATACCAGGGGAATAACGGAGAGAGCATTAAAGTACGATCTCACCATTCCCTTCGCCCGTTATGTGGCGATGAACCACCATCAACTGACCTTCCCGTTCAGGCGTTACCAGGTTCAACCGGTTTGGCGGGCTGACCGGCCGCAAAAAGGCAGGTACCGGGAGTTTTACCAGTGCGATGCCGATATCGTGGGAAGTAAGGCCTTGCTGAATGAAACAGAGCTGGCACTGATCTACCATGAAGTTTTTACACGTCTGAAGATAACCGGTTACGAACTGCGGATCAATCACCGAAAGATACTCACCGCACTCGCGGAGATCTGCGGGGGAGCGGATAAGATGACCGGTATTACCATTGCGATTGATAAACTCGACAAGATCGGCCTGGAGAAAGTGAAAGAAGAATTAGTGCAACGCGGGCTGAATGCCGGTCAGATCGGTATCATTGAGAAATACCTTTCTATTTCCGGTAAAAATGAAAAGATATTGTCAGGTCTTTCAGCATTGATCGGTACCACAGATGCGGGTAAACAAGGGATTGATGAATTGCAATACCTGGACAAGCAGCTTACTTCACAGGGCGTACAGCTTCTCATTGACCCTACCCTCGCCCGCGGCCTGAATTATTACACCGGCACCATCTTCGAAGCAAAAGCCCCGGCATCGGTGAAAATGGGAAGTATCGGCGGCGGGGGACGTTATGACGACCTCACGGGATTATTCGGCGTGCCCGGCATACCCGGTGTGGGAATTTCCTTTGGAGTGGACCGGATTTATGATGTGATGGAAGAGCTCAAACTTTTCCCTGCCGGCGTGGATATCGGCACGCAGGTATTGTTCTTCAATCTTGGTGAAACGGAAAGCCGGAAAGCATTTGAACTGGTACAGCTTCTTCGCCAAAATGGCGTTCGCTGTGAACTGTATCATGAAACAACGAAATTTGACAAACAATTCAAATACGCGGAAAAGAAGAATATCCCTTACGTTATCATCATCGGGGAGAACGAATTGAAGGAGAATAGCTGTACCATAAAAAACCTGGCGACTGGTCACCAGGAATCCGTTGCTTTTGACGCGCTTCCTTCGTATACGTTCTGACAGTTACCGGATCTCGTTTCGCCACCAGGATTGCCTGGATCCGGCGAAAGTGGAACCGGCTTCTTTGGTGCCTAACATATCCACATCCTGCACCTGCACCCGAAGCGTTTTAATCTTGCCGTCCTCACTCCGGTTAAAGGTTGCCGTACCGGCGTAGGCCACCACATCAAAAACATCTTTGGTATCTGTTTTCTTTAATTCGGAATTTCCCATAACAGAGGTCGCCGTCAATATCCCGCTCTCCATGATCACACTGATCTCGGAAACTGGACTTCCTTCGGAGAATACATACTTACCGGTGTATTCCTTCAAATTCAAAGAATCCGATTGCGCAAAGACGGTCATCGTACCCAGGAAGAGTAAAAGGGAAAAGAAGATTTTTTTCATACAGAAGTTGTTTAAATCGATAACGTAAATTACTGGAAAAGGTTACAAAAAGTTATGCCGGTCCCAAATTTTCATAAATAACGGCAGCTCCCTGTCCTACGCCCACACACATGGTGGCAAGTCCGTACCGGACATTCCTCCTTCTCATTTCATGGAGCAGTGTTGCTGAAATGCGGGCCCCGCTGCAACCCAGGGGATGCCCGAGGGCGATCGCGCCTCCGTTCACATTCACATTCCCGGGATCCAGACCCAGGTCGCGTACACATGCGATGGACTGGGAAGCAAAAGCTTCGTTGAGTTCCACCAGTCCGAGATCGTTTATTTTCAACCCGGATCTTTTTAAGGCTTTCTGTGTGGCGGGCACGGGGCCGATTCCCATGATGGCCGGGTCAACTCCAGCTACTCCCATGGATACGATCCTGGCCAATGGCTGCAATCCATACTTTTTAACGGCTTCCTCACTTGCCAGTAACAAAGCCGCGGACCCATCGTTGATCCCGGATGAATTGCCGGCCGTTACGGTCCCGTCTTTTATGAACGCGGGTTTCAGCGCCGCCAGTTTTTCGATGGAGGTCTCGCGGGGATGCTCATCATGGATGAGCCAGCTGATCATTCCCTTATTACTGATCTCCACCGGTGCGATCTCATCCGCCCATTTATCGGCGGCTTTAGCGGCAACATATTTTTGCTGGGAGGCCAGTGCGAATGCATCCTGTTCCTCCCGTGTGATCTTCCATTGTTTTGCAACATTCTCAGCAGTTTCTCCCATGGTGAACGGATGAAACAGGGCTGCCAGCTGCTTATTGATAAACCGCCAGCCCATGGTGGTATCATACATCTCGGCCGTCCTTCCGAAAGCTTCGGCATTCTTTCCCGTTACAAAGGGAGCCCGGGTCATGCTTTCCACACCGCAGGCAATAATGAGTTCCGCATCCCCGCAGATCACCTGGCGGGATGCATCCATGACAGCCTGCAGGCCGGAAGCGCAAAGACGGTTCACCGTACTACCGGCAACCGATACGGGTAATCCGGCCAGTAAAGAGGCCATCCTGGCCACATTACGGTTATCCTCCCCGGCCTGGTTGGCGGCCCCGGCGATCACATCTTCAATTGCATTGATATCGATCGCTTCGTTTCTCTTCAGCAATGTTTTAAGGGTATGGGCCAGCAGGTCATCCGGGCGTATCCCGGAAAGCATGCCACCGTATCTCCCGATCGGGGTACGAACTGCGTCAATAATATATACAGGCTTCATCAAAAGTATTTATCCGCAAATATCCGTGAAATCAGATGAATCCTCCGGCGGAAGCTATCTTTGCAGCAGATGAAAAAGAAAGGCAGGAATATCCGGCATTTGTCCCTGGCGGAACTGGGAGAATATTTTGAAGAGATCGGGGAAAAGAAGTTTCGCGTAAAACAGGTTTGGGAATGGCTCTGGCAGAAACATGCCATGAGTTTTGCCGATATGACCAATCTCAGCAAGGAACTGCGGCAGAAACTGGGTGAGGATTTTACCCTGCCGGCGCTCACGATCGATGCCGTCCAGGAATCCGCCGACGGTACTGTCAAGACCCGTTTCAAGACACATGACGGTCACCTGATCGAAGGGGTGCTGATCCCCACCACCTCGCGTTATACGGCCTGTGTTTCCTCCCAGATCGGCTGTTCCCTGAGCTGTAAGTTTTGCGCAACCGGTTATATCGACCGGAAAAGGAACCTTGATTTTGACGAGATCTATGATGAAGTGGTGATGATCAACAGGCAATGCGAAAAGGCGCATGGTAAAAAACTCAGCAATATCGTTTTTATGGGCATGGGTGAACCGTTGCTGAATTATAAACAGGTGCTTCGTTCCATTGAACGCATTACAGCGCCCGACGGGCTGGCCATGAGTCCCCGCAGGATAACCGTATCCACCGCAGGCGTTGCCAAAGGGATTCGTCAACTGGGCGATGATAAGGTAAAATTCAAACTGGCACTTTCCCTGCACGCGGCCAATGATGCCAAGCGACACGAGATCATGCCCATCAACGATACCAATAATATACAGTCGCTGGTGGACGCATTAAATTATTTTTATAAGCAAACCGGCAACGAGATCACTTTTGAGTATATCCTTTTCAAGGATTTCAACGATAGCCTCAAAGACGCCGACGAACTGATAAAAATCTACCGGCAGGTTCCCGCCGACCTGATCAATATCATAGAATACAATCCGATCGATTTTGCCAAATTTGAAAAACCTGAGGAAGCACGGGTACAGGCCTTTATGCAATACCTTGAAAAACACAGGGTAAACGTTCGCCTGCGCCGGTCCCGCGGGAAGGATATCGATGCTGCCTGTGGTCAGTTAGCAAATAAAAACTAAGTTCTGCCGATGGTTTCCAGTCTTTCAGCCAGGCAGTCTGGCAGTCTTGCAGTCTTGCAGTCTTGCAGTCGGGCGGTCTGCTCACTGGAACATAAGGTTTCGACTCCTAACTCCTAACTCCCAACTCCTAACTAGCTAACACAATCCTGTCCTAAAAAGATTCCTTTTACGAAAAATTTCCTACTTCGGTTAAACCTCCTCCAAAAAAGCGGGTCTGTATACTCGTTCACAATTATTTATGACAGGTATTCCGAAAGTTTCCCTGATCCTTCGGCGTCCAATCTAAAAATTAATAACCATGAAAAAAATAATGTTAGCAGCAACGGCAACTCTTCTTGCTTTTGCAGTGAATGCACAGCAGATCCCCGAACGTAAGAAAGACGGATTTAAACCCAGGGATGGTCACGGCAACATGCATCATCGCCATCCCGGCGGGCAGGACGGAATGGAATTCCGGAAACTGAACCTCACGGAAACGCAGAAAGAGCAGTTCAAATCCCAGCAGGAAGGTTTCCGCAAGCAAATGGAAGAGCTGAAGAAAAATGAGAATATCACCGTGAAGGAACAAAGGACCCGGATGGAGAACCTCCGCAAGGAGCAGCGTTCCAAAATGCAAAGCATCCTTACACAGGATCAGAAAGCGCAGCTGGAAAAAATGAAAACAGACCGGAAGGCCCTGCACGAAGTGGATGCCAAAGCCCGCGCGGAGAAAATGAAGATCCGTCTCGGATTAAGCGATGAGCAATCCGCCAAAATGGAAAAGAACCGCAGGGAAATGTCGGAAAAGATGAAAGCCCTGCGCGAGAATAAATCCATCAGCGAGGAAAAGAAAAGAGAGGACATGAAAGAACTGATGAAAAAACAGAAAGAATCGATGAAGTCGATCCTCACGGAAGAACAGCAAAAGAAATTACAGGAAGGAATGAAGCGGGGTATGCATAAAGGCGGCCCGCGTCATGACGGCAAGCGGCACGAAATGAAGAAAGATGTTATTTAATTGATCCGTTCTACAGGAAACCGGCCCCGCAGCAAAATAGCAGCGGGGCTTTTCTTTTGCTATCTTTGCCGCTCATTACTGTTGAAAAACAGCAAACCACTACAATGAAAAAAAAATCCCCCAGCCATTTCAGCAAGTTCGCGCCCAAAAAGAGCAATGCGGCGATCAAGGAACAGTTCAAACAGGAAAAAAGAAAATTCAAAAAGGAGAGAGAAGAATTCTTTGACAGGCAAAGAAGCCAGCGGTCGGAACCCGGCATTCAGAAGCCCGGAAGCAAAGGTCAGAAGGCTGATCCGGTAGGGCCAGCGTCACACCTCAGACCCCCCTCCCCGGGGCTTATGCCGCTGAATAAATACATTTCACATAGCGGTGTGGCCGCCAGGAGGGAAGCGGCAGAAATGGTGAAGAAAGGGCTGGTGAAAGTGAACGGTGAAACCGTTACCGAACCGGGATACAAGGTTTCCGGGAAAGACGAAGTAAGGGTGAATGGCAAAAAGATCTTCGTGGCAAAAAATCTGGTCTATATCCTGCTCAATAAACCAAAAGATTACATCACCACCACTGACGATCCGCAGGGAAGAAAAACAGTTTTGGATATCATCGGAAAAGCCACCCCGGAAAGGGTTTATCCCGTGGGCCGTCTCGACCGCAATACCTCCGGTGTATTGCTGCTGACCAATGACGGTGAACTCGCGCAGAAACTCACCCACCCCAGCAACGAGATCAAGAAAGTGTACCATGTTACCCTGAATAAACCGCTGGAGAAAAGTGATTTTGACAGGATCCTGAAAGGCATCCAACTGGATGACGGCCCCGCCAGCGTGGACGCGCTCGCGTATGCTGACAATAAAGACAAGACACAACTCGGTGTGGAGATCCACAGTGGCCGCAACCGTATCGTCCGCCGCATCTTTGAGCATCTTGGTTATGATGTAAAAAATCTTGACCGGGTGATCTTTGCCGGTCTGACCAAGAAGAATATTGAAAGGGGGAAATGGCGTTTCCTCTCCGAGAAAGAAGTGCGGGACCTGAAGCATTTCGGGAAAGGGAAGTAAGCCTGCCCGCCGCGGATCACAGCCATTTCACGAATTGAAATGCATGAAGACCGGAGAACTGATCATAGCGGAGAATGATGACTGGGTGGCACTCAACAAGCCATCGGGGCTTTTGTCTGTGCCCGACAGGGAAGGGAAGGAAATTTCATTGAAAAGAATTTTGAAAGAAAAATACGGCGGGATATTCACCGTTCACCGGCTGGACAAGGATACCAGCGGCATCATTATTTTCGCGAAAAACGAAAGCACACATAAACTGCTTTCAATGCAATTCGAAGCAAGGGAAACGAAAAAGATCTATCTCGGGCTGGTATTGGGTTGCCCTGCCCAACCGCAGGGAAGCATCGACTCTCCCATCGCCGAGCATCCTGCATTGAATGGCACCATGATCATTCACCGGAAGGGAAAAGAATCACTGACAGACTATGAAGTGCTGGAAGATCATGGCATCTATGCCTGGGTCCGGTTTCAACTGCATACCGGCCGCACCCACCAGATTAGGATACACATGAAAGAACTCGGACACCCGATCGTTTGCGACCCGTTGTACGGTGACGGCAAGCCCGTTCTTATTTCCGCCTGGAAGAAAAAATTCAAACTCTCAAAGGACGAACTGGAGGAAAAACCGATTCTCGGCCGTCTCGCCCTGCATGCCTGGCAGCTTTCCTTTTCAGATAAGAACGGGAAACTTGTGGAACTTGAAGCTCCTTTGCCAAAAGATCTCCGGGCCACGCTTCAGCAACTGGCCAAAAGGAAGGCTAAATAAAAAATCCCTGCCGGGTTGCCTGTTAACAACCCGGCAGGGCCATCCCTCCGCCCCGGTAAAAGCTTCCTTAATCCTTATCGGGCTGAGGTGTGTAACGCAAATAGGGTTTTACCACTTTTACACCTTTGGGGAATTTTTTAATGGCATCTTCAGTAGAAACAGCCGGTACAACGATGACATCTTCGCCCGACTTCCAGTCGGCCGGTGTAGCCACACTGTAATGGGCCGTCAGTTGCAGGGAATCCACTACCCGAAGGACTTCATGAAAATTGCGGCCGGTAGAAGCCGGGTATGTAATGATCAGTTTTACCAGTTTATCGGGGCCAATGACAAACAGGGACCGCACGGTTGCGGTAGCCGATGCATTCGGATGGATCATATCATAAAGGGTGGCCACATTCCTGTCCTCATCGGCGATGATCGGGAAGTTGACCGTGGTATGCTGCGTTTCATTGATATCCTTCACCCAGCCATGGTGCTTGTCAAGCGGGTCAACGCTAACGGCCAGCACTTTTACATTCCTTTTTGCAAATTCGTCATGCAGGAGGGCTGTTTTACCCAGTTCGGTGGTGCAAACAGGTGTATAATCAGCAGGGTGAGAAAATAAGATCCCCCAGCTGTTTCCGAGATACTCATAAAAATCGATCTCCCCGGCGGTGGTTTGTGCTTTGAAATTGGGAGCAGGGTCCCCTAATCGTAGTGCCATAGTTAATGTTTTTGTTGTTATAAGATCAGGTTTATTAAAAATAGAAAAGATTGAAAAAACTGTCAGTGCAATTCCAGTTTATAATGAAACGGGGAGTTCTTTTTCAGCATCGCGGACACTCCGCAATATTTTTCCAGGGAAAGGTCAATGGCCTTCCGCACTTTATCTTCATGGGCCGGGTCCGTTTTTAATTTATAGGTAATATAGATATCCCTGAACACGCGGGGATGTTCCTCGGTCTGGTCGGCTTCCACATCGATTACCAGGTCAGAAAATGACACCCGCATTTTCCCGAGAATATCCACTACATCGATACCCGAGCAGGCGGCAATGGCCGATAAGAGCAGCGCCTTGGGACCGAACCCGTTTTTCCGGCTTCCGTCGATAGCAATGCTGTTATGCCCGTGATGACCGGTGAATTCATGTCCCTGTTTCCAGGTGGTGGTTGTTTTCGTCATGATTGTACCTTCAGTTCATGTTTTTTATTGCTGGAGATATTCTCCAGTGTCCAGGTGATCCTTTGCTCAAAATTATTCTTTCTTTCAGGGCAGGACTCCTTGCTGCAGATCCGGCAGGAGAATGGAAGGCAGCCGTCGGAATGTACGAAGAGTTCCAGTGATTCGCCGAACTCACGGCGGATGAGCCCTGCCAGCGCGTCAATTTCATCGTGCGCCTGGTGTACGTTCAGGTACCAGGGCACCGTAAGATGACAATCCACATGGAGCACGCTCCCGTATCACCCGCAGGTTGTGAAGATCGATCCAGTCCTCCCTTCGGTTCTTATTAAGCACTTGTACCAGCCGGTCCAGTAATTGCACGTCCGCCTCGTCCATGATCCCGGCAATGGAGGACCTTGTGATGCGATAACCCGTATAAATGATAAACAGGCCAAAGAGTATCGCCACCGCGCTGTCGATCCACTGATACCCGGTAAAATAAAGCAGGGCAAGACCCGCGATGATCCCCACCGTGGAAACAGTGTCTGTTTGAAGGTGCCTTCCGCTGGCCACCAGTGCGGCGGAATTATTTTTCTTCCCGGTGCGGAGACAGAAATATCCCGTGATAAAATTCACCACCGCGGTTGCCGCCACCAGTATGATCCCGAAATCGATCTTCCTCAGTTCAACCGGGTGAACCAGGTGTTGCACCGCCTTATAAAGGATCAGGGCCCCGGCCGTACCGATCATAGTGCCTTCAATGGCCGCAGAGATGAATTCAGCCTTACCATGACCATAGGGGTGATCCCTATCCCGGGGTTTGGACGCCACATACAAACTGTACAAACCAATGAAACCGGCGGATACATTTACGATACTTTCCAGGGCATCGGTAAGCACGGCGACGGAATTCGTGGAATAATACGCAATGACCTTTATCACCAGCAGGACCACGGAAATAAAGGCCACCCATTTCTGAACCCTTAAATTTTGTTTTGCCTTATTCAAGTGCCGGGATTTATTCAAAACTTTCTCTTGCAAACATCACCCAGCGCTGACGTGCGTGGTTGATGAATTCTACCGGCGCCCCGCTGAACTCCTTCTCGGACTCATACCGGCCGAATGTTTTATACATATCTACTTCGGGACCCTTATAACCTGCCAGTGTTTCCAGGCAGGCGTCTTTTTCGGTCACTGTAAACTTTTCCCCGGGTCCGCCCTGCACCCAGGTGAGCCCCTTTAGTGAATGTTTTGTTTCCCCTTCGTGCATCAGTAATTTCATACGGGCCGGCGACACATCGCTCCGGCAGGCCATTTTATACAGGATCGTCACTTCGGCCAGGTGATCGGCATCGAGATCCGTGACCGTCACGGCATCTTTGGCAAAATCGCAGGTGATATCGAAGGGGCAGGCTTTTTCCGTTTCCTGCAGCATCCATAACTGCCGGTAACCGGTATCGGTTTTTACATAGTGGTATGCATATAATCCGGCCGTTTGTCCTTCTTCACCGTATTCATTTTTCTGCTTATCATCATAGGGAGCCACCCGGGTGCTGATGAACAGGTTCTCACCCCTTGCATCTTTCCATTTCCACAGTTCCTGCATCGATCCTTTCAGGTGCAATACCTGCGGTATATCGGCCGCCGTTCCTTTCACGGGTTCAAATTTCTCAGTGAGTGGCGGTTGATCCACCCTTGCCGTGTCATCCATAGCCTGGTTAGGATCCTTTTTCCCGGAAGAATTACATCCTGCAATAATACCGGCAAG
>JBGATE010000083.1:0-12224 GCA_044229375.1 Chitinophagaceae bacterium
ATTAACCGCATCATGGATACGGTCTTGTAGTCCCCGCGCAGGATAAATGGGAATAAATCCCTGGCAAGATAACTGATCACGAACCCGCCCAGCATCCACGCTATGTCCTCGTTTATGTATTCCCAAAAATGAAAAAAGAAATGCATAGGGCCGCTGTTCGGAGGGGTGATTCCCGCAACCTGTGAGAAGATAGTGGTCTGTACCGCGGCAAAGATCCCGAAGTGCGCAATAAAGAAAAGAATAAAGAAAATTCCGCCTTGTTGAGTGGTTCGTTCATTGCTGTACCAGGTATCCTTTCTTTTGTACAATGTGGCGATAAGCAATTTGAGTACCGTCAGGATCCCAACGATCAGTGTTTCCAGGGCATATACCGTAAAGGCTTCAATTGCATTCCAGCCCAGGAACCAAACGCCAAAAACAGGGATGAGGTTGGCGATAATGATCAGCCAGTCATCTTTTTTTAATTCTCTTTTTATTAAGCCGCGGGCATCTTGCATAGATCGCCTCTAAAATAGTTAAATTTGTATATTCATTTAAACAATAAAATGGACAAGCCAGTTTTTAAGATCGTGGTACACGGAGGCGCCGGCACCATACGCCGGTCAGACCTGATACCGGAACTGGAAAAGGCATACAAGGATGGATTAGCTGCCGCCCTGGAAGCCGGGTACGGGATTTTGGAAAAAGGCGGCACCGCGGTTGAGGCAGTGCTGGCAGCCACCCGTTCAATGGAGGATAATATCCTTTTCAATGCGGGCAGGGGTGCGGTATTCGCCAAAAACGGCAGCCAGGAGATGGATGCTGCGGTCATGGATGGAAAAACACAAATGGCCGGAGCCGTTTCGGCGGTAAGGAATATCAGGAACCCGGTGGACCTTGCCTATGCCATCATGACCAAAAGCGAACACGTGATGCTGATGGGTGAGGGGGCCATGGAATTCGCGAAACTACACCGGCTACCCACTGAGCCGGATGCATATTTCTTTTCACAGTTCCGCTATGACCAATGGAAACAAATGCAGGAATCCGGACAAACTGTCCTGGATCATAATGTAAACGTGCGAGAGAGGAAATTCGGGACAGTAGGAGCCGTTGCGCTGGACAGGGCGGGGAACATTGCCGCTGCTACCAGTACCGGTGGTATGACGAACAAACAATTCGGAAGGGTAGGCGACAGCCCGGTTATCGGGGCAGGTACCTATGCCAATAATAAGACCTGTGCCATCAGTTGCACCGGTCACGGTGAACCCTTCATCCGGGCTGTGACTGCATATGATGTAAGCTGCCTGATGGAGTATAAAGGATTGTCGCTTGAAAAAGCCATGCATATAGTGGTTCACGACAAGTTGCTGAAACTGGACGGAGAGGGCGGAATGATCGGGGTGGACGCAAAAGGCAATGCGGCGATGGTATTCAACAGTGAAGGCATGTACCGGGGTGTGAAAGGAAGTGATGGCCATGATCAAATAGCCATTTATCATAAAGAATGACCAAATACGCTGTAATAGTAGCAGGAGGAACAGGAAGCAGGATGGGAGGTAATCTTCCCAAGCAATTCCTGCTGCTGAAAGGGAAACCCGTTCTATATTATACGCTGAAAACCTTTTTAGAGGCCTATGATGACCTCAGGATCATTCTTGTGCTGCCTGTTGAATATACTGACCTGGGGCAGGAGATCATCGATGCTTTTTTTGACAAGGAACGGATCCGGATCACGGCCGGCGGGGAAACCCGTTTTCAATCGGTGAAGAACGGACTCTCACTCGTGGAGGAGGAGTCCGTCATATTTGTGCACGATGCTGTTCGTTGTTTGCTGACCAAAGAACTGATCTATCGCTGTTATGAACAGGCATCGGAAACCGGGACCGCCATTCCGGCTATTGTATCCAAAGACAGTATCCGTCTTTTGAATGAAAAAGGAAGCGAAGCGCTGGACAGGGACCATGTTATGCTGGTACAGACCCCCCAGACCTTTCACAGCAAGATCCTTTTACCCGCTTTCCAGATCGATTACAAGGATAAATTCACCGATGAGGCTACGGTGGTAGAAGCCTATGGAATGAAAGTTTCACTGGTGATGGGAGAAGAGAATAATATCAAGATCACGAAGCCGGTGGATCTGCTTTTGGCGGAAAGATTAATTAGTTAATTAGTGAATTAGTTAATTGGTTAATTAGGCCCTTAATTGGCAGGGTTCTTACTTTTTCGGATTTTCTTAATCAAACTTCCTGGATTACACCGGTTATCTATAATTACATTTTTTTACCCCAAACTTAACGCAGCTATTTGGGTTGCTGCAAGAATGCTCCAATTAACTAATTAACCAGTTAACCACCCTACTTCATCCATTTCAGGAAGAAGGGCAGCCTGTTCACACGTAAAAAGGGATATGGCTGATTCAGGGCCCCGAATCCCTGGTAGAAAGACGCAAGACCGGGTATATCCGATCCTTCAAAATCGAGAACCATCCGCTGGCCGGCGTGGTCCTTTATAAAAGCGTCGATCAAGGCATGGGATGCGCCGGTTGCCCGGCTTTCAGGATGATTCCCCACCAGGATATAGTAGGCGCGGTTGTGCGAGAAAAAAAATATACAGGAGGCCAGCAATTTATCATCCTGTGCAATGCCATACGTAGTCGCAATTCCCATACCCTTCAGTTCCCGGTAAAGTTTCCTGAATCGTTCCGCGTTTTCGGCAGGACGCTTTCCATGTATCTTCATCTGGGCAAGTGCCAGCCCGATCACTTTTTCTGCATCAAAATCCTTTTTCACTTTACAACCTGACTGTGCGGCCTTCCTGATATTCCGCCGGGTATTTTCTGAAAAGTTTTCGAATAGCTTTTCGTAAGGTTTTTCAAGATCGAGCACATAATTACTTCTTTGGATTGCTGAGCCCGGGGGGATACCATCAATGTTTTGATGGTTGAGCGGGATCTCAATGAGCCGGAAGGAGCTAGGGATGGCCCGGATGAAATCGCTGATCATTTTTGTTGTCAGGTCTTTTCCAAAAATGCCCATTTGAGCGGTGAGAAAAGGCTGGTACAAATAACGGATACCGAATTTCCTGTTCCAGGTCAATGGCATCACGGCCGTATAATCGACATCCGGGAGCTCCAGCACAAGGGCATCCCAGTGCCTGGCCATGTGGTTGAGATAAAAAGATCGGGCATAGATCAGTCCATTGGCGGCGCTGTTGATACAGCGATCCCATTTCGCCCGGTCGATCTCCTGGTGCCTGAGGTAGCGTATGACGTTTCCTTCCTTCATCAGAAATCAAAGTTGCGGTCGATTTTCCGGAAACTGAAATTGGAAATATCAATGCAGAAAGAGATCTTTTTCCAGAACCGGTCTTTTTTCTCCGACGTAGATTGTATATAATCCCTGTAAACACTGCTGTAGAGAAGCGGGATATAGATATTGATGGTCTCTTTCAGGATAGGGATCTGGATACCCGCGTCAAAAAGGAAACGGTCAGATTCCGAATCCTGTTTCCAGGCCTCCGCCTGCGTGCCGATATCAAAGAATATTTTCAGCGGGATCTTAACGGGTAACATAGAGAGCGGGTTCACTGCATCCGGAATGGTGGTTGCCAGGTTCAGGGCAAATAGCCAGTCATCTGTCTTGCCAACTTTGTCTGCCAGCAGGTCGGTTCGTACCTTAAAGGCGCCATCCCTGACCATGATCTGCTGGCTGGCCAGTCCTTCAAATTTATTCCTGCCTATGAAATAATCGCTGTAGGTATAATCTTCGTAACCTTTCGCTCCTGTCATATTAAGATGGTAACGGTCGGTGGCAAATTGTTTGGAAAAGGTTTTGGAACCGGTATAAAAGAATTTCCCGGCGAAAAGCCGCAGGTCGAATCCGCCTCCTTTGGGATAATTAAAGAAATAATTACCGGTGAATGCGGTACGCACAAAATAGTCACCCTGTTCAATCTTAAGCTCCCCGCGATAGGGATAGAGCACCCGGTTATTCTCGATAACAAAACGCAACTGGTTCAGGGTCCTGTTCTTTTCCGTAACCCTGTATTTGGTGGAAATGGTTGTATCCACCCCGCTTACAACCGTGTCGCGGTAAAAACCAAGACCTTCTTCGCTAATCAGAAATGATCTGAACTGCAGGAAGCGGTTGAAGCTGCTTCTTGGATTTTTTTCCTTCAGGGTAAGTTTGATACCCGGGACGATCTTCGTAAAACCCAGGTTTACTTTCCTGCCGTCATTGTCAGTGTATTCATCTGCAGTAAAAGCGGAGCCGCTCACTCCCCATTCGATCTTACGGAAGGGACCTGTTGGATAAAGACTGTGATAGAGGAACCCCAGTCCGGTGACGCGCCGGGTGCCCGTGGCATACATCGGTGCCATAAGGAACTGTAATTTCGGTGGCGGGAATTTCATATTGGTTACAAATACCCCTGCCATGAACTTATCATAGTTATTCACTCCGAATGCGGGGCCAAATAAAATGAGATCCTTGGTGGGTTTTTTCCCGTATTGCTGTAGTGATTTAATATCCAATATAAAAGCGGCTTTTATGCCTGTTCTCTTTTGATTGGGCAGTGTGCCGGATTTATTGAGGAATGAGAATTCCGCATCGAGACTTCGCCCGCTGCTTTCTTCCATCACTTTCCTGAAATCCTCCGGCATCGGGTGTTTGAACTGCCAGCGGCGGAAATATTCCTGCATGGCTTTATTAAAGGCTTCCGTACCCAGTTGCGTTTCGAGGTACCGCATCCATTCCGCTGTTTTGTAATAGGCCACCAGGCCATAGTTTACAGCGCTGAAATTTTCGGACGGGGTTTCAATGGGCTGATCCTTTTTTTCAACGGCTTGTGTTTCGAAAAGGAGTTGATCCAGTTTCACTCTTTCGCCATAATGTAGTTCTTCGTACCGGGCTTCATAGTAACTGTTCATGCCTTCGTCCATCCAGGGGTGTTTTCGTTCCTGGCTGCCCAGGATGCTGTAAAACCAGTTATGACCGATCTCATGGGCCATTACCAGGTCAAGCGCCTTTTTATCCTTTTCGGGGGAGATAATGGTGATGCCGGGGTATTCCATACCGCCTCCAAAACTTTCTGGTCCCTGTACAACGCTCAGGGTGGCATAGGGATACTCGCCGATCATCTTTGAATAAAAACGAATGGCCCTCTTGGCGAATTGAACGCTGCTGTTCCAGGTTTCCTTCTCCGATGGTGTGTAATACGTGAAAACGCCGATCACCCTGCCGGAGGAAAGTAAACAGGTATCCTGGGCTACAATAAACCGTTTGTCGGCGAACCACGCAAAATCATGTACGTTATTTTGACGGTATTGAACGGTTTTTGTCTCCTTATCCGATTCAGGGAACATCTGGTAAGAGGTCTTGTACTGGCCCGATTGATTTTTCTCTTTTTGCTTCACGGGTTCCCAGGTGAAAGAAGATCTTGACCTCAGCCATACTTTTTCTTCCGGGTCTTGTAATTCCCCTGTTGCCGCTACCGCATAATTTTTGGGAACGGTAATGCGCACATCAAAATTTCCGAATTCACTGTAAAATTCACCCTGGTCAAGATAGGTCATCGGGTGCCACCCGTTCTTATCATACACGGCTGGTTTGGGGTACCACTGGGTCGCCTGGTAACCCTGGCCATCATGCCCTCCGCGGGAAAAATTAAAAGGCAGCCTGACGTGAAACGGGGTGCTGATCGTGATTTTTTGCCCGGGTGGCAGAGGGGAGGGCAGGATCAGTTTGATGATGTCAATATGCTGCGGGTGATCCTCCGTGGCAGCTGTGATATTGTTTACTTTGAAATCGAGTTTGTTGAGATAACCTTTCTCTTCCTTTGAAGAAAAATAGAATTTTGTGCTCCCGTTTTCCAGCGATTGATCCGTAAAGGCGGTTTTGTCATTCTTATAGGCATTGGGCCAGCAATGAAACCAGATGAAATGCAGGGTATCGGGAGAGTTGTTCGTATATTCGATCTTCTCATAACCATCCAGGCTGTGTTCTTTGTCATCCAGGGAAACATCGATGGTATAATTGACCTGTTGTTGCCAGTATCCCGGTTGCGCGGTAGCAGAAAAAAGGGCGATAAGAAAGATGAAAAAAAGCAGTGATTTCTTCAAAGGGATATAGTTTATCAAAAATAACGGAATATTTCTCAACCTCCAACCAGCCGGCGGCCCGGTCGTTGAGTCAACGCATGCGTTGACGCTACTTCCCTTTCCCTTTAAAAATGATCCTCAGCGTGTGTATCATGATCCTGATATCCAGTGCCAATGAAATATTTTCAATATAGAGCAGGTCAAATTTGCTGCGTTCGATCATTTCGTCCACATTTTCGGCATATCCAAACTGCACCATTCCCCAACTCGTCAGACCCGGTTTTACTTTCAGCAGGTATTTGTAATACGGATAACGCGCGATGATCTGGCGGATATAAAAAATCCGTTCGGGCCGCGGACCCACCAGGCTCATTTCACCCAATAAAATATTCCAGAGCTGGGGTAATTCATCAATCCTCCATTTGCGCATTGTTTTGCCCCATTTGGTGATGCGGAGGTCATTGGACGAGGAAAGCGCAGGACCTTCTTTCTCTGCATCGGCCACCATGGACCTGAATTTATACATTCGAAAGGGTTTTCCCTTGTACCCGATCCTTTCCTGTGTTAAAATGACCGGGCCGGTTGAAGAAAGCTTTACCCGGATCGCAGCATAGAGCATCAGGGGGGACAAAAGGAGAAGTCCCGTAAGGGCAATGCTAACATCCATCAACCGCTTGATATTTTGTTGCCACTGTGGTATCAGCCCTGTTTGCAGATCGATCAGCGGGGCGCCCATCACATTGCTGGTTTTTACGGATCCCGAAAGGATGTCAAGGGTGTCGGGCAGGATCTTCACTTCCACATCCTTTTCGCTGAGACGCCTGATCATCTCATCCAGCAGCAGGTGTTCTTTTTTTTCGATGGCAAGCACCACAAGTTTAATATTATACTGGTCGATGATCGTTTCCAGTTCCTGTTGAGTGCCCAGTTTTGGCAGGAACTTGTGAAACCCGTTTTTCCCTTCGTTTGTTGTCGTTGCCAGCCCGGTATACCGGTAACCGCTGTCATGAAGATTTTTCTCGGTTTCCCGGAAGATCCTGGCGGCCGTTTCAGGTCCGCCAACCAGCAGGGTATTGAAACTTACCTTTCCCTCGAGCAATTGTTTTTTTACTTTGTTCAGGATGCCCCATCTTCCCGTGAACGTGATGATGAAATGCAGGCTGAAAAGAAGGAGGAAGGCGGCATAGTAATAGGAATAATTGTTTTTGGCATCATCCAGTAACAGGGCGAAGAAAAGAACGGTACAACCGAGCAGGCTGCAGATAAAGGTGCTGGTGAATTCAAACAACCTTGATTTTTTATACAGGGAGTGGTAGGAGCCGGCGATGGTATAGAGCGTCAGCCATCCCAGCGGTATGAATACAATGCCCATCCAGAATTTAGTATCGGTCAGCAATGCCCCGTTTTCTGTGATGGGCTGGCTAAGTAGTCCCCGCCGTACAAAAAAGAAAATGGTCCATGCCAGGGAAGCGGTCAGGAAATCGGTCACCGCATACCAGGCAATCGGTATTTTAGGATCCCCCTTCATCAGCGCGTAATGATGTTGTTACCGATCTTTTCAAGAATCTGGTGTGCCACATCCATGGCCATCAGGCCGTCCACTTCAGACACCGGTGTCTTGGTATTGTGTTCGATGGCATTTTTAAAAGCGGTTAATTCTTCTTTGATGGCATTCACTTCCGGAACCGGGGGATTGGCCATGGCAATGGTCTTTTTTCCCGACGGGGTTTCAATATCAAAGGCAAACACATTGGAGTCCTGCGGTTCTTTCAGTTTGATGATCTCGGTTTTTTTGTTCAGGAAATCGATCCCGATATAGGAATCCTTCTGGAACAGACGGATCTTCCGCATCTTTTTCATGGAGATACGGCTGCTGGTCAGGTTGGCCACGCAACCGTTATTGAATTCGATCCGGACGTTGGCGATATCGGGGGTTTCGGTCATCACGCCCACACCGCTCGCGGAGATGCTTTTTACATCGCTTTTTACGATGCTCAGGATGATGTCGATATCATGGATCATCAGGTCCAGGATCACGCTTACTTCCGTTCCCCGCGGGTTGAATTGCGCCAGCCGGTGCACTTCAATGAACATGGGGTTAAGTTGCAGATCTTTAACAGACAAAAAAGCGGGGTTGAAACGTTCCACATGACCTACCTGGAGTTTCACACCGGATTCGGCCACCAGGTTAACCAGTTGCCGGGCCTCTTCCATGGTATTGGCAAGCGGTTTTTCCACGAAGACATGCTTGCCTTTCCGGATCGCTTTTTCGGCCCATTCAAAGTGATGGTTAGTGGGGGCAACCACATCGATCGCGTCGCAGGCATCGATCAGCGTGTCGGGGTCGAGGTACCGCACCAACTGGTATTTTTCCGAGACCCCGGCGGCGGTGTCGTCGTTGGGATCAAAAAAGCCCACGATCTCGGTTCCCGGGATCTCTTTCCAGTTGTTGAGATGAAATTTTCCCAGGTGCCCGACCCCAAATACGCCAACCTTGAACATAGCAATTAATTAATGCTCAAAGATAAACATTGGCGACGGAGATGCCGGGGAATTATGCCCCGGGCTCATTCCGCAGGAGAGCAGAACGGGTGATATAGGACGGGTGATAAATAAAGAGTAAGCTGCCTCCCTTTATCTGGTTGATGATCTCGCGGGAATCCTGTGCCGGTACCGCCGGGCAGCCATAGCTGCGGCCGATATAACCCCGGGAACGTGCCAGGTCATCATTTACATAGGCTGCGCCATGCACCACGATACCCCTCTTGTAGGCGTTGTCATTGATCCCTCTTTCCATCCCTTCCAGTTTCAGGGAATAACCGTTTCCACCCTGGTACGTTTCGCGGGTGATGTAAAAACCGGGGCTGCTCATGTGCGTGGATCCCTGGTTAGAAAAATTTACCGCATACTGGAGACCTGAATTCTGGCCATGTGATACGAGTGAATGATAAAGTACCCTGAAGTTTTTCATATCAAGAATGAACATTCTTTTTTCGGAACTGGGCAGGCTGAAATCAATAATGGAGATGATGGAATCATTAAGCAGGCGCCCTTCTTCCCGCAGCCGGTCAAATCCTTTTTTGGCATAGGCGTAGGCCTCTCTGCTCAGTCCTCTGAACTGAAGCTGGAGACTGTCATATACCGATCTGGCAGCGGGCCCGGCAGGAAAAAACTGAGTGGAATCCGACGGTACTTTTGCTGTTGTGCCGGGAACCGGTTCATTGAATAACCTGTTGCCGGTGGCAGATTTGGCGAATGCGAATGTGAGATGAAAAAGCCCGATTAAAATGGATGAAATGAATAGATATGCCCCCCTGAATTTGTTCTTCATAGCTACTGTTTTTAGTTTAAGCGTTAACCGTCCAATATTAGACGCAGAAACCTGCAGGAAATTGCATGGAAACGCTTAACCGGGATCAATAAAAAGGGCTGTAAATGAGTTTCAGTGAATTGTCATAAGTGATTTTTAGAAAGCTTTAACAGTAGGGAGTATCGTTGTTAAATGGAGTAAATAAAAATCATGCAGAAGTGGAATTTAGGATGCCGGATTTTTTCTGGAATCAGAGCAGGTTTCCAGTTTGTAACTTTTCATTATAAACCAGTTTTCAGGATGATTGTAATGTGGTGTTATTGATCCCTTGGTATAATGCGATGTTGTCAGCGTTGCCGGGCCGGGTTTTTCAGAAAATCACCTGTAAACCGAACGATACTTTTTGTTTTTTTATATAAATAATGAAAAAGCAAAAAACATTGGTGAAACCTGAATTTTTGAAGACCGGATGGTAAAAACAGTCAATTTTTCTCCTTTATTGAAGTCCATTCAGAGTCATTTTAACTATTTGATTATAAATAATTTATGCTTTATCCTTATCCCTGACCTTACCTTTCTGGTTAGTAACAACATGTATTTCATTTACAACTTTGGTTTGATAAACTTTTTGGCCCATGATCTTACCATATCGAGGTAGCCGGGGGCAAATTCCTGCCAAAAAAGGGCTGCACCTGCCGAATGTTCTCCTAACCTTATTCCATGATTGGCATCTTTAAATGTTTTTACAGTAAGATCCTCACTTCTTTGGTTCACTAAACCCTTTTTCCATCTTTCTATGGATGCAACCGCGTCTGATTGAACATCTTTTTCACCGTATACAAGCAGTAAAGGGAATTTAATTTTTGCAAGAGAGGGCATAGGGTCCCAGTCAGCCACCCAATTCCAGTTTTTCCTGTTATTTTCTGATGGGATCACTCTTTCAATCCCTAACGCGGTGAGCCAGGTTGAATTTCGAACCTTTGAAATTTCTTTTTTGAACTCTCCGAGGTTCATTTTATAGCTCAGGTAATCAAAATATTTATTGACGAGCGATAACCCCGAATCAACCTGGGCGGTTCCAAATCCCTTTTGAAGCAACGAGTTTTTATAACCGAATATCTCAATTTCTCTCGGTGTAAGTGCGCCACCCGAACAAATGATCAGAAAAGAAGGCGGAGGATATTTTTCCAGGTATTTTGTAGCCACCCAGCCCGATTGACTAAACCCCCAAAAACCGGTATTGCCCTGATCGACAAAATCAAGTGATTTTAAATACCCGATTGCACTTGCCGCATCATCACTGAGATCTTCCAGGGAAGAACCGATCCAACTTCCGGTTGATTGCCCGCACCCTCTTTTATCATAAAACAAACACACGATGCCCATCCGTGAATACAGGTCTGCAAAATAGGGAGCCCAATCCCATCTTGTTTCGTACGACGATCCATGTAAAAAAACAATGGCCGGCATTTTATTCTTCCCGGGCGGGATAGTAAGGGTTCCGGCCAGCGTCACCGTATCATTTTTAAATGTAATATTTCGCTGTTGATAAGGGAGAACGGGTCTAATATCTTTTTGAAAACGGCAGTTTGCTGAAAAACCATGACGGCTGATGGTGGCTTCAAATGATCCGGGTGTGCTTTTATCTACTTTTATCCTGAAAAAACGGCCCTCCAGAAATAAGGAATCATTTTCGGCCTCCCATTTCCAAAAGCTAAACGGTTTGCGAAAAATACCTGTTTCCCTGATGCTCCAGTTAATAAGTAACTCCCCCGATGCGGGCTTATCGAATTCAAGTTCCACCCATCTTGTTTTGCCTTCGTAAGTACAACTTCCTTTCCAGTACCCTGAAAGAAATGAAAGGACCGCGTCCGGGATGTTGCTCCTGTTGGCCGGGTTGTTGCCGGCCTGGCAATTCGCTGCCAGCCTGGCTGAGAAAATCAGTACCAAAAAAATCACTTTCATACTATTTTAATTTAATGACACAAATATCAAATCCGGGGGTTACCACTCATCTATTTTTTAGCTTTAGAAAAGGTTTGGATTTTATATTTTAGGTTTTTGAGACTAAAAACCCCCTGTTTCATGAAAGAAGTCCATTTTACTGTCGGCACTGAATACATTATTGCGCCTGAAAAGAACCTGGTCAATCATATTCATATAGAACCCAGGCTGATGAAACTGCTTTGCCTGTTGATGGAAAACAGGAAAAAATTAGTCAGCCGGGAGCATATCATTGAAACTATCTGGAATGGATATGGAGGGGGTGGGGAGGGTTTGACGCAGGGCATCTCCCTGTTGCGAAAAATATTCAAGGACGGGGATAAAAAAATAATTGAAACGATTCCCAAAAGCGGATATATATTCAATGCCCCGGTTGAAAAAATAGATACTGCTCCAAAGTTATCCGTCAATAAATTCTGGCTGGAAAGAAGAACGTATGTATGGTCGATTGCCATTACCGGTATTGCCATAACAGCATTTGCGATATCGGGATTCCGAAAAACTCCGGCGTTGGAAGTGAAGAAGTCATTTAATTATAAGAATGTCAATCATGATTCTTTGCACAAGCAAAAACATATGCAGTGAATCTCTTCTGCCATCAATATGCCCATTGTAAAATGAGATGTCCAACTCGCTTTGGATGATACCGACATAATCGGCATAAATGAAAAGCCCCGGTTTATAACCAGGGCTTTTGCGGACCGGACGGGACTCGAACCCGCGACCTCCGCCGTGACAGGGCGGCATTCTAACCAACTGAACTACCGATCCAACTATTTTTAAACTGCCGGCATTCTAACCATCCCGATAACTATCGGGAGAACTACCGAT
>JBGATE010000084.1:0-11791 GCA_044229375.1 Chitinophagaceae bacterium
CAACGACCCGGGACTCGTTATCGAATGCCTCAATGGATACCGGCTCAAGGAAAAATTACCATCCAACCTGACAGAGTACACCGTTCCACTGGGTGTGCCGGAAGTCATTAAGGAAGGAACGGATGTAACGATCGTGTCCTATGGTTCCACGCTCCGGATCATCTTGGAAGCGGCGCAGGTACTCGAAACACAGGGTATCCATTGCGAAGTGGTGGATGTACAGACCTTATTGCCTTTCGATACGGATCATGTGATCCTGGCATCGCTGAAGAAAACCAACCGGATCGTTTTTGTGGATGAAGATGTTCCCGGCGGAGCGGCAGCCTACATGTTCAATAAAGTAATGGAAGAACAGGGCGGATACCGGCACCTGGATGTCTCCCCCCGGACCATAACGGGCAAGGCTCACCGCCCGGCTTATGGCAGCGACGGCGATTATTTCAGCAAACCCAATGCGGAAGAGATCGAAACAGTTATTCAACAGATGATGGCAGAATAGGCAATGAATTGCCCGACTACTTGCCTGCCGAAGCGGAAGCGGAGGCAGGAGTTTTAACGTGGTTGGGACAAATTCCTCCGCGAATGGGTTGGATACTCACTTGCATCCCTGGTAGAAAAGGACAGAAATTGAGGACCTTTACTATTTATTACCTCACCTGCGTATTTACTGTAAAATTTAGTACCTTCTCGGTGCAATCTGATTATTTACCATAAAATCTAAACCATGGCAGTTGTAAAAGTTATTGAACTGATCGCTTCTTCTGAAAATGGATTTGATGATGCAGTGAAACAAGCCGTGAAGGAAGCCGCTAAAACAATCCGGAATATTGATTCTGTTTGGGTAAAGGATATGAAAGTGCATGTGAAGGACGGAAAGATCCGGTCCTACGGGGTTATCTGCAAGGTATCTTTCCGGCTGGAGGATGGCAAGAAGAAGAAAAAGAAAGCGGATAAAGATGACCTGCCGCAGTGATCCCAATCTTTCCTAACCTGTCCGGATGACAGGTTTTTTTAACTTTTTTATTTTTCCGGGAGCAATAGACCATAGGTGAAGGATATGTTTGCAATTCCTTCCTCCTGTTACTTATTTAATGATACGAATGAAATACACGATCTACCAGGTGGATGCATTTGCCGACAAACTTTTCAGCGGCAACCCGGCTGCCGTCATCCCGCTGAAAAAATGGATGGATGACAACCTGATGCAGCAACTGGCCATGGAAAATAACCTGGCGGAAACCGCTTTCTTTGTTCCCCTTAAGAATGGGCAGGCTGATTACGCGATACGTTGGTTCACGCCGGCACTCGAGATCAACCTTTGCGGTCATGCTACGCTGGCTTCCGCCTGGGTGATCTTTGAAAAGCTGAAGTCCAAAAAAAGAAAAGTGGTTTTCAGTTCAAAAAGCGGGTTGTTGACGGTTACCCGCAGGAAGAATTTGCTGGAAATGGATTTTCCCTCCTGGCCACCGGAGCGGGTCAGTGAGTATCCTGATGCCCTGCTGGCCTCACTCGGCCGGCCGGAGATCGCGGGGGTTTACCAAAACAGGGAATATATCGTGGAACTGATGAACGAGGATGCCGTTAAAAACTGCAAACCTGATTTTTCGCTGATGAAACAGGCCGGTAAGATGGTCATCATCACAGCGCCGGGAAAGGATGTTGATTTTGTATCACTGTTCTTTTCTCCAACCGCGGTTATTGATTAGTATGCGGTGACAGGATCAGAGCATTCGCAACTGAGACCGTTCTGTAGCGAGAAACTTGGAAAAACGAAAATGACGGCCCTGCAACTATCCCGCAGGGGAGGAACGGTCTATTGCGAACAAAGGGGTGACCGGGTGATCATGGGAGGGACCTGTGTATTCTATATGAAAGGGCAGATAGAAATCAACTAACTTAAAATAAAATAAAACACAATGTCAAAATCTCCTTTTACAATGGCGGCCGGTGAACAAGCGATCGATACCTGGACCATCCTTTACATTCCGCCCGGGGGCGGGAAATATAACGGTAAGCTTACGGTAACCAATAAGCGATTACTGTACGATGCGAAATACGATGTTTCGGCCAAAGGGTTGTTATCGGAAGCCATGTTTGTAAAATGGGGGAGTGAAGGCTACCTGGAAATTGACAAATCACTGATCACCGATGTTCAGACTGTAAAAAGTTTTTTATCCAAGAAGGTGATCATAACCCTTTCCGACGGATCTGAACATACGTTTAACTACGGAGCCCTGAATATTGATAAAGTGGCGGAGGCCATCCGGAGCCGCTGACCCCCTATCCGGTGAAAAAAACAGCAGCCTTTATAGCTTCATTCGCCATTGCAACAGTAGTGGTGTGCATTGCCAATTTTATACTGCAGATCGTTTTGTGGATCGTAACCGGTGTGTTTGGCGCCGTATTTACCATCGGGGCCGCCGAACAGCTCGCGGGGAAAGAAAGGGAGATTGATGCGCAGGCGGGTAATGTGGTGCTGGTGGTATCCCTGCTGGCCATTGCCTTTGCCGTATTTTTTTTAAGCAGGGGTTTATTCCGGCGCGATCCAAAGGAATTCTCCCTTCTCTTCAGCAACGGGTATGTATTCATCTCTTATTTTGCCGGAGCCGCGGCCATGTCGCTGATCCTGCGGAAGCTGGATCAGTAATGTACCCCGTGCGGATAGCGCTCAGGGCAGGAACCTTTCTTTTATCTCCGGTGTAGGGATCATACAATGATCTTTCTTTCCAAACCATTTGTACCGGTTGCGGGCAATGATATTGTAGAGGGGATCCCGGATGAATTTTGGGATGATCATCAGACCGTACAACAGTTTCCATCCGCCATCCAGGTGTTTGCAGATCCGGATAGCGGCTGATGATTGCGTATAATGCCTGCCCTTTT
This sequence comes from Chitinophagaceae bacterium, assembly GCA_044229375.1. Taxonomy (GTDB): domain Bacteria; phylum Bacteroidota; class Bacteroidia; order Chitinophagales; family Chitinophagaceae; genus JJ008. The sequence goes on from JBGATE010000084.1 coordinate 2,884, forward strand.
CTACAAATATCACCGAATGGAGTGCGGTGGGGTTGATGTTGAATCCCGGCAGTACCCTTTTTGCTGTTTCACTTTGCAAGGGAGTGTACCTTAATCTCTTTTTGCGGTCCCTTTTAATGGCAAAATTCACCCAGAAATTACAGAAATTACAAACACCATCGAAAAGTATAAGGGGGTTTTCCTGCATGCTGGCAAAGTTAGCCACCCGCAGGTAAACGCTTTGGAGCGCCCCGGGGCAGGCGACTTTTTGCAGAATTTATTCCAATTTGTATCGCCCGGATTATATTCATTGCGCTATCTTTAGCCCGCATACCCGCCTGATAACTTTCCGGTATTTGATCTTTACCCTTTTCCGTTTCTCACTGGCGTTGTTACTGATTTATATTAGCTGTGAGAACATTTTATTACCGGCATTCACTGTAAAACCTATACGTATGAGAAAGAGTATTGCTGTTATCATCACGTTGCTTTTCCTGGGCAGTTTGTCCGCACAGGTGATCCGTGATCATCGCAAAGTTCCCCCGACCACAACAAAGCCGAAACCCGTGCCGGTGACCACCCTCCCGGAAGCCACACTGCAGGAGCAAAAAGTTGTACTCTATGAAAATCCCGGTTTCAGCGGGCAAAGCAAATCCTTTGGTATCGGGGACTTTGTGTTGTCCGGTCCTGCTGATCTGAATGATCTTGCTTCTTCCTTCAGGGTCCCGAAAGGCTGGGTGGTCCTGGTGTATGAACATGCGAATGAAAAAGGCGGTTATGGAAATTATATCGACCTGATGGAAGATAGCCCGGATCTCTCGGTGTACGGTTTCAATGATAAGATCTCCTTCCTGCGAGTCTTCAGCGCCATTCGACCCGGTTACATGTATGTGAGAGGCAGGATTACCAATAATGAGTTTGTGGCCGGTCATTGGGAAAGAGAACGGGCAAACGGGGTAAAACCGGATAATTCACCCCCGGCCGTTGCTTCCTCCTTATCAGAGACCGGTAACCCGGATGATTATTCCTATGCCCCGGCGGCTACCCAGGCCGAGATCGATGAATTGAATGATATACTGGTTAACCAGTCGGGCATCGCCGTGCTCGGCGGAGAAACCACGAAACCGTTCTATTATCATCACAACCAGGACGGGGAGGAAGTGTATAAATATAACAAGGTGATCGACCCGGCGCGGCTTCCCGGTAAATTCTTTGACTGGGCGGCTGAAAAACTGGGCAGGGCCGGTTTCCTGGTCAAACCTTTCGAGGTGGTAACCGATATTGCCGGGGATATCAAGGACTGGATATTCGGATCCGGTTCCACAAAAATGAATATGGATTGCTGGTACCCGGTCTCTGAACACAAGACCACGGTTTGCGGTACGATGAAGGGAGATGCATTTATATGTTCCCAGGACTATATGCATACACAGGTCACGCTTGACAAAGACGTATGTTTTAGCCTGGTGCCATCCGAACGGTTCAGGTCTGTGCTGAGCAACCGGTGGATCGATGAGACCTTTGAGGATATCGAAGGTGAAGTGAAACCCTTCTATCTTTCGAATTATAATACACAAACGGGAAAATCATCCGAATCGATGACACCCCGCAATCACTGGGCAATATTGACCTGCGGAAACACAACGAGATTCATCCCGTCAACCAGATCTGGCAAAAAAATGGAGATGAAACGCAGATGATCGCGGTTGTCGATGGTACCGGTTATTTCCAGAAGACAGGTAACGGAGAGGTAGCCGCGTCAGGACTTGGTCAGCGGATGCGGTTTTACAAGGCTTTTACCCTTCCCACCAACCAGCTTAAGGTCAACCGCACGACCCGTGAAATTTTGATCGACGGGGTTGGTTTTGAATTCACGGATTATCCCGTTTTGGATATACCGGAAGAAACCCTGACGATAAAGTACCAGGGTACAGTACTCCTGACAGTACGGGACAATTCCCTCGTTAGGAGTCTGAAGACGCATAAGGTTTATTTTGAGAATGTAAAGAAGAGACCCGATGGCTCTTTACAGGGATATATCGTTATTGAAACAGAGCCCATCCTGCGCAAGGGTGGTTCCATCAATATCATTATGAAGGAAAAAACCAGCGGCGGTATTAACAGGCCCGTCGGGATACCGGTAAAGACCCGGCAATGAACATCGTAATAAACAGTTAAGGGACGTTTGCCGTATGGGGAACGTCCCTTAATAAATTAAAAGAAATAACTGAAAGAAAGCACGATCCTGATCAGGAAAGAGTAGGTACCCGGTTTACTTAACCCATATTGTGAAACACTTTTTGCACATCTTCATCCTGCTCCAGTTTCTCGATCAGCTTGCTCACATCTGCGGCCTGCTCATCATTAACAGGAACAGTTGTGGATGGTATCCATTCCAGTTCGGCGCTGATCGGTGTAATGCCTTTATCCTCCAGCGCCTTTTGCATGTGACCAAAATCGGTGAAGCCGCAGCGCACCACTAAAATATCTTCGCCATTCTCACCGGTGCTTTCCCCCAGTTCTTCCAGGCCAAAATCGATCAGCTCCAGTTCCATTTCTTCTGCATTCAAACCCTCAGGTTTTAGTTTAAACACACCCATCTTCTTGAACTGGAAGGACACGCTGCCGCTGTTGCCGAGGGTTCCGCCTCCTTTATTGAAATGTGATTTAACATTGGCCACCGTTCGCACATGGTTATCGGTGGCTGTTTCCACCAGTATCGCAACACCATGCGGTGCATATCCTTCGTACAGGATCTCATCATAGTTGGCCATCTCTTTGCCCTGCGCTCTTTTGATGGCGGCTTCCACCCGGTCCTTGGGCATATTCACGGCCTTGGCATTCTGGAAACAGCGACGGAGCGCGGGGTTGGTGGCGGGATCGGGTCCACCGGCCTTTACCGCGATCACAATTTCTTTCCCGATCCGGGAAAACTGCTTGGCCATCTTGTCCCAGCGGGCGAACATGGTGGATTTTCGTACTTCAAATATTCTTCCCATGGTTATTCAGTCATTAGGTCAAAAGGGTCAAATCGGTCAAATTGCGGGCTTGCCCGCCGGCTCGTCCTCCGAAGCTTTAGTATAGGCGGGTTTGGTCCGCCGTAGCTTTAGCGTAGGCGAGTTTGGTCCGCCATAGCTTTAGCGTAGGCGGGTTTCGCCCACCGTAGCTTTAGCGTAGGCGGGGCAAATTTAAGGCAATAGCCGCAAAAGAAAAACCGCCCTGCTGATTGCGGGACGGTTTTTCAGTTAGGTTTCAAACGCGGGGCCGTTATTTTTCTTCGGCTCTTCCGAGTTTACTGGCATAAAGCGCCATATGAAAAACAGCAAAGACAAGAGAAATATAGAACAGGGTCCTGTCCGCCTCAAATCCAACCGTTTGCTGGTGCAGGAAACCCACGATGGCCAGTAAAACTGCCAGTGCAATGCCGGTATACCTGGCTATCCTCATCCCTCTTCTTCCGGTGGTCCCGTTGCCCAGATGGCTGTTCTTCACTCCGTACACCAGGTAAATGTCCAAACCTATCAGCATCCATACCAATAAGCGGATCCAGGTATCCATGGGGAGGAACACCATCATGAATAAACAGGTGGCGATTCCCAGGATCGGAACCAACGGAACCATCGGTGTTTTGAACGCCCTGGGTAATTCAGGCATCTTTTTGCGCATCACCCATACCCCTTGACGCTGGAAAATATTTTAGGGATCAACCCATCTTTACTCATACTGTAGAAAACCCGGCTTTGTCCCATCAGCATCACCAGTATCACCGATGAATAGCCAAAAAGGATGGCCACAACGATAGCGCGGTTCAGCCAGGGATAATCCGGTTGGATAACACCGGCCGCATCGGGAGTTCCCATATGGTCAATGGCCACCGCAACTGGAGCGATGCCATCCTGTCCGACAAATGTTGTGTAACTGGTCACGCCGGTCATGACATGCGCAAACAGTATATATAATATGGTACAGATCAGCAGTGAACCCAGGATACCGATCGGCATATCCCGTTTCGGATTCTTGGCTTCCTGCGCAGCCGTGCTCACGGCATCAAATCCTATGTAGGCAAAGAAAACGATCGCTGCGGCGCGTATAATGCCGCTGAATCCGAAATCTCCAAACTTACCGGTGTTATCAGGTATATAGGGATCATAATTAGAAGTATTGATATATTTCCATCCGAGTATGATGAAAGTAACCACCACGGATATCTTGATGACAACGATGATGCTGTTCACCAAAGCACTTTCTCTTGTGCCCCTGATCAACAGCAAGCTCATCAATACAATGATAAATACCGCGGGAAGGTTGATGACACCCCCGTCCCAGGGGCCGGCCATGAGATCATGCGGAAGATGCACACCAAATCCTTCCAGGAACTTGCCCAGGTAACGGCTCCAGCTAATACCCACCGTGGCGGCGCCCACCGCGTATTCCAGCACCAGGTCCCAGCCGATGATCCAGGCCATGAATTCACCCATGGTGGCATAAGAGTACGTATAGGCGCTTCCGGCAACCGGGATCATGGAAGCGAATTCGGCATAGCAGAGTCCGGCGAATAAACAGCCCAGTCCCGCCACAACAAATGAAATGGTGATGGCCGGTCCCGCATGATTGGCGGCCGCCATACCGGTAATGGAGAATAAACCCGCACCGATGATGGCGCCGATACCAAGGGCTACAAGACCCCTTGCACCCAATGTTTTTTTCAGGGTATGTGTTCCGGTTTCCGCCGCTTCATTCATCAAAGCTGCCATCGGTTTTCTGACAAATAAACTCATGAGTTGGTTTTTAATGAGTGACTAAGATAAGGATACAAACTAAATCATTATTCTTTTGCCGGTTTTTGCCTGGAAACGGCCAGGTAATACAGGGGGATGCCGATCAGTACAATGATAAGCCCCGGCCAGGTGAATTGCGGTTTATAAATAATAAGAAGAATGCAAAAAGCAAGCCCCATTACGATATAGATGAAGGGGATGACCGGGTATCCGAATGCTTTGTAAGGGCGTTCCGCCTCGGGTCTTTTTTTCCGCAGGATAAAGATGCCGATGATCGTGAGCACATAAAACAAAACCACTACAAAGGAGATCATGTCCAGCAGCTGCCCGTACTTGCCGCTCAGGCTCCAGATACTGGCAGCGATACACTGGATCCAGAGTGCCGCTTGCGGTACGGAATGTTTGTTCAGGTTTCCGACACTCTTAAAAAAGACCCCGTCCTTCGCCATGGTATAATACACGCGGGCCCCTGCCAGTATCAGCCCGTTGTTGCAGCCAAAAGTGGACACCATGATCAGTACCGCAATGAGGATGGTGCCAAAATCGGGGAAGATCTTGTTAGCCGCCGCCACGGCCACGCGGTCCTTTTCGGCATACGCCAGTTCATTCAGCGGGAGAACATTCAGGTACATCAGGTTTGCGGCAACATAAATGATCGTAACGATCAGTGTTCCCAGGAAAAGGCTCATCCCGATATTGCGTTTGGGATTTTTCATCTCCCCTGCGATGAAGGTAACATTGTTCCATGCATCACTGCTGAAGATCGATCCCACCATTGCCGCAGCGATGGCGCCCATCAGCGCGGCTCCCCCGATCCCCGTCCAGCTGATGTTTCCTGCCGCATCCACAACCGGTTGCGCGGCAGTGAAACCGCTGGCCCAGTTCTGTGACCAGTAACTCTCTTTGGCAAGGATGAATCCAAACAGGATGAGTCCGAATAAGGCCAGCAGTTTGGCGGAAGTGAAGAGTGATTGAATAAATTTTCCTTCTTTAATGCCTTTGGAATTGACAAAAGTGAGAATGACAATAATGGCGATCGAAACCAGCTGGCCCGAATAGACTTTTGTAAAACCCGCATCAAACAATAAGTATTCATTTCCCAGTTGCGGAACCAGGTAGCTGAGGAATTTGGAAAAGGCCACACCAACGGCGGCAATCGTAGCGGTCTGGATCACGGCAAAAAGACTCCACCCGTAAAGGAAGGCTACCAGCGGGTTATAGGCTTCTTTCAGGTAGACATACTGCCCGCCTGCTTTGGGATACATCCCGCTTAATTCACCATAACTCAGCGCCGCGCTCAGTGTCATGAATCCGGTGATCACCCAAACCGCGATCAGCCAACCTGCGCTGCCCACATTCCGGGTAATATCCGCACTGACAATAAAGATACCCGAGCCGATCATTGAACCGGCTACAATCATGGTGCCGTCAAACAGTCCAAGGGAAGGTTTGAATGAAGCTGAATGTTCAGACATATTGTTGGTTTGGTAAAAGCAGTTACCGGTTTCGTATCTGGAAAAATAGTGATTTCTGCCATAAACAGGCAAAAGATTTACCAACGGCAGCCGGTCCCTATCGGTGTCTCTTATTTTGTCCATATTTGGAAGTAAACCTTTAGTTTTGAGACCTTACTACTTTCAACATGAACCAACGAAAAGCCGGACTGCTTGCCTTTGCTTTGTTTACGGTAGTGGCCATTGTCCATTTCCTGGACATGCAGGGGATCGCCGCGATTCCGGGCGAAACGCTGCTGACGATCCGATGGGTGTTCATTGCCAGCCTGGTTCTGTTTGCTGTATATAAAAGATCACTGACCACCTGGATATTGGTTGCGATGGCCATCGGGGTAGAGATCGGGATCGATTTTCCCAAAGGATCGCAGGACCTGAAATTCCTGAGTACCATTTTCCTGCGGCTGGTTAAAACGATCGTCGCCCCCCTGCTTTTCGCGACCCTCGTAGTGGGTATTGCCAGTCATGCCAACCTGAAACAGGTAGGCAGGATGGGTTGGAAATCCCTGTTGTATTTTGAAGTGGTCACCACCATCGCCCTTGTGATCGGGCTGGTGGCGATCAATATCACCGGCGCGGGTAAGGGAATCGATGTTCCCAAGGAACTGCTGAAAGAACTTCCGCGTTCTTCCGAGCGACAGATGCAGGCCCGGGTGATCAGCATACTGGACAGCGCGGGCGTGCAGGTTCCGGAAGGACTGATCAATAAACTTCCGGATACGCCTCCCAAAGGATGGCAGGATCATATCATCGATATTTTCCCGGAGAATATCATCAAATCCATTTACGAAGGGAATGTATTGCCTATCGTATTCTTCAGCGTCATCTTTGGCATCGCACTGGCCCTGCTCAATGAGAAGAAGAAAAAACCCATGCTTGAGTTTGCCGAAAGCCTGGCGGAAACGATGTTCAAGTTCACCAATATCATCATGTACGTCGCTCCCTTTGGTGTGGGAGCCGCCATTGCCGTTACTGTGGGGCATTTGGGTATTGATATCCTGAAAAACCTGGCCCTGCTGCTGGTAACTTTATACGTGGCACTGATCGTTTTCCTGGTCGCCGTTTTATTACCCATTGCATTATGGGTGGCAAAAGTGCCGGTACGCAAATTCATACAGGCCATCCGGGAGCCGGTCTCCATCGCCTTCGCCACTACCAGTTCCGACTCCGCGTTGCCAAAGGCGCTGGAGAACATGGAAAAATTCGGGGTGCCGAGAAAGATCGTCTCGTTTGTAATACCCACCGGTTACACGTTTAACCTGGACGGCACCACCTTGTATCTGTCCCTGGCTTCGGTGTTCGTTGCCCAGGCCACGGGGATCGATCTTTCCTTTGGTGAACAACTGCTCATCGGTCTCACCCTCATGCTGACGAGCAAGGGTGTGGCGGCAGTACCAAGAGCATCCCTGGTGATATTAATAGCCACGGCGTCCACCTTTCATTTTCCGCTCTGGCCCATCATGGCCATTTACGGTATCGATGAGCTGATGGATATGGCCCGCACTTCGGTCAACGTGGTCGGCAATACACTTGCCAGTTGTGTGATCGCCCGCTGGGAAGGTGAATTCGATGACAAAAAAGCGGTGGCATTCAATGAACATGACGCAGATGCCATCATTGAATAACAGCAGAATAAAAAGGAGAGCATAATGGAACTGATGTACCTGTTAGATGGTTTTCAATGGACCCAGTTGTTACAGCCCCAGTGGTATGTGGAGAACGGCGGATTATGGTTGTTGCTGTTCGTGATATTTGCCGAAACGGGATTGTTTGTCGGTTTCTTTCTTCCGGGGGATTCCCTGTTGTTTGTAACCGGGATATTCGCTCATGAAATAACTACTAAAACCGGGGAGGTCAAACCGGGACTGGGTTACCAGTTCCTGCAGCATTTCGGGTTTGATTATCCGTATACCTACTGGCTCGACCTGCTGGTGCTGGTGGGACTGATCTCCCTTTGCGGTATCGCGGGAAACACGGTGGGATACTGGACGGGCAAAAAAGTGGGACCCGCCATGTACCACTGGAAGGACCGGTTTCTGTTCAAGAAAAAGTACCTGCACCAGGCACATGATTTTTACGAGAAGCATGGCGGACTTGCCGTGATCGGCGCCCGTTTCCTTCCCTTTATCCGCACCTTCGCCCCGATCGTGGCCGGGATCGTGCAGATGGATAAAAAGAAGTTTCATTTTTTCAACGTGGTCGGATGCATCGCATGGGTGATAACCATGGTACTGGGGGGATTTTTTCTCCAGAAATGGATCGAAAAACAATTTGGGTTTGACCTGAAAGAACACCTGGAACTGATCGTACTCGGCATCGTACTGGTGACAACGGCGCCGGTCATCATTAAATTGATAACCGGAAAAAAGAAGAATCCGGGAGAGCCCACTGTAAAGAATACAAATTCCTGACCGAATGCAGCAGCAAAAAACCTACGGTATACTTTCCGTACCCGTGATCGTGGCGGCGCTGGGGTATTTTGTTGATATCTATGACCTGCTTTTATTCAGCATCACAAGGGTGCCCAGCCTGCGTTCACTTGGATTGAACGAAACGGAAGTGCTTTCGCAGGGCGAGAGCATCATCATGTGGCAGATGGCGGGTCTTCTCATCGGGGGGATCATCTGGGGGGTGATGGGC
>JBGATE010000084.1:11801-12056 GCA_044229375.1 Chitinophagaceae bacterium
CCCGCGCGCCCCCCCTCCCGCGCCCGCTCGCGCCCCGCCGCCCCGCGGGGACCACCTGGGGGGTGATGGGCGATAAAAAAGGCCGTCTCAGTGTACTCTTCGGGTCCATCATACTGTACTCGCTGGCCAATATCGCCAATGGATTTGTTGAAACACCGCAGCAATTCAAAATGATCCGCTTCATTGCCGGTTTGGGACTGGCCGGGGAACTGGGAGCCGGGATCACGCTGGTATCCGAACTCATTTCAAAGGAAA
>JBGATE010000085.1:0-4226 GCA_044229375.1 Chitinophagaceae bacterium
CCGGAAAGCTTTTTCAGCCTTGGAAGGCGCTGGTTCCCCGCCATCCCGGAGCGTGCTCAGTTCATAGGTATTGTAGTTGGCCGAGAAAACTTTGTTGGGCGATAAGGTAAAGAAATTGTACGCCAGGTAAGCCCCCACCAGCAATACAATACTCGCGGCCGCGGCCAGGCTGTACCGGAGGATTTTTTTCCCGGAGCTCATTTTCACAACCCGGGGGTTCAGCTCTTCCATCATTTCGCCATGTATGGTTCCCACTTTTTGCCGGAGCCCGTAAAAACGGACCGCCGCGCGGGTTTGCTGCAGGCTTTCCAGTTCCGATTTTACCACCGGGTCCGCTGCCAGCAAATCTTCCACGGCCTTTTTATCAACGGCGGATAATTCACCATCCAGGTATCGTACCAGTTGTTCAGACATGCCATGAGTAGAATTATCCATGCAAAAGATTTTTCAGGGTTTGCTTTAAATGTGGTTTTTCGTTAAGCATTTGTTCCAGTTGTTTCAGGCACTTGTATTTCTTGTTCCTGACCACCTGTTCATTTTCGTAATCGGTCGCTTCCAGTATCTCCCGCATCGACAGGTTCTCATAGTAAAAAAGCACCAGTATCTTTTGGCAGGTTGCACCGAGTGCCCCCACGAGGGCGGCGATCGCCGCTTTTTCTTCCCTGCCGGCGATCAGTTGGCCGGTATCCTGTTCCACCCTTTCCTGGCCCTTTTCAGACTTTTCCTCCCGGGCCAGCTGTCTCCCCCTTCTTTTGAGTTCATTGAGCCAGGTATGACGGTTCATGGAAAAAAGGAAGGTCTTGATGCTCGAATCCCCCCGGAACCTGTCTTTTTGAACCAGGTCAATGAAACTCACCACCACCTCCTGGAAAATATCCTCCGCGTCCTGCCGGCTACCGCTATTGAACGTGATATAGCTGCACAACTGCTCAAAATGACCGCGGTAGAGGGCCTTTATCGTCTCCTCCATCCTCCGTCCGGAACGGATATTCATTATAATTTCCTCATCCGGGAAGTTCCTGATCACCTCCATACCACCATGTCCTTTATTTGTAGCCAAACGGGTTAATTTTGTAACCTAAACTAAGGATAATTCTTTAAGAAAGACCCCGGATAAATATAAACGGAATGAACTATTTTGACCTCTTTGAAATTTCACCCCGGCTTAAAGTGGATAAGTCAACCCTGCCCCGTAAGTACTTTGAACTCAGCAGGAAATACCACCCGGATTACTTTTCCAATGCTTCTCCCGGAGAGCAGGCAGAGGCCCTGGAAATGTCGGCCATGCTGAACAAGGCTTTCCGCGTCTTTCAAAACCCGGATGAGACCATCAAATACGTCTTGCAGCTAAAAGGACTCCTGGAAGAAGAGGAAAAATATGAGCTTCCGCCCGGTTTTTTAATGGAAATACTGGAAATTAACGAATCCATGATGGATGCCGATGACCCCGGAGTCCGGGAAAAGGTCAAATCGGCGATCACGGATCTTCAAAACGAAATATATGCGCCTGTTCATGAAATAGTGGAGCATTATCAGGAAGGTATTACTACCGAAAAAGAGTTGTTGCAAGTGAAGGAATATTATTACAAGAAGAAATATATCGACCGGATCAGGGAACAGTTGTCAGCCTAGCAGCCCTGCAATCTTGCAGCCAGGCAGCCAGCCATACAGTCTTACAGCCCAGCAGTCGGGCAGTCGTACAGTCGGGCATCTGACACTTTTGACCCTTATGCCCCAATTAACTTAACTGACATCTGCCTGGCTGCAAGATTGCAAGACTGCAAGACTACTTGGCTGGCTGCCTGGCTGACATTATCCATTTTAAATTTCCAACTTCACTGTTTCACGTATATTTTTGCAGCCCCGCCCGGGTGGCGGAATTGGTAGACGCAGCAGACTCAAAATCTGCCGTTCGCAAGGATGTGCTGGTTCGATTCCAGTCCCGGGCACATGTAGAGACGCGATATATCGCGTCTCTCATTTTATAACCAGCGCCCTGGTTCCCTGCCTGCCGGCAGGCAGGCAGGACCGCGGCAGCAACATGGTTTCAATTCCAATCCCGGGCACAGGGGCATATTGCGGGTTATGCCTCTTGTAATGCCGCCTACCGGTAAATAGCCCCGAATATTTTTGGCATCCAAAAACGCATTTTATTTTTCTTTGGCTTAATTTTATAGTGACACTTAAACACTTCGCTGTTCAGGTCGCTTTGGAAGTATATCATCAAGGAACTTCTTGAAAAGACGAAAGGCCTGGTACAATGTGATTTTTACACTATTGGAATAAGAGAAAGGAGTTGTCTGGTACGGAGAATTTAATATCGATATTCATCATATCCCCTCAAATTATGAAACAGATTTTACCACGATGGTTGATATTAATTTGCAGGGAATCCTTTCAGGTCACGCGCCTGTTTCGTATTCAGTTATTTTTTTTAGTGGCGTTACACTTCTTTTTTCAGACCAGCAATTTCGCCCAGCAAACTGAGAATGGGGATTCCCTGAACTGCAGCCCTGCATTCAGAATAGTTGTGCTGGGATCATCCACCGCATATGGCACAGGGGCTGTACCGATCGACAGTTCATTTGTAAATAAATTTAAAAATTACATTCAAAGCAAAAATCCACAAAATACGATCATCAATCTGGCCACACTGGGACTAACAACCTACCATGTATTGTGTCCCACAGGATTTGTACCGCCGCCCAACAGGCCGTTCTTCCCCGATCCCGACCGGAATATCACCAAAGCACTGACATATAACCCGGATGCGATCATCATCAACCTTCCTTCAAATGATATTGCGCTTGGGATACCGCAACAGGAAAGCAAGGATAATTATGAACGCACTATGTGGCTTGCTGATTCTGCCAATATACCGGTATGGGTCACCACCACGCAACCGAGGAATTCGTTAAGCCCGACGGAAAGAGGATTCCTCATGGAGTTTCGCGACTGGACTTACCAGCGATTTGGTGCGAAGGCGATTGACTTCTGGACGGACGTCGCCAACCCGGATGGCACCATAAATATTTTTTACAGTTTTGGCGACAATGTGCATGTTAACAATAATGGTCATAGCCTGTATTCAACCCGGACCAGGAATGAGCACATCCTTGACTCCTTGTGTCTCAGGCATATAGTTTTACCGTTGAAACTAGTCAATTTTAATGCGTTCAGACAATCCAATGGAGTTGGCCTGTTTTGGGAAACGGAAAATGAAGAGGCCGTTGACTATTTTGACATAGAAAGAAGTGCCGGTAACGGGATGTGGCAAAAAACCGCCCGTGTTTCCGCTATTAACACTACCGGGAGGCATATTTATTCCACCACGGACAACCATCCTGCCCCCGGCGTAAACTTTTACCGGTTGAAGCAAATTGACCAAACCGGTTCCTTTACCTACAGCCGGATCGTAAAAGCTGATTTCTCAAAAAACCTGACGCTGACAGTCTCGCCCAACCCTGCCACCCGGGAGGTCGTGGTTCAATCTGACAGAACGATCACGGCAATGAATTTGGTGGACATGAACGGCAAGATCATAAAACAATTTGCCGGCTCTGTCACACATCGCTACCTGCTACCCGGTATTGCAACGGGTATTTACATATTAAAAGTGCAGGCAGGTGACTATTTCCAAACAGCGAAACTGCTGATTCACTGACCTTTATTTCATGAAATATTCTTCCTGAATACACCCGAAGTAATATGTACTGAACACCCACTGTTCCGTACCGGTCAATAATTATCCCCATTACACCTGTAAGGATCTAAAAAAAACCGCAGTATGCCTACTGCGGTTCTACCGAATACCCGGAAACAGATCTTACTGTTTTACAAATTTTGTAAAACTGCCGTCTGCAAACTGAATCATATAGGTACCCGGGCTTAGCCGGGTTATATTAACAGGCTGCTGGAGATTGTTTAGCGTAACCGATCTGACCTGCCTGCCGTTCATATCGGTGATCCTGATCTCCGTTTTGAGCAATTTAGTATCGCTTACACTCACCGTTATGGTTTCCCTTGCAGGATTGGGATAAACAGTTATGAAGCTGTTTTGTTTGCTGCTTATCCTTATGATGGCAGAGTAGGTGAATGAACCATCCCTGTCAACCATTTTTAAACGGTAATAATAGACAGGGCTGGTGCCTTTCAAATCATTAAAGCTGTAGTAGCGGCTATTGTCGCTGTTGTTTTGAGCGGGTATGGTCGCTGTTTTGCTGAAG
>JBGATE010000085.1:4236-11855 GCA_044229375.1 Chitinophagaceae bacterium
TCTGTCCCGGTCAAAATAATCGCTGTTTAGTTCTCCGGCTGTTACCCACTGCATCTTATTGTAGGGGCCGTTGCTGATACCACTGAAGCTGACAAGATTTACGGGTAAAACCCCCCCAAGCGTTGTATGGGCATAAAACCCGCTGAACCCGGTAACATCAATTGTAACCTCCCATCTGCTTAATCCGCTGTTCCAAACTATATTCCCGTCAACAGGGTCAATCAATATGGCAGGACCTGTATAATTTCCAGGGGCCGTTCCGGTCCCATGGTACTGGGTAATACGCAGGTTAGCTATACCTGTTGCATCGGCGCCTGAAACGGGTAAATCAGGGTAAAGGCCGCTTGCTGTACTATAGGCATCGAATTCTACTTGTTTAAAATATAGTGTAATGGTGCCTGTGGCATTGGCCGCATTAACAGCAGGCTCGACGTCATAGTGACGCTGTACATACGGGCTGCCGCTATAAGATTGAACAGTGGCGTCAATGGTCACCCTGCTGGTGATACTGCCGCTTACCGGTGTTGCGCCGGAAGGCAGGACCCTGCTGATAACACCGCAATCGGTGGCGATATAATAGGTGCCTGCCACATTTACATCCTGGGTAACGTTCAAAGTTCCTCCGCCAGGTGTGCCTGCAAGGGCGATTGGTACAAATACCGAACAGGTTCCGGAAACGGTTCCCGTGGCCCAGTTAGAAGTTGCCCCGTTCAATGCAAAATTATTAAGGGTGCCGTCATTCCCGTTACCGCTGGCATCGGTAAGCGTGGTAATACCTGAATTATCAGCGCCAATAGTACCCTGGTCAAAATGATACAGGGCCAAAAGTCCGTTTTGATTCGTGGGGTTAAGCCCGCAGTTCATATTACTCTGTATCTCATCCTGGCAAAGCGCCCTGTTCCAGATCCTCACCTCATCCATTCCCCCGATCAGGGTCGCCACATTCCCATAAGCACCGATGCTGACCCCATTCCCGTTTGCGAAGGGAGGCACGGCATTATTGGAGGATACAAGAACTCCATTCTTGTATAATTTCATCGTAGTTGTGGCGGCATCGTAAGTTACCGCCACGTGATACCAGGTACCCGCCACCAATGGAGTGGGGTCCTGCACATAATTCCAGGTGAAGTTATGTCCGGCTGATAATTGACTACCATAAGAAGCCGGAGCCCAGAAAGCATGGTCCCCGCTCCCGCTACTGGAAATAATGTTATTGAAAAATGAAAGGCTGGTAAGGTTTATCCATGCTTCCTTCGTATAGGACGGGGGAAGTATATTCCCGCAGGAAACATAATCATCCACTCCGTCAAAATCCAGACCCGTAGCGGGTTGTGCCCACCCGTTAAAGGATAAAAAGAGGGATAACGCCAGACTTAAGTATAGTTTTTTCATGTTGATAAGGTTTAAGGATGAAACAGATCGTAAATTATTCCCCTGATAAAATTAATTCATTTACTTCATTTACTGTAAATACTTCACTTTTTTTATGTAAAAAAAGATTGCATTTAATTAACCTTCAGACACCTGTGTGAAAACTTCCCAATCGGAAGAATGGAATTTTTAACGGAAAAAGCCCATGTGGTTACCCGGAATGACAATCATCCGAACATATCCGGCTATTTTTTCAGAACCAGGTCTGTAATTAATCCATTATGATCACTTGCTTTTCCGGAAAGAATCCGGTCCACTTGCCTTGATTCAAAATGGTCATTAAAAAAAACATGGTCTATTCTGAGGGTAGGTGAAATGTATATAAACGTCCGCCCCAGTCCTGCCCCTTTTTTATTCCAGGCATCATTCAGGTCATTACTGATCTCAGCATACGTGTAGCTTACCGGTACGTCATTGATGTCGCCGGTAACGATAAGGGGGCGATTGCTTTTCCCGATTAATTCCTTCAGTATTTTCACCTGTATCACTCTTTGCCGGTAACCCTGCCGAAGTTTTTGAATAATGTTTTTGGCCCCCGGCAGCCCCTCCTCCGAACCGCTTTTCAGGTTATTCAGGGCCCTGTAATCATCCCGTTCAAAATGAACCGACTGCAGCCGGGTGGTGATAATGTCAATGGTATCCGTGCCTCTAACAACACCTGTCTTTAGTATACTGCCCGCAAATGGCTTCGGGTAGGCGATCCGCTGTGTGTCTGCAAAAGCAAACCTGCTGAACAGGATGGTCCCGCTGTAGAATTTCCCTTCAAATTTTGGAATATCGAAGGAAAAGTAATGGTAGGGCAAATGGGTCATTTTGGCGATGGAGTCAATGAAGTTCAGGTGATGGCCCGGGACAACTGCAGTGAAGAACTCCTGCAAACAGATAATATCCGCATCCGTTTCTCTCAGTTTTTGGAATATTACCTCGTTCTTGCGAATGGCCGTATTACTGTCCGGCGCGGTGTAATTCATGAGCCCGGTATTCCATGTCACAATACGTATGTCCCCTTCCTTTTTATACGGGTTGAACTTCAGGGGGATCGCGAATCCGAAAGTGATAATACAATTCGGTATACTTACCAGCAATGCGAGCAAAGAAAAAACTGATTTCCTGGGTCTGACAATCAGCCAGAAAAAGAAAAACAACAATGCGGCGATCACCGTCAGAGGGAATAGGATACCTGCCAGTGCAAACGGCCACCACCGGTTCGGATCCAGCCAGGGTGCCGCATTGCCTGCCAGCAACAACAGGATGCATCCGATGTTTCCCCAAAAAAGGAGTCGCAGTAGTATGCTTTTAACGGACCGGTTCATTTCGTACAATAGTAAACAGCATCCCCTTTCCAGAAGCCATATTTATGAATTTCCTCATCTGAAAACTCTGCGGTATAGTCATCCACTTTCACATGGAACCCTGCACTTCTTAATTTATCCGCGTAATCATAGCTGTAATAACGTACATGATCCTTCAGCCCGTACGCTTTTTCCCGTTCCAGGGGATCCGTAATGGAACGGTCTTCATACGTAACTGTACGGGTTGTATCAATAGGCACCTGTAAAATGCCCCAGCCCCCCTTTTTCATCAGTTTATAGATTTTATGCATTGCCCTTTTATCATCCTCAATATACTGAAAGACATGGTTGCAAATAATAACGTCAAACGAGTTATCCGGCAGGCCGGGGTTCAGCAGGTCAAAAAAAACGGTTCCCTCAGGATACATATGCGGATAAATGTCAACGGGATGGTACTCGATATTCTTCAGCTTTTTCAGGCGGTGAAAAAAAACCGTTTCGGGGCTGATGTGTAAAACCTTTAATGGAGCCGTATATAAATCCGTTTTATTCTCAAAGTACATCCATAATAACCTGTGCCGCTCCAGGCTTTCGCAGGAAGGGCACCAGGCGTTCTTCCGGCGGTTACCGCCAAAGGGCGCAAATTCACGGAACCTGCTTCCGCAACAGGTGCACTGCACCTGATTCCCGGTGTACTTGATGCGCAGGTAAACCAGCCTGATCTTATTGGCAATGGTAAATAAAGGCCCGAGCGATTCTTTGACTTTTGTGCTTAACATCCGGCACTTTTATTTTCAGTTTACTACAATCTACGTTTTACCCTGTTCGTCCGGGTCATCTTCCGGAGCCCTGTCAGCAGCCAGAGCCCTTTTACCAGGGAAGCAAAATTAATTTCCGGGCGTTCTGCATTGAACCGGTGCAGCATCCGGTTTTCCAGCTCCTCTTTCTGGTTCTGTATCCCGAAAAACAACGGGACATCCAGTTCACGAAGCTGGTTGAACAGCGTTGCTGAAAGACCGCGATCACTATGCGGAAAAGAAAAACAACAATTGTCAGTCCCCAGCAGTTCATTCACATACCGGCATGAACCGGTAACCTGGCTGAATTGTTCCGCCAGGGACAGCTGCCGGAAATAAGGATGGTCCATGCTATGTGCACCGATACTAAATCCTCTTTGATGCAGCGAAATCAACTGGTCCCGGGTGAGAAATGGCCGGTCTGAACGGAGAAAGTCATCAAATGAAATTCCCGCGCTTTCCGAAATTTTATCCAGCCGCCATGAATTGGCTGTGGTTACGGCCCGCAACATGGCAATCGTTTCTTTCAGTGACTTTCTTCCCGCACCCAGGATCCCCTGGTATAAACTTAAATAAGATACGCTGTCCCTGTTCTTCAATAAAAAGTCTATCAGCAGGCTGATCTTGCACCTGTAAAAAAGCAACCTGTTATCAATAAAAGCCGGGTTAATAAAAAAACAGGCCGGCACTCCCTTTTTTTCAAGAATGGGTGCAATGATATCGTGAGCCCCCCTGAGCCCGTCATCAAAACTGAGCAAAAAGGATCGCCGGGGTAATGCGGAATAAGACTTAACGGATCTTATTATATCGGACAGGGCTACTGGCCGGTAATGTTTCAGCAAAAAATCAAGATCAGCTATAAACTGCCGCTGATTTTTAACGGTATATAAATGCCCTATGTGCGGGAGAAATTCATCACTTACCGTATGCTGGTAGGGAAAAAGGGTTTCCCGCGGCCCGGTGGATTTGACGAGTGGCATGGGCAGCAGCGAACAAACCGAATAATAGGTAGTTTTAAGTACGCTCATTTCGCAGTAATTCGTCAATATAAATAATCCGGTTATGCTCGGTTTTTAAAAAATCCTGTTTCGCCTGTTTCATATTGAGAAATGCCCTCACCTGACTCAGCAGCAGCAGCGGAAGGTATTTTAATGACCGAAGGATCCCTTTTTGCCGGTTCTGCGTGGCAACAATGAGAATAAAGTTCACGACAAAAAGAGATACAACTGCGGCCCACCACCCGAGAAGGCTGCTATCAATAAACATGGTTAGGATCACCAGGATCACCACTGCCAGCAGGATAAGGATCATGGGAGGACGAACCATGGAAATCCCCAGTAAAATCCTTCCGGTATTTAAGTGCCGGAATCCTGCTTTTATGAGCAGCCATCCTTCTTTAAAATGGTTGAAATAGGAATAGATCCACCGGGTCCGCTGTTTTTGTAATACGGCGCCATCCTCCACTTTCTCATCATAGACAATGGCGTCCCCGGCAAATGCGATATGTCTGACCTTCCTGGCCAGTTGAGATTGCAGCTTTTTATCAAAACCGCCGATCGTATCCTGGTAACGGACCTCCCTGTAGAGGGGAAAATCAATTGCAATACCCAGCCCGAGGATAGCGGACGACATTCCCAGCTGCATCTTCGCTATTCGTTCCACGAAATTGTAGTAGACATGGCCCATTGTATCCAGCATGGCATACCTGTTTTCCGTGTTTTTGGAGAGCATATGTGTCTGAACGACCCTGAAACCCCGCTGAAAATAGCAGTTGAGGCGGGCCAGGTATTCTGGATGAACCAGGTTGTCACTGTCAAAAATGATCAATGCATCCGGCTCCTCCCTGAAATTCCGGATGGCATAATCAACAGACCGGATCTTTGAGTGCAGGGCTTCCGGGGGCGTAAGTAAAATAATCCTGTCATCTTCAAACGACATATTACGCGTATCACAATCATCCGCCACAATATACAACCTGAATTTCCGGTAGTTTTGTTTTATAAATGAATCTACCAGCGGCGCAACGAATCGCGTGTCCTGGTGAACCGTAACGATAGCGGCAAAGTCATGGTCGGTTGCATTGAGTTTTGGATATCTGAAAACGGGGTTCCGGCGGGAACTTCCCCCGGTAAGCAGGTAAATAAGAAAAAGCAAAACGGGCAGGATGAGATAAAAAGCAACCAGGATGGAGATCAGATAGAACAGGTATTTCAGGAGCTGAATGAGGATTTCCATTTATGCGGTGTTTTTTTTCCAGACTGTCACAAATCCACCCGTAAACCGGCTCGGCAGAATTTCTGCGATTGCACAGTCCATTTTTTGCAGAAAGATCAGTCTTTTGCTTAAAAAAGAAAATGGGAAAACATCCTCTATAAAATTGGTCTTTCCAAACCGGATTATCCTGAAATTATTAAGTTTCGCCAGAAGATCAAGCGATTTTCTGGTAAAAAACTGAATATGTGTAAGGTCGCTGGCGTCCGACTGAACAGTAGTTCCCGAATAACCCAGCAGCTTTTTAAGCCCAACAAGGCCCTTCCAGACAAAATTGTTCTTTTTCTGCAGCCAGATAACTGGCCGGGTAACGAATAATTCCCGTGGTCCCTTTCCATTAGGCACTGTTATGATCAGTATCCCGGTATCTGCTAGTGATTGATGCAATGTTACGAGCAGGTCGCCCGGCCTGTTGAGGTGTTCCAGCACCTCGCTGCAGATAATGGCATCATATTTTCCGCCCCGGCTGGCAAGCTGTTCCGCACTTAAAACCTCAAAGCTGACGTGGGGATACGTATTCAGTTCTCTCGCCCTGGATATCGCTTTTTCGCTTACATCAATACCAAACACATGATACCCGGCTTCCCCCAGGCTCCTGGATATAATGCCGTTCCCGCACCCAACATCCAGCACCGTTGCCCCCGGGGCAAGATTGCTTTTGAGTGTTGCCAGGATAAATTGCAACCGCTTGATATCCGCAATTCGCTTGTATTCCATTGGTTCAATAAATATTACCTGCATAAACGGGTGTAAATACGCTCAATCTGTCGAGTCATCAACCCCGCGTTAAAATGATGGCTCACTGTTTCAACCGCACCGGAACCAAACTTTTCGCGCAACGCCGGGTCCGCAACCAATGTAAGGATGGCACGGGGCAATTCCTGCTGTACATTACCGGGTTCTATCAAATAACCGTTTTGCTGATGCCTGATAATCTCACTGGTGCCATCCACATTGGTCGCAATGACGGCTTTCCCCATACTCATGGCCTCCAGCAACCCGATCGGTAATCCTTCCCAGAGGGAAGGCAGTATGTAAATATCCGCCGCATGCAGAATGTCCGGAACATCCTGGCGGAAGGGCAGGAAAATGATATGGTCTTCAAGCATTAATTCCTTTGCCAGCGAAAGCGCCTTCTTCTTCTCATCTCCCTCCCCCACCATCAGCAACTTTATTCCGGGCAATTCTTTTATGACAGCCGCCATGGCCCGTATCAGCGCGAGCGGCTGTTTATGCCCCGTAAACCGTGCAATAAAAAGCAGCAGTACATCATCTTTTTCGATGTCCAGTTCCTTCCTGATATCTGTAAATGCGTTTGCCGGGTTAAATTTTGTCCGGTCAATACCGTTATTCACGACTTCGGAACTGAATGACCTAATATACTTCCTGCCCGTTTGCCTGTTTGATTCAGAGACAGAAATATTCACATCCGTTCTGGAGACCAGGAATTTTTCACCCCAAATCCTCAACTGTTTCACAAACCGGTTTTGATCATTATGAAAGGACCAGCCATGGATCGTATAAATAAGCGGAATCTGCAGGGAACGGGCCGCCCAAAAAACATTGGAATTGGCCCTGGTTCCATGCGCATGAATAATGTCGATTCTTTCATCTGCCACCAGTTTTTTAACTTTCCCCCAAATAAAAAAATTAAAGGGTTTTTCAGTGTGAAGTATACGGGTCTCAATCCCCTGATCTTTCAACAACCCGATCATGGGCGGGCTCGCGCTCGAAGACGGGGTCCCCGTCGCGCGGCTCAGGCCCGGCGCGTGGTCCGCGACGGGCAACTTCCACGAGCTCCTGCGGTCCCTCTCGGGCATCTCCCGCG
>JBGATE010000086.1:0-11740 GCA_044229375.1 Chitinophagaceae bacterium
TTGCATGGTATCATTTTCCGGTTTTACTGCCCATACAAGATCCTGTAAACTATCGTTCATGCGGACAGAACTTTCATTTATTTTATCCAGTAATGGTGCTATTTCTTCCGGTTTTTTATCCAGTTGTTTATAGCCTTTATAGAACTGTCTTAACGAAACTTCACGGGTTCTCCGTTCTCCATTGAGCGGAGAGGGTCCGGGGGTAAGGGCCAACGTTGCATCAAGTGCTAAAAAGAAAATCGTCAGATCCCCAATCGGTGAAGCATTGACAAAATTGCCCGCGATCGTGGCCATATTCCGGATCGGCGTGGAAGAGATCAGTTTGGCATATTCCGGAAAGGCCGGGAAAGCTTCCCGGATGACCGGGGAATGCAGGAGATCGCTCACGGTGACCGACGCCCCCAGGGTACAGGTGTTGCCTTCTTTACGGATGCTTTTCAGTTCGGGATCATTATTAACGAAACGTATGTCCGCGTCTATCATTTCATCATGTTGCCGGACATAGAGATCAGTACCTCCGGCGAGAAAGGTGAATGGCGAGTCGTGAATGATGAATGGGAGTCGTTCAATTTTTGAAAGCCGGTCTTTAATACCTGAAAAATATTCCGGAAGTATTTTCTTTTGTGTTACGAATTCAACGGGATCGGCCGTGCCTCTGTTTTTCATTTGCTCTGCAACCAGTACGGCTGCTCTTTCAATGGATTTGTAGCCGGTACAGCGACAGATATTCCCGTCCACTGCTGCAATGGCATTTTCTTTTGTAGGTTCGGTGCGGCTGAGGCAGAAACCGGCAAGCGAGACCACAAAACCGGGGGTACAGAAACCGCACTGTGTGGCGCCGCAGTCGGCCATGGCCTGCTGAACGGCATTCAGTTCTTTCGGAAAATTGATCCCTTCCACGGTTACGATATGCTTGCCGCTTACGTTGCCCAGGGGCAGGAGGCAACTGGTCATGGATCGATACTGCATTTCGTCGTTGATACAATCACCTACCAGCACCGTACAGGCGCCGCAGTCTCCTTCGCGGCAGCCGATCTTGGTTCCTGTCAGGTGCTGCCGGTAACGGATAAGATCCAGCAGGGCGGTTCCCGGCGGCAGGTCTGTAGTGACCGTTTGTTCATTGAGAATAAACTGTATCAAGTTATCTTTATGCTTATTTTAAAGTTAATGCAAAACAACAGAATAATCCGGCAGTAAAAAGATTGGATGTAATGAGTGATAAGCCATTCAATAATACTTCTTACCCTCCTTCCGGGGACGGGGGGATCTATTTTCGCCTGATCGCCCTTTGGGTACTTTGTGAAGCCATGCTGGGAGGCATCATCCATGGTTTCAAGATACCAGTTTCGGGTTTGGTAGTGGGCAGTTCCGCGGTGATCTGTATTTGCCTGATCGGCTGGTATGTTCCGGCAAGGGGCGCCATCATCAAAGCCACACTGATCGTGGCCATATTTAAAATGATGCTGAGCCCGCAGGCGCCGCCAACGGCCTATATCGCCGTATTCTTCCAGGGAATGCTTGGCGAACTGCTGTTCCGCAATACAAAATATTACCGTGCCGCCTGCCTGGCACTGGCCATACTGGCCCTGCTGGAATCGGCCCTTCAGCGGATACTGGTACTTACGCTTGTGTACGGAAAGGATATCTGGGAAGTGCTCAACGATTCCATTTACCGTCTCGGGGGTACTGCGGGTAAGGATTACAGTTACTTTATCATACTCTGGTATGTGCTGGCGCACCTGATTGTAGGCGTGCTGGTGGGCGTATGGGCGGGTTTCCTGCCACAGCGGATACAGTTGCTGGGGGAACTGGAGAAAAAATATCACATTCAACCCATGCGCGGCCCGGAGCTCCAACCGCCTCAACAAAAACGAAGCAGACCGTTCCGGGCATTTTTCTTTATTATCTGGATGGCCCTACTGGCACTCTGGCTGCAGCCGGTACTCGGTATCGGCAAACCCCTTATGCCATCTCATGTTTCCTTAAGGATACTGATCCGTTCGGCGATCATCATACTGACCTGGTATTTCCTTGTGGGACCACTGCTGAAAAAAGTTTTGCAAAAATGGCTACAGGGAAAAAAACAACAGTCGGCCTGGCAGGTACAGCAGGTAGTGGAACAATTGCCCTTTACCCGTCACCTCGTATCAAAAAGCTGGCAGCTCAGTGCCGGAAAGAAAGGGATCGGGCGCATTATCCTCTGTTGCCGGATCATACTGGCCAACACCTTTCATAATGTCAGTGCCTGATCCGGGGATATACATTCTTACCGGGCCGGTACGGTCCGGGAAAACCACCACCCTGCTCCATTGGTCGGAAAAGAGAAAGGATGTGCACGGTATCCTTACACCGCTTGCCGGTGAAAAGAGAGTGTTCATGAATGCCCGGAACAGGGAGCCATTTCCCATGGAAGCGGAAGCGGATGAATCCGCCGTGCTTTCCGTCGGCCGTTTCCAATTCAGTAAGAACAATTTTGACAGGGCCATTGGGATCATCCGGGATGCGATCCCCCAGGATGGCTGGCTTATCATCGACGAGATCGGCCCGCTGGAACTGAAGGGAGAAGGATTTCATGATGTGCTGAAAGAGGTGCTGGGGGGGCGGAAAGGCAAACTGCTGCTGGTGGTGAGGGAGGGGTATGAGGCAAAAGTGACGGACCTGTTTGGTTTTACGGCGGAAGTGATTCGTGGAGAAAATATCAACGCGATATGAGAATGATTGTTTACTGGAGCACTTTCATCACCCCGTTGCGGTAGAATTTGCCGATGGGAATTTCTGTGTTGCCGGTCTCTATCAGTTCTGAAGTAAAGGTGCTGATCTTTTTCAGCGACACGATATAAGAACGGTGAACCCGTATAAATTCTTTTTCCGGGAGCATCTCTTCCGCCGAACTGATAGATTGTTTTGTAATGATGGTTCCGTTGGTGGTCACCACTTTGATATAATCTTTCATGCTTTCTATATAGAGGATATCCTGAAGCATCACTTTTACCATTTTGCGATCGGCCCGGAAATAGGCAAAGGACTCTGTTTTCGTTTCTTCTTTAGCCCTGGTGTCGGGTTTTGATTGTCCCGATGGAAAGACCTTGTTCACGGCTTTCAGGAATCGGTCAAAAGGGACCGGCTTTAGCAGGTAATCAGCAATATCCAGTTCGTACCCCTCCAGTGCATAGTCGGGATAGGCTGTGGTGAAGATCACTTTCGGCGGGTTTTTCAGGGTCTTCAGAAAATCATTTCCGTTGAGTTGCGGCATGCGGATGTCAAGGAACAGCAGGTCAACCACCTGCTTTTGCAGCACCGCCAGCGCCTGCAGGGCGTTGGCGCATTCTCCGGCCAGGGTCAATGTGGGTACCTTCTCAATATAGCGGCGGATGATCTCCCGGGCCGGGGGTTCATCGTCTACGATCAGGCATTGTTTGGTTTTTGATTCAGGCATGCTGCAATTCAGGCACC
Source organism: Chitinophagaceae bacterium (assembly GCA_044229375.1). Lineage (GTDB taxonomy): Bacteria > Bacteroidota > Bacteroidia > Chitinophagales > Chitinophagaceae > JJ008. Next base: position 3,454 of record JBGATE010000086.1, read on the forward strand.
GGCAATGTTTTTTGGGCGGTACTATTTATTTGCTCCAGGTCTATTTTCAGGTTTACGATAAATACTTCATCTTCATTGGTGATGGTTATTTCATGACGGCCGGGATAAAGAAGGGATAGTCTTTTTTGAACATTCTTTATCCCGATACCGGTATAGGCAGGCAGTTCATTATTTTCTTTTACTTTCCCGTTCACCAGTTTCATTTGCAGTTGCTTTTCCTTTATTATTACCTCCATGTTCACCCAGGGCTGTTCCAGTACCTGGCTGGTTCCGTGTTTAAAACAATTTTCCACCAGGGGCAGTAATAATAACGGGGCAATAGAAAGGTTGTTGGTATCGGCCGGCAGGTCCAGGTGCAGGTCCGGTTTATTGCCATAGCGGATCTTTTCCAGGCTGATATAATCTTTAATCATATCCAGTTCCTTCTGCAGGGGAACCAGCGGCCGGTTGCCTTCGTAAAGCATGTACCGCAGCAGGTCGGACAGGCCGGAAACCATTTTAGCCGCTGCCGGTGAACTGTTTAGGGTAAAGGCATAGATATTGTTCAGCGTATTGAATAAAAAATGCGGATGAACCTGCGCCTTTAATAACTGTAACTGCGCCTCTGCATTCTCTTTTTGTAACTGCAGGTTGCGTTGTTCTTTCACATACCAGTATTTCATCAGTTTGATTGCGGCGGCTAGACCGCCGATGGTGATGGCTCCCCGCAAACCCGCCAGTAAGGACAGCAGGTAAGAAGTGTTGGCGGGATCAGAATATTCCACAGCAAAAAGGTGAAACCTCAATACGGGTAAAAGATAAGTGCCGATCACTGCGGATATACAGGCGGTGAGTACAAACAATACCAGTACGGCCCAGGTTGTTTTTGCATATTTGCCCTTTAACAATAAAGAAGGGATCACATAATACATGAGCGAGTATGACAGGAAAGCATGCGCCGACAGGAAGAAAAAGGAGTCAACGAGTGAGATGGGCAGCCGTTTGAAATTCGGAAACAGGCTTATTTTAGGGGTGTAGGCATACAGGATGCCAAAGAAGATCCACCAAAAGATCCAGAATGCCGCATGCCGCTGAAAGCGGTATTTTTTTTCATCAGAGAATATGAAGGGATGCTGCTTCATGTGTATGCTCATAAAATTACGAAGCTCCTATACACCCGGTGCAGCGTTTTTTGTTATAATCGTCATACGGTGGTTTTTAGGCGACAAATGGTTTTTAGCGTTAAAAACCCCGTTCTGCAGTCCGCAAAACGGGGTGGGTACCGGTACCGGCAGGCTATTTCAGGATGGCCGCCACATAATCCTTGTTGGCGGAAGGCTGTTGGCTCCTCTCCCAGGCAATTACGGCCGTCTCCAAAACCTGTTTCAACTTCATTTTTACTTTCCTTTTTTCACAATTCAGGTTTGTGTTGCTGACCGTTTCTGTATACACCAGCACATCCGTATTGTTATAAAAGCGGATGGTATGCTGCAGGGGGCTGTTTTTGTTGCTTTCTACTACCCAATATCCTTTTTCGGAACCCCAGGGGGCTGTTTTTTCGGTTTGCGCATTAGCTCCTGCCATGAATAAAAACAGGGCGATCGCCGTTGCCCGGATTTTGAATTGTTTCATACAATAGGTTTTAATTGTTGAAGAAATAGTTTTGCAGCTCAAACCTAATTTGCCGCAAGGAGGGAAATTTGCTTATTGGATAAAATGGAGGGATCAGCGGTCAGACAATGGCTCATGGTGGCCGGGTGTTTTATGTCGACGAGTAAGGCAGACCGGGCTGTTTATCGACAGATTGAACAGTTTGGCGGTTGTTCTTGTATGAACGGCATCCATTCTAAAATATTTTAACAGAAGATGGCCTGCAAAAAAGTATTGTAATAACTTTCTCCGGTTAAATAAATCATTTCAATACTACCATCATGAAACTCGATCTCGCCGAGCTCCGCCCGGTCAACGTGCAACGGGCCACCGAAGGCTTTAAATGTTATGATAACCAGCCTCTCACCTACTGGACCACGGCACTGGCCGGTGAAGTGGGGGAACTCTGCAACATGATCAAGAAAATGCAGCGGGTGGAGCGCGGAGGGGTGGACGGAGGCAGCAGTTACTCCGCAAAGGATATCACCCGGGAAATGCTGAAAGAAGAGATCGGCGGTATTGCTATTTACCTTGACCTGCTGGCCTCATTGCTGGATATCAGTCTCGAAGATGCAATTATTGATACGTTCAACAGCAAGTCGGAGAAGTATGGGTTCAGGCAGTTCATCGGGACAAAATAGAAGAAGATGATACCTGCAGAAGGCCCGGGATTCAATCCGGGAGATCCGAAGGGTGTTCTAAAATCATCGCACAGTGATAAAAGAGAGAAAGAGGGCTCTATACGCCCGGTAATCCGCGCTCTCATTCTCTCTTTTATCTCTGCGCGAGGTCTCCAGAAATGTACCACGCAGCGATATACAGAGGACTCACAGAATTAAGTTTAATAAATGGAAGCGCGAAGTAAAAAAGTGAAAACCATTAATTCAGTTATTCTCTTCAAATTTTAAGCGACCCCCATCTCCTAACTCCTAACTCACACAGTACCTGCTCTTAATAACAGCGGTATTGTTTTACCGGCCATCAGCCCCCGGTTGATAACATTCATACCCTTTATTGCCCGCGGTCATAGGCGCCGCCCGGTAATGGCGCTATTTTGCAAAAGGGAGATAATTGTTATGAAAAAAATAATATGGATCGCCGCAGCCGGCCTGCTGGCCATTCCGGCAAATTCACAGGATAAGAACGGATGGGGAACCGAGAAATCGTACCTGGCGGTTAGTGCAGGCGTGGCGGTCCCGATCCTCTGTTATGGATCAAAAAATACAGGCAATCCCAATGCAGGATTCGCTAAACCGGGTTTTAGCATCGATCTCAGCTATGCGTACCGGTTCAATAACACGATCGGTGTGGCGGGATCGGTATTTTACGCATTTAACAATGCGGGCAGTTCCGCGGTGAAGGCCGTTTCCTCACCGGGCAGTTACCGGCTGATTGGCCTGCTGGCCGGTCCGGTATTAAGCCGCAATTTCTCCGACCGCTGGGCCGGGGATATCAAATTCCTGGCCGGGGTATCAAGATCGATGACCCCTGAACTGCAGTACGGGGATGGAACATTGCTTAATGACCACAGCGTCAATGCATTTACCTGGGGCGGGGGTATCGCCCTGCGGTATAAGTTGTCGGGGAATACCTTTCTGCAGCTGAAAACAGACCATGTCAACCTGAAACCAAAGTTCAGGATGCAGGCAGGCGAAACCGGCAAAAACGAACAGCATATTGTACTGATGAATGTGGATGCGGGTGTGGGCTGGAAGTTTTAAACGAAATGCTGCAATGATTACGCGGCTGAAAAAAAGACAAGAACGTCCCTGATAATCTCCTTCGAAAAATTAAAGTTACACTCCTGCACCACCGGAATCCTTTGAGCAGAATCATAAAAGGACATTCCCGATGTCATTGTATTGTATTTCTTCCCTATCTACTTTGTGTGCCGTGAAAAAGATGATGAAGGATCAGAGAACAATTAAATGAGTGTTATGAAAAAGCTACTCGTGTTGACGATGGCGCTGCTGGTTAGCGGTGCTATCCTGGCCCAGGGAGAAAAGAAAGCTACGACGGGAAAATCATTTCTGGCTTTTCACGCAGGGCCTTCCATTCCTGTGGATGAATATGCAGCAAAAACCTTTAGCACCGACGGATTCTTTGGCGGCGGCGGTTTTGCCAATACCGGCTATTCGATCAACCTCCGCTACGATTACCGGTTCACTGAGAATTTCGGGCTGGGGGCCTCCGTTTTTTACAATAACAATAAACTGAACAACCGCGCCTTTGTGAATCAGCTGAACCTCATCTATGAAGAGTCGGGGTTCCCGATCGATGCAACCGGTCTTAAACTGGACCACTGGAAATGGTATGGTATCACAGCCGGACCTGCCCTGCTCTATGATGTCAGTAAGAATGTAACGGCCGGATTGCGGATCATGGGTGGTATTGCCAATGCCAACTCTCCCAAAGTAACCTATGAAGGGGAAAATATTTTTGGAGAGGACTGGTCCTATGCGGCCGTATTCCAGGGCGGTATGGATGTCAGGATCGGCGTGGGCGGCAACGTCTTTGTATTCGCCAACGCGGATTACACCTATCTGAAACCCAGGTTCGAAAAAGTATACATCGATCCCATCTTAGAAGAACAGTATACGGAAGCCGGGTACCAAAAAATGTCTGTGGTGAATCTCACCGCCGGTCTGGGTATTCGGTTCTGACCCTATTTAACGTCAGGTTGCGCCAGATCTCCCCCGGGATGCCGGGGGAGATTTTTATTGTGGTATAATAAGTGGCCTCGAACCGCATTGCCTGCAAGAATACCTGTTAAAGATATTATCTGGTTTTTCTTATTTATTTATGGAGATCGGGGTGACTATTTCTTTATGATCGTAAAAAGCCGCCTGGCACAGAAGTCTTATCTTTCCTATAAAAATGCGGCCGATTGTTTTATATATAATTTTTTACCTGGCAGGTTTTCCGCTTTCAGCACAGAAGAAACAAAGGGCGCGGGACCTTGGCATCCATATCGGCGTGATGCAGCCGGGAAAAAGCAATGCGATCACCGATGTGAACGGGGTGAGCGTGGGGCATACTACGCTGGTAAAAGCCGACTCCATCCGCACCGGCGTCACCGCCATCCTGCCGCATGGGGGCAACCTGTTTCAGCAGAAAGTATCCGCGGCGGTTTTTGCCGGCAATGGATTTGGCAAGCTGGCGGGTACCACGCAAATAAGGGAGCTGGGAAATATTGAATCCCCCGTCGTGCTCACCAATACGCTGTCTGTTGCAACGGCTATGAACGCGGTCGCAACCTATACACTTTTACAAAAAGGAAATGAGAATGTGCAGTCTGTGAATGCGGTTGTGGGTGAAACCAACGATGGATACCTGAATGATATACGTGGAAGGCATATTACGGAAACAGATGTGCTGGACGCCATCCGTAATGCTTCTTCGGGAAAGATCGAAGAAGGCAATGTGGGAGCGGGCACGGGCACGGTTTGTTTTGGTTTCAAGGGCGGGATCGGCACCGCTTCGAGAGTATTGCCTGCAAAACTGGGGGGCTACACGGTGGGTGTACTGGTGCAAACCAATTTTGGCGGCGTACTTACGGTAGATGGTGCGCCGGTGGGCGAAGAACTGAAAAAGTATTATCTCCACGACCAGCTGAATGAAACGGCCGACGGCAGTTGCATGATCGTGGTGGCCACGGATGCGCCGCTGGATGCACGCAACCTGGAACGTCTTGCCAAAAGAGCGTTCATGGGACTGGCCCGTACCGGCGGCGTTGCCAGCAATGGCAGCGGGGATTATGTGATCGCCTTTTCAACCGACAGTACCCTGCGGGTACCCTTTAACGCCGGATCAAAACTCACCCAAACTGTTTTGAGCAATGATGCCGTGTCACCGCTCTTTATGGCAGCGATCGAAGCAACCGAGGAGGCCATCATCAATTCCCTGCTGGCGGCGGAGACGATGATGGGAAAGAACGGCCGCAGGGTGGAGGCATTGCCACTGGATAAACTGAAAGAAGTATTATCCAGCTATAACAGGGTAAAAAAATAATGATGGCTGCATTTTTGAATGACCGGTTTGTAGACAACGACGATGCGAAACTGCATGTGTCGGACCTCTCCATGCAGCGGGGTTTTGCCATTTTCGATTTTTTCCGGACCGTGAACGGGGTCCCGCTGTTCATGCCCGATCATCTCAGCCGGTTTTATGCCTCGGCCGGAGCCATGCGCCTGTCCGCGGGGAAAACCAGGGAAGAACTGACCGCGATCGTGATGGAACTGATACAACGGTCGTCCTTAAGCGAAGCCGGTATTCGTATTGTGCTTACCGGTGGCTATTCTGCCGACAGTTACCACCCGGCCGTGCCCAACCTGCTCATTACCTGTAATCCGGTGAAGACCGCCACGGCGGCTGATTTTGAAAGGGGATTCTCGGTGATCACGCATGAACACCAGCGGGAACTTCCACACATCAAAAGCATCAACTACCTGATGGCCGTGTGGCTGCAGCCGCTGATGAAGGAAAGGCAGGCCGATGATGTCTTATATTATAACAGGGAAAGCATAACCGAGTTCCCGCGCTGCAATGTCTTTGTCGTTACGGCTGACAACAGGCTGGTCACACCGGCCCGAAACATGCTCCCTGGTATTACCCGGAAAAATGTTCTGGCCCTGGCCGCGGAAAGGATGCCGGTGGAAGAAAGGGATATACCCGTGGAGGAGTTACAACAGGCTTCCGAAATTTTCCTGACCGCCACCACAAAAAAAATACTGCCGGTGGTAAAGCTGAATGAACGTATTGTTGGAAATGGCCGGCCGGGTCCGGTAACCACCCGACTTTATGAACTTTTTCTGGCGAAGGAGAAGGGTTAACAAACGGACCGGATAAAATGATCACTGCCACTATCTTTACAGCATGGCAAGAGTAAATTCAACCATGGTGGCCCTGGGCAGTCCGGCCCCGGATTTCAGTCTCCCCGATACGGTGAGCGGTAAATACATTTCCCTGGCAGCTATAAAAGGATCCGTGGCAACGGTGGTCATGTTCATCTGCAACCACTGCCCCTTTGTGGTGCACGTGAACCCCGAACTGGTAAAACTTGCCATTGATTACCGTGGAAAAGGTATCGGTTTTGTAGCTATCAGCGCCAATGATGTGGTAACTCACCCGCATGATGCGCCGGACAAGATGAAAGTAACAGCCCGGGAACTTGGTTATCCATTTCCTTACTGTTATGACGAGACCCAGCAAGTGGCCCGTGCCTATGACGCGGCCTGCACCCCTGATTTTTTTATCTATGACAAAGACCTGAAACTCGTGTACCGCGGTCAACTCGATGACTCGCGTCCGGGGAATGATATTCCTGTTACGGGAAAAGATATTCGCCGGGCGCTGGATTGTTTACTGAAAGGACAACCGGTTCCGGCGGAGCAACGACCGAGTATCGGGTGTAATGTAAAATGGAAATAAAAAACCCCGCTAAACGGGGTTTTTTTGAATGTGCTGTTATCTGCTGTTTAGTAACGGCGCTCAGGATGATCGCGATAGTCGTCGTACCGGTTCTTCCAGGCGAATTTTGCATAGGCCATCCGGATCTCCTTCCGGCGCTGCTCTTCCAGGAAACGGACCTGCCTTTGTTTTTCAAAGCGGCTCATGTAGAAACTGCTCCTTACCCGCTGGATCTTTTGGTCATATACCCGGTTGATACGGGCAATTTCCATATCCCTTAACCGGGTGGGAGACATGATCCCTTCATTACGGCCGGGTTTGCCGTAGCCATCATTATTGGCGACTGCATCCCTGTCGTCATCAAAGCGGCCATCTTTGTCCCACTGATCCGCGGGACGATTGTCCCTTTGATCCGTTTGCGGGTTTTCCCTTCGGTCGGTTTGCCGGTTATCCCTGGTGCCGGGCTGAGCCTGGGCCATGGTGAAAATTCCGGCGGCAAACAAGAGTGTAAACATTTTTTTCATAGTGTAACGTTTTAAGTGAATAATACTGACAGGAGGCAAAAGGGGAACCAGTGTTTACCAAGAGAACGTTAATACTGCACGCTACCCCGGGCCGGTACCGCAGGCATCAAAAAGCCGGAAACTTATTCTGCCAATTAACATTGTTTACCGCAGGATTCAGTCAGGTCCCGGATTAAAAAACACTGGTACCTTCAAAACTTCCGGAAGAGCATCTTATCCGTCATCCCGGGACCCGATAAAAGATACCGGGGTCTTAAATTGCCTTTATCAGTAGCGGAGCTGCTGAAAATCATATGATCCGGCGGCTTGTGTAAGTAAATTGCGACTACAAGTTACCGCTATGTACCATCCCTGATTCACCGGGCAGAAGGATAACCGCCCGGCGCATAGCCCGAAGATCTTCACTTCGGCAGATCCACCAGGTAAAAACCATGAACACTGGCGACAGAAACCAGAACCTGATATAACCTCTTTACCCCCGGGTTCAACCTTAAAAAACAGATCATGAAAACAAATACAAATTGGCAACTGTCTCTTCTGAGACTGTTTGCCATGCTTTTCCTGTTGCCGCTGGCAACGGTTACAACCGCACAACAACAGGGTGTATGGGAAAAACTGGAAGTGAAGGAAAAGATGACAGATATTGCTGCGCAAAAAAAAAGAAACCCCAGTTTTTCATTCACCGCGAAGTCGGATGATATTGGAATGAACTTTGAAATGAGCTC
>JBGATE010000087.1:0-11670 GCA_044229375.1 Chitinophagaceae bacterium
AATATACCCGTTCTCAAAATATCGGTACAAATTCTTCCCCGGGCAGGTGGTTTGTTTGGAGTTATCGCGGTGCGTGGACAGGGTTTCAACCGGGATCTTGTAGGTCTTGCTGCTCCAGGCGATCATCTTTATCAATGAATTCAATTGTTCGGCCGGCACCTCCTGTTCCTCATAATTACCCAGGCAGCAGATCAGCAGGTGACCGGAGGGATTGTATTCGGTATTGGTCTCACCCACGGTATACACATCCCGCCCCTCGTAGATCTTTCCGTCGGGGGCGATAAAATAATGATAGGGTACATCGGCCCATTTGCGGTCGGGTCCCATGCCCCAGGTCTGTATGCCCTTTATCTTCCGTACGGCATCATCGGCCGGCAGCAATTTTGTTCCTTCATGATGTACCGTAATGCGAACGGGCAGATGCCTGGCAAACGGCTTAGGTTCAGCCGCCTTCCATTCAGCACGCGGAATGATACTGACGGCCGGCAAGGCGGATGTGGCGGGTTTGCTGGTCTTGCAGCTGTTTAAGTGAAAGGTGAAAATCACCAGGAAAGACAGGAATAGTATGCGGATGAAATGCACCGGTTTAAATTGTCCTATAAGGTACAATAATTTCAATTATTTAAAGTAAGGAAAGAATTCCCCTCTTAGTGCCTCCGTGTCCTGGTGTCTCAGTGTTTCAATACAAAGCTTCGATTTCAAACAGGTTTTTATATGCTAAATCAGGAATGATTTGAAACACTGAGACACCAAGACACCAAAACACGGAGCGAGTATAAATTGTAGGACGATCTTTTATTTATCATGAATCTCTGATTCAGCGAATTCTGTATTGTACAATGATTTAGCAGAGGAAGAAAAGGTAACCTCCAACATTTCTAAAAGATTCTTTAATACGCAGGTTATGCACTGTCATTTTTACAAAAAAACTTATGACAAGTCTTCACACTGTTAAAACATATATTTTTTAAATCCCTTGCTTTCAGTAGCCTCCGCCTGGTTAACCGCCTCTTTTAACACATGACAGCTACGCGGCACTGTTTATGAAATGATAGGGTGTATTATTCACCTTTAAACTAAACATCATGAAAAAATTAGTACGCTACACGACAATCGTTGCATCGCTTGCAATCCTGGTTGCCGCCTGCAACAGCAATCCCATGGCCGTTGCCCCGCTGGCAAATGAAGACACTGCGGGCTTTGCCCGGTTTAAAGAAATGAAAGCAATGGAAGCACAGGAGCAGGCATTCAGGAATTACCAGGCAGCCAATGCAACAGCAGCCCGTAAAGCGAATGCTTCGGAAAACGTTACCATGAGCTCATCCTCTACGAATGAAGCTAAAGTTGCGAAGAAGAAAGGATGGAGTAAGTCTGCCAAGTATGCCGTGATCGGTGGTACAGGAGGTGCGGTACTGGGTGCCATTATCAATAAGAGGAACCCCGTGAAAGGTGCCGTGATCGGCGCGGTTGTACTGGGTGGCGGCGGATATATCTTCGGCCGTAGCCAGGATAAGAAAGACGGGCGGTATTAGGCTAAGAGAATAAATGAGTGGAAAGAGAAAAAGAGGGAGTCCTTAATAATGGATCCCTCTTTTTTGCATTATAGCTAACCCCCGCTTTGTCTTTTTATTATCTCTGCGCGGGGAAAAAACCCGCCCCGAGGAAAAGGAGTGAAGAGGAGGTTTTTCAAGTTGCGGGTTCTCTCTTTTTCTTTTTTCTCTCTTTCAAACTATTAGCTTTTTTCGAAATAGCTTATATTAGATGAGCGATCCTCCGAAAATTCATTTATATGCCTGCCTATCCCATTGAGATCATACTGAACCGCCAGCTGGCCGACTGCCTTTCCATTCCTGTTTTTATAACGGACACCGCCGGTACCCTTATCTTTTATAATGAACCTGCCGAGGAGATACTTGGCCAGCGTTATGAAGAAACGGGGGAGATGCCGGTGCAGGTATGGGGAAACATCTTTAAACCGGTGGATGAGGAGGGTAAACCATTATCCCCTGATGACCTTCCTCTCGTGAAAACGCTGAAGAACTGCCGCCCTTATCACAAAGTATTCCTGATCGAGAGCCTGACCGGGAACATTGAAAAGATCTCGGTGACTTCTTACCCTATCATGGGCCGGGCAGGTGATTTCCTGGGGGCGGTCGCCATTTTCTGGGAACTTAAAGACGAATGAAGATCAAGATACGGGGTGTTCGTGGTTCCATACCCACGGCCGATCCTTATACGGTACGTTATGGAGGTAACACATCCTGCGCCGAAATTACGGAGGAGGGTTGGCGCCTGGTGCTGGATGCAGGTTCGGGCATGCGTTATTGCAATATGGAAAAGCGACCGGAGAATAGCAGGATCGATATCTTTCTTACCCACCTGCACCTCGATCATATCCTCGGCCTGGGTTTCTTCAATCCATTATTTGACCCCAATATGGAAATTCATATCTGGGGACCGGCCAGCAGCCGGCACAGCCTGCGGGCGAGACTTACCCGTTACCTCTCCCCGCCGCTTTTCCCGGTGCTGATCCGCAACCTGCCCTGCAAACTCAGTCTGCATGAGATCGGCGACAGTGAATTCGATGTAGGGCCTTTCCGTATAAGATCCGATTACGTTATTCATCCGGGCCCGACCGTTGGCTACCGCATCACCGGAAGAAAATCAGTGTTCACCTATATACCCGATCATGAACCCGCGCTGGGCAGGAAAGGACTGCCAGGGGACAAGCGTTGGATCTCCGGTTTTGATCTCGCATCGGGTGCCGACCTGCTGCTGCATGATTCACAATACAGCTTTAAAGAGTATCCGACCCGGACCGGGTGGGGACATTCCTCAATGGATGATGCCCTGCACTTTGCTTCCATAACCGGAGTGAAACACCTGCTCCTGGCCCACCATGATCCGGATCACTCCGATACACAACTGGATGACCTGTTTGGGGACCTGCAAAAAAGAAATTCTTTTCCTTTCCGCTATGACCTGGCAGTGGAAGGAATGGAAATTGAACTGCCCTGATTTTTTGAATACGTAATGTATCAAAAGCAAAGATCCCGCTTGCTTACTTAATCTCTGTCCATTGCTTCCCGTCCCACTCCCAGGTATCATTCGCATCATTGGGCCATCCGAGACGGCCGCCAAACAAAATAATGCGTTCCCGTTTTTTATCATACGCAAGATATCCCATTACCCTTTTCGCAGGTCCCGTATCAGCCAGTTTCTTCCAGGTGATTCCATCCCAACTCCAGGTATCATTTAAAAAACCATCTGGCCCCATGCCGCCGAAAAGGATCATGCACCCGTTCTTTTCATCGTATGCATAACCAGGTGATATGCGGGAACCTGGCCCCTCGGAATTAACGGAGCTCCAGCGGCTGCCGTCAAATTCCCATATTGCTGTCAGGCTAACCTTAGGGTCGCTGCCCATGCCGCCGTAGAGGATGGTGCGTTTTCGCCTGGTATCATATACCATCGCGAAAGAATGCCTGCCTTCCGGGCCATTGCCTTCCCATTTCTTCCAGGCGCTGCCATCCCATTCCCAGGTAGTGCTGTTCACAACCCCCCTGGCGGCTGATCCGCCAAAGGCGATAAGCCGGTCGCGGTGACTGTCATAAACAAATCCTGGTTCAGCGGCTTTCATTTCTTCTGCGTTGCTGAGGATTTTCCATTTTCCGTTTTCCAGCACCCGGAGTTCTGCGCGGGACGTATTGTCGGGCGTAAATCCGCCATAGGAATATATTTTTTTCCGTTTGGAATCATAGGCAAGACTGATCCCGCTTCTTTCATCACCGGCCTTGCCGGTTTGTTTCCACCCTGTGCCATTGAACTGCCAGAGGTCGTTGTAGAAAGTAAAGGAACTGCCCCCGTTCACAGGGGTGCTTCCGGTGGTAAGCAGAATCGTTTTACCAGCCTCATCATAGACCATTGCATGATGGGCGCGTTTCGGGGGGAGGGCAGTGGTTTCTATTTGCTGGGCAGCCAGGGATGCATGGAACGCCACGCCGTAGAGCAGGAACAGGAATAACCGTTGCATATCAAAATATTATCCGGGATAAATAAAGGGGTTACTTAATTACGAATTACAAATTAATCCAATCATGCAGGTTGCCGGCTGCCGTTCATCACGAAAAGTTGTGTGAACCGCAGGAATTGGACGAATGGCATGTGTAAGAAATGGCAGGTAAAAAAAAGACGAATTACCACGATACGTGCCAGGAAAACCTGTTCGTTGAAAATATATTTCGGGATCAAAGAAGGCAGAAAGCTCTATTTCTTCCTGTCGGACTTGTTATGCTTTTTCTTCAGATCGGCCCGGTGGGCGCGTTCAAAAGTCTGAATATCCAAAAAGCGACCCTGTTCATCACGTACCGCGTACAGTTTTTTTCCACTGGTGCTGCGGTGGGTGGTTCTCTTTGTCATAGTTCTTATTTTATGAGTGATTACTCCTGATCTTTTTGTTCTTATCAGGTACAAGTTACCCTGGATCGCGGCCCGGAGAAATGATCGTCTTTACTGGCAGTTATGATATTGGTCAGGCCGTCGTTGAAATACCCTCCGTGGAATTCCCTGCATGATAATCATGCCATGACCTGCCCGCGGTCATTGTCAACCCCTTTTCCCGCTTGCTAACTTTCCTCTATTATTAACGGCGTAAATTCTATGTCATGAAAGAAAAATTCAACAGGACAGCGGAAAAAGCAGGGACCCTCCCGGAAAATACCGGGACCACTCCCGGGCCCGTTAGCGATAAAGTGGAAGACCATACAACCGAATTGCTGAAAAAAGCAAGGAAGACCGAGATCCTGGAAGAAGTAAAGGAGAAACTGGGGATCGGCACGAAAAAGAATGAGAACCTGTTGCAGAAGGCCGGTCATGTGTTAAACCAGGCGAAAGATCATGTGGAGGTCAGAACGGAACAATGGGTAAAGGAGGTGGGATTAAGAAAAGATAAACTCATGAATGACCTGGGAGAAAGGACCAATCACCTCCTGGATAAAGTGAAAAAAAGCAAGCCGTTTAAAAAGGCGAAGGAAAAAACGGAAGAGATGAAGAAAAAGGCCCGGCATACGATGAAGATGTCGGCACATAAACACGTTGCGAAACACTAAGGTAGCAGGAGGGAAATAGTCATAAGCTAAGGTTAAGGTCCCTGGCGCAATAACTCCAGCGCAGGCGGAAGGTTAAGGTTTCCTCTATAAAAACATCCCCCGCCCGGAGATGCAGGCAGGGGATGTTTTTTCATTTTATTGAATGAGGCCGGGGTACTTATTTCCCGGATTTTTTCTCATAGAAAAGATAAGTGGCCGTATAGGGTATTTCTTCCACTTGTCCGAGATTGGATTCGTTGGGTAAGATCGACGGGGCAATACCACCGGTGGTGCATACCCGCTGAATATAGCTGACCTTGTTACCGGGTGAGCTTTGTGCTTCCAGCGTTTTCAGCAGCAACCAGGGAACGGCGGTCGGGTCCACGGTAACGCCCTGCAATTTGGTGGCCACGGCTTTTTCATCTTTGTAGGGCCCCTTTATGAATTCCCAAGTGGGTCCGGCGTAGTGTGTACCCACCAGGTTATGGTGTGTCTGCTGGATATACAGGTTGGCGCGCGGGGCGATATTCACCCAGGTGAATTCGTTCGGATTGGTTGTACTGCGTTTTACCTGGTAGATCTGCACACCGGTGGCATATACGCGGTATGACAGTTTGTTTCCTGCCGGAACATTGAGGATGGCCGGAATGGCATCCTCACAACCGATAGTGGCTTTTTGAGCATTTTCCTCTGTGAAATTAAATGCCTGCAGTTCACTCAAACTTTTCTCAGCATCCCTGTGCTGTTCCTTCTGGCAGCTGATCAGCACAAAGGCCGTGGTGGCCGTAAGCGCGATGCTGCTGAAGATCTTACTGATCGTCTTTTTCATATAAAGGTTTAATTTTTGCCTACTCTTGAAAAGGATTTTCGGCTTCCTCCTTTTAATCAGGCGGCAAATCTCCGGGCTCACCCCGAAACAGAGCGTAGCATTTGATTGGAAGAGGCTGTTAGCTGATTGAAAAAGCGGGTTTGTTGAGGGATGCCGGGCCGCCGGCAGTGTCAGGCTCCTCCGCTTTTGATGAAATCGTACAGAAAAAAACATAACACCACATATACGATTGCCAGGATAATGGTGAAGATGAGCGGGGCCGGACTTTGCGGCAGTTCAGCGGGAATGAATTTTTGAGGTTTGTCACGGTCGAAATATACATCCACTGGCTGGCCCGTACTGAAAAGGGATAACCTTTTGTGCGAACTAAATGTAAATACGCCCCGGTGAATGCTGCCGCTGCCAATGGGGAAACCGATCACAGCCTGGAAGTACCTTACTCCCTTGAAACCGGTACGTTCTACCACCTGTTCCACCATGCCGGTGACCCTTTCCCCTGTTTGTTTCAACCTCCGTACGCTGCGTCTTTTCCACAGCACGATCAGGAGCGGAACAAAACCAAGGAAACCGATGGAGATGATGATCCAATTCATGAAAGGATGTGTTAGCCCTGTAAATTAAGAAGGAAAAAATAAACGGCGACGGTTGGACCGCCCGGGATACTTACGGGCCCTCACCCCCTCTGCACAGGTGGAGAGGGGGTGAGGGCTTAACTTTACTCTATGAACCTCTCCTTTCTCAATATCTTCTTTTTCGTCTTCCACACGGCCCTTACTTTATTCAACCTGACCGGCTGGATCTTTCCGCGTACCAGAAAACTGCACCGGGTCACGCTTTTCCTCACCGCATTTTCCTGGTTTGTACTGGGTATCTGGTTTGGCTGGGGTTATTGCGCCTGTACCGACTGGCACTGGCAGGTAAGGGAAGCGATGGGTTTTACCGACCGCTCCAATTCCTATATCCATTTTCTTTTACTGAAACTTACAGGTATCGATTTTGACCCGAAGCTGGTGGAGAATGTAACGCTGTACGCTTTCCTTTTCTGTGTGGCGGCGTATCAGGGACAGAAGAAAAAGACGGAAATAATCCAATTTCATTTCTTTTCTTCCACCGGTTTATCCGGTTGCACAAATTCCTGTGTATAGATCCGGAAGACCAGGATGACATAGGTCAGCAGCAAGGGTCCGAAGATAAAACCGATGAAACCGAAAAGTCCCAGCCCGATGATCACGCCCAGTACGGTTACCACCGGGTGGATATTGCCCAGTCTTTTCAGGATGGTGATCCTCGAGAGGTAATCGATATTGCCGGTGACGATTACGCTGTAGATCAAAAGACCGGTGGCGTTCCAGGTATCACCGGAAGCATACTGGTAGAGTACCAGCGGCACCCAGATCAGCATGGTACCAACGACGGGGAAAAAGGCAAAAACGCCGGTCAGGAATCCCCAGATCACGTATTCATGAATCCCGAAGATCACGTAGCCGATCGTAGCCGTGATCCCTTGTATGAGCGAGATGATGGGAATCCCCAATGCGCTGGCCTTGACCAGTTTTTTGGTTTCGGCGGCGAGTACATGGATATTGCTTTGCCTGAGGGGGAGAATACGGTTGATGAAACTTTCCATTTCTTTCCCGTGTACCAGCATATAGTAAAGCATGAAGAGAAGGATACCCAGGTTGGCCAGCATAACGGCGGTATCATTCAGCAGGGAAGGGATGAAATTGGCCAGCCTTGCCTGGAGGCTGGACAGGGTGTCTGCTTCAATAATAGTGACCCCTGTTTTCTCCTGCAGATCATGAACGGCCGTCTGCGCTCTCGACATGAAAGAGCCGGGATCCTGCAGGAAGGGCTCTAACCTGGTCTCTACAATAGCGTAGGTCAGGTAAACCAGCAGGCCCAGCAATGCGAAAAAAATAGTAAGGTACATCCCCGCGGTCCAGCCCGGTCTCCATTTTTTCTGGTAAACCAGCCGGAAATAACTTCCACGGCTCAGGATATAAAGCGTGATAGCGCCCAGCAAACCCGGGAAAAAGGCATACAGCTCTTTCATCGACAGGTAGATCATCGCCGCCAGCAGTAAAAGAATGAGGAGCTGCCTGATACGGTTATTGAAGCTGGTTACCTCCGGCATGGTTCGAAATTATGTTTTGATGTTTTTGAAGATCTGTGATATAGGTCACAATTCAACCCCGCAGACCAGTTTTCCGGCCTGTTCCGGAATCACCGGGAAGTTTTATTTCTTTACTTCGTCAATTTCGGCGTCACCTTCCTCGTCTTTGCTCTTACGGTAATCACTGTTTAACTGGTCGACAAATTTTTTTTCGTCTTTTCGGTTTTGCCGTACCAGGAAATAGATCAGCGCCAGTGAAGCGCCCCCGATCAGCAGGATCCAGCCTGTATCCATAACAAATGTTGTTTACTGTAAATATACCTCCTAATCGATAAAGCCGGGCCTGACGCGGAAAAACCTGATAAGTATCAGTACCGGAAGATATTATAGTCATTTCATTGGGTTAATTCCATGAGTACCTTGGCAACAGGTTCATTCTAAAGAACGAAGGCGATGTATCCCTGACCTCATTCCCTGCCGGGACCTGTTAAATTCCCTCACTAGTTCAGACAACGAATTGAATCACTGCGATTCGTCACCCTAAAATCAAAAGTTATGAAAAAGATATTACTCATATTAAGTCTTGTGGCGCTGGGTGGTCTTTTGACCCAATCGCAGGCCCAATGTGATTTGCAGAATCCGGCCGTAAAACTAAATTATTCATCGGCCGGTTATTCAAATTTTGATTATTCAGACGGTAAACCCCCGACCCTGGCGAACGGTGGCCTGGTTGGTTCCATTGCTACTTTTGGATTTTACCATCATGGCTCGGATCTGGAAGTGGCTATCAGCTATGATCCGGAAGTGGGGGCTCCGGGTTTTCAATATCAATATCTTACCCTTGCGGAAGGAACCGGCCAGTTAGCCGGATCTACGCGTTATACCATTCAGAATATTGTGCTGACCATACCCGGAGGCTGCAATACCGCCCAATCCTTTAAAGCTGATGTTTGGGAAAGCCAGGCAGCAGATGCCCAAAAAGTACACTGCTATATCACTGAAAAGGATTTTATAGCCAATGATCCCACTATTACAGGGTTGTTGCTTTGCCAGGTTCCGCGCCGCTATACATTTACCGTTTCCAGTCTTATGACCACGGGAAGCATGGACATTAATTATAAAGTTTACATTGATAACGGCGATGGAATATTTAATTTAGAAACAGATAATATTATGGTATTCAGCGGAGCCACTACTCTCAACGCAGCCAACCAGTATAAATATATTTCCGGAGTGCAGGATTATCTGCCGTATTCAAACACTAAACCTTATTCAGTCAGGGATCTCTGGGTTGAAGTTACAAGCCCTTCGGTACCGAATGCCGTATATGGTCAAATCATCAACACCTGCATTCCCCTGCCGGTCAAACTCAGCAGCTTTACCGCCATGCGGACCAATGATCGTGTCAAACTGAACTGGACCACCGCATCCGAGATCAATAACCGGGGCTTCTATATCATGCGCCAAAACGGGAACAACGGCTGGCAGGTGATGGGTTATGTACCCTCTGCCGCTACCAATGGTAACAGCGACATAGCCATCAACTACAGCTTTACCGATATCAACAGCCTGGGTGGTGTAACTCAGTACAGGCTGCAACAGGTGGATATGGACAATTCCATCACTTACAGTGATATCCGGATGGTGAAAGGAATGGATCAAACCGGCAGACTGCTGGTATTCCCCAATCCTTCGCCCGATGGTAACCTGAACATTGTACTGGACAATATGGGTACAGACCTTACTGTACGCCTGATCGATATGAACGGACGCCTGGTGAAAGAATGGAACAATGTTACCAATGGCAGGATCTTCGTCAGCCATGTAGCATCCGGTATGTACACCCTGAGAGTATGGGAAAGAAATACCGGCCAGGTACAGCAACTGAAAGTGATCGTTAGTAAGTAATAAATGGATGACTGAGGGAATTAGAGGCTGCTATGGCAGCCTCTTTTTTTTGCAAAACACTTTTATAAAAGCTCCAAGAACCGAAGAAACAAGAACCAAATAAGCTCCAAATTAAAATTAAAATATTCTCCGGAAGAAAAACTGAATTATTCAAGTAGAAGCTATCTCCTGTGTTTACAAAGTAAATAAACTTCTATGAACACGGAGTGCCACGGCTTTTCCCCTATGAACCGTTGTGTCCGCTGTGGTTAAATTTCACTCTAACAGGACATTTGAAATGGGTTCCGGTAACACGCCATTTTTGAATTTTTTCTTTATGATTTCCCTGGTTCTTGTTTCTTCGGTTCTTGGTGCTTTTCACCCCGATTCTTAACTTGTAGCAACCAAACCTTATTCCCATGACTGCCAACACACCGGCCGACAGTAACCAGTCACTGGTAATTTCTTATCTGACCTTAAGAAAGGCTGTGGGTATCCTCGGCATGGCATTGCCCTTCCTGCTCACCTTCGGGTATTTCTTCTTTGAAAAGGATTGTACGTTCCCGCCTTCCATCAGCCATTTCTATTATACCGACCTGGGAAATATTTTCGTTGGAACCCTTTGCGCCGTTTCCCTTTTCCTTTTTTCATACAATGGGCACGACAGGGGAGATATGATCGCCGCGAAGGTGGCCGGGCTCTTCGCCCTGCTGGTGGCGCTTTTCCCCACCGATTTTGGGGGATATGCCGATATGACCTGTTCCAGGTTGGCCGACGGGGAGAACAAGGTCTCCAACCTGCTGCATTATATCTCCGCCACCATACTGTTCTCCACTTTCGCATTCTTTTCGCTGGTACAGTTCACCAAGACCAATAAACGCGGACCCATGGCTGGGCCCAAACGCACCCGGAACCTTATCTATAATGTATGCGGTTGGGTGATCGTGGTCTGTATTACCGGTATCGCGGTGATAAGCCTGGTGCTGTCACCGGAAACATACCAACAACTAAAACCTTATAAACCCACATTCGTTCTCGAGACCATCGCCCTCTGTGCCTTTGGGTTTTCCTGGCTGATCAAGGGAGAAACTTTCTTCCGGGATAAGAAGTGAGGAAAGGTTTTTTCCACAGAGTATCTTTAGAATAAGAGTTGATTAAAGATGTATTTTTAATTTTTTCCTACGCGAAAAATTACTCACAGGGATTCATCATCTCACTGCTGAGGGTGCTGAACTGGATCTTGTTGACCTTACCGGCCTTATTATAATACAATACCAGGGTGCCGTAGGCGGTTTGGAATGCATCCCAGTTCAGATCTTTTAGCCTGGGATGCCCCAACCATTTAAATAGGCCGGTACGGGGAGCTCCTAACAATGGAATGCTGAGCTTGCCTTTGAATTTTTCACCGATCTCCACGTAATCCCTTCCGGTATAAAAAAAGATATCCTTGTCTTTATAAGAGATGATGCCCCCGCAACGGGCTGACTGACCCTCGTCTTCAGCCGACGTAAAACAGGGAAAAAGCTTTTTGATCTGTCCCTGCGTGGCAAATGGTTCCAGGTCGTTGACCTTTCCATCCAGGATATCCACGGAGAAAACGGGGCAAAGGGCCGTGGTTTTTAACTGGGCGACCGCTCCGGAAAGCAGGCCGGTGGCAACAAAAAGAAGGATCGTTTTTTTCATACCGCTGTTTTGAGATGATCAATACGGTGGCGGGATGGTATGTGATTTACTGCAAAATCCTTGCTAAAGTC
>JBGATE010000088.1:0-11559 GCA_044229375.1 Chitinophagaceae bacterium
ATCTTCTCTGAGCAGCTTGCTACAGGAAGCGGAGCAGCCTTACAATCATCCGGGCAAGGGCATTTACCAACACCATCAGCATCTACAGGCTGGCAGTAAGTAGGTGTTATCAATTCTTTATCCTTACAATCAGGTACGCCGTCACCATCCGTATCGAGGCTTACACCATGCGAGTCAACCGGGCAGCCCGCAGGAGTTTGTTCGCGGTCAAACTGGTCAGTAACGCCATCGCCGTCGCTGTCAGGAAGTACCGGCTTGGGCAGGCGCATCAGGCGGGGGTTGCGGATCTCGCTGTATGCATAATCCAGGGGGTTGAGCCACCAGAGTGGTTCAACGGATTTACCGCCGATATTGAAGTTCAGACCAACGGAAACGAAGTTATAGGAGTCATAATCACGGGTCAGAACGGCATCACCATAAGCATGCTCCTGCCAACGCTGGCCATCGAGCAGATCATCCTTTATGAAAGTATGACGGTCCTCGATTGCGAGGTTGATTCGTTCACCCAGTTTGAAGGCCACACCAACACCGAGGGTAGCGGAAGGTTTGAAAGTGTCACCAAACAACTTGGGACGGCGCGGTCCCTGGTTTTCTGCCGGGGTTTCGTATGTACCGTCAAGTCCAACGACATCCTTCAGCGCTTTGTAAGTGTCTTTCCGGCTCTTATACTGTCCGCTCACTGTAACAAGGGCAAAGTCATACTTCGTTGTACCGTTCTTTAAGGCATCAACTTTTGTATCGTATATCATCCCGCCTATACCGGCAAATCCATACATGTTAAACCCGGTTTTTGCTTTGTGGAAACGGATGTTATTAAGGGTTACCACTCCTTCAAGGTTCAGTTCATGCACCCTGGTTTTATAGTTGTAATAAACAACCTGCCAGGGTGTGTTTTCAGGAGCACCAAAGTAATGGTTCAGCGATGATACGGTCTTGTCACCAACGGCTTGCGGAATACGATAGGGTGCTGAATAGGAAGTGCCCGCTGATCCATTATTAGCCCAGGCTATGTTTTTAGCATAATTCTCAGCCGGATTGAAGGTTCTACCCTTGGCGGTACCATACATATACTCCAAACGAAGAGAGAAAATATAACCAAACGCTTTCCGGATATGCGCCCCGAGACTCGGGAATGCGATCTGGGAAGGAATATCACCGCTCACATTCATTAAGCCGGCCTTGATACCAACTTCCCATTGGTTGCGGGGTTTCGCCGGGAAATTGTAAGTGCCGTTCAGAAACTCGGTATGCTGAGGCATCCTCCTATCTGGAACCACAGATGAATCTTTAACGTCATAGCTGGCTCCCACCCGCTGTGAAAATCCATACGACGCTAACAGACAGAACATGCCTGTCAGGAATAAATACTTTTTGCTTGCCATAACTAAGGATTAAGATTTGAATTACAATGTCCTAAATAATATGCAAAAATAGAAATTGAGGACTAATTATCAAAATTTTATCATAAAAATTTCCCCTTTTGCCCATTATTTTTCAATTACTTAGTCAATTTTTGGGCTTGTTTTGATGCATCCATTCCCAATTATTTTTTTGCCCGTAATTTGCCTTCTTATCGATACTATTACCCGCCAATCCTACAGATGCCATTACCAACTGAATTGATAAAGTCCGAACTAAGCACTTTTGAGTCCCGGTTTAAAGCTGCCGTAAGCAGTCAATCCCCGTTACTTGACCGTATCATGCGGTATATCGTCAAACGAAAGGGAAAGCAACTCCGTCCCATGTTTGTTCTGCTTTCCGCCAAATTGTGCGGGGAGATCAACGACACCTCCTACCGCGCCGCTTCCCTGGTAGAACTGTTGCATACCGCCACACTGGTACACGATGACGTAGTTGACGACTCCATGGAAAGAAGGGGTTTTTTTTCCGTTTATGCCCTCTGGAAAGCAAAAGCAACTGTCCTGATCGGTGATTACCTGCTTGCAAAAGGGCTCCTGGTTTCCCTGGAAAACAATGATTATAAGGTACTTCACCTGCTTTCCGATGCGGTTAAAAAAATGAGTGAGGGGGAATTGTTGCAAATGGAGAAGGCCCGGAGCCTGAATATCAAAGAGGATATTTATTACGAGATCATTCAGAATAAAACCGCATCCCTGCTTGCCTCTGCCTGCGCCGCCGGGGCGTGGAGCACCAGTAACGACCTTGCTATAACCGAAAAAGTCCAAAAATTCGGGGAAAAAACCGGTATGGCTTTCCAGATAAAGGACGATCTTTTCGATTATGCCAGTGAAAAGATCGGCAAACCCACCGGCAATGATATCAAAGAAAAAAAACTGACCCTGCCGCTGATCTACACACTTAATAATGCCGACAAAGCGACCCGGAGAAAGATCATTTATATTGTAAAAAACAACAACCGTGATAAGGAAAAAGTAAAATGGGTGATCGATACCGTTATACAAACAGGTGGAATTGATTATGCCGCTAAAAAAATGGAATCGTTCAAACTGGAGGCCCTGGACATACTGCATGAGTTCCCTGAAAGCCCCGCCAGGCAAGGATTAGAAGACATGGTATTATATGTAACAGACCGGAAATACTGACCCCTTCCGGGAAAATAAAGGTGAGAACTGATCATGGAGAAGCGATGGAACATACTGACCGCGGATGAAGCAAAGGTCAGTTCACTGCAACAGTCATTGAAAGTAAATCCTATCCTGTGCCAGATACTGGTTCAGCGCGGCATGGATTCCTTTGAAAAAGCAAAACATTTCTTCCGGCCAGACCTGGCGCGGTTACACAGTCCCTGGTTAATGAAGGATATGGAAAAAGCGGTGGACCGGGTCATGACCGCCATCCGTAATAATGAAAAGATCCTCGTTTTCGGGGATTACGATGTAGACGGCACAACGTCCGTGGCCTGTATGTACCGTTTTCTGCAATCCATTCACCCGAATCTTGATTTTTACATCCCCCACCGGTACCGGGAAGGATACGGTGTAAGCAAAGCGGGGATTGATTTTGCGAAAGAGAACGGTTTCACCCTCATCATCGCACTCGACTGCGGTATCAAATCCACTGACCTTATCGCCTACGCCAAAGGACTGCAGATCGGCTTCATTGTATGCGACCATCACCTTCCGGATGAAATTCTGCCCCCCGCCGAAGCCATACTGAACCCCAAACAAAAGGACTGTCCTTACCCGTATAAGGAACTTTGCGGCTGCGGGGTGGGCTATAAACTTATCACTGCATTGGCAGAAAAAATGGGTTTGCCGCCGGAACTTCCCTACGATTACCTTGACCTCGTGGCAACGGCCATTGCAGCCGATATTGTTCCGGTTACGGATGAGAACAGGATACTGGCCTATCATGGTCTGATCAAAGCCAATAAAGATCCGAACCCGGGTATTAAGGCACTGGTCAGGCTCAGCGGGCTGCAAAAAGAGATCCATATCACCAATCTCGTGTTCATGATCGCACCCCGTGTCAACGCCGCGGGAAGGATGGATGACGCCACCAAGGCTGTCAGGATGTTTGTGGCCGGCACGGAGGAAGAAGCACTTCACTATGCTGAAATGCTTCACAGTGACAACACGGACCGGAAAGAGGCCGACAGCAGTATAACGGCAGATGCACTATCCCTAATCCATGAACACGAGGACTGGAAGAACAGGAAATCCACCGTTGTCTTTAAACCCCATTGGCATAAAGGGGTGGTGGGTATTGTTGCATCGAGACTGATCGAACATTACCATCGCCCTACCGTGGTGCTTACCCGTTCCGGTGAATATGCGGCCGGAAGCGCCAGGAGTGTTCCGGGTTTTAACCTGTATGAGGCCATACATGCCTGCAGGGACCATTTGCTGGGTTATGGCGGACATTTTGCCGCCGCCGGACTGACACTCGAACTGGAACAGGTGGAACCGTTCCGCGAAAAATTTGAACAGGTCGTTTCCGCTACCATTGATCCGTCGTTATTAATTCCGGAGATCGTGATCGATGCGGAAATCCGGTTGCGGGATATTCAACCCTCCTTTTATAAGGTACTTTGCCAGATGGAGCCTTACGGGCCGGAGAACCTGCGTCCTGTTTTTATTGCACGGGGTGTAAGTGATACCGGCTGGTCAAAAATTGTTAAAGAGGCACATATCAGGTTTTCACTGAAACAGGATCAAACGACCCTTACCGGGATTGGTTTTGGCATGGCGGAAAAATTCGGCCTCTTGCAGCAAAAAAAACCGGTCGATATTGTTTTTACGGTTGATGAGAACGAATGGAACGGCAATACTTCACTTCAACTGAAGATAATTGACCTTCGCCCGTCGGAGAAATGATTTTCGATTATCCTACATTTGTTTTCCGAAACTGCTACCATGAAACAATTCCTGCTCATTCCCCTTTTTACCCTTTTCCTCGCGGCAACTGAAAAAGTATCAGCGCAAAGCAGCTCCGCTACATTGGATGTGATAAGCTGGAACCTGGAATATTTCGGGGCTCCCTATGCCAGCGGACCGGCCGACAAAGACCTGCAGGAAGCTAACGCCAAAAAACTCATGCGGTATTTCGATGCAGATATCTATGGTCTGGTGGAAATAGTGGATACCGTCCACCTGAGAAAGCTCAGGGACTCCCTGGGAACCAATTTTGAATATATAATCGCCCCTTACAGTACCGATGGCAATATCGGCTCAAACGGATGGAGACAAAGTCAGAAACTGGCGTTTCTCTATAAAAAAGATATTTTCTCCAACATCAGTACCCGGGGCCTTATGCTGACCAGTCCGACTGCGGATTACAACTGGGCCAGCGGCAGACTTCCTTTTTTAATGAAGGCGGATGCCACGGTAAACGGGATCACCAAAACCATTTATTTCATTCTCATCCATGGAAAATCAGGAAGTACAGCCTCCGATTATAACAGGCGCCTGGCCGGTGCGCAGGAACTAAAGGACACCCTGGATGCACAGTTTTCAACCGTCAACGTTATGATCATCGGCGATTATAACGATGCCCTTAACCAGACCATTTCAAGCGGGTCGGGACCGCAGAGTTCTTACCAGCCGATTGTTTTGGATTCCCTTGATGCCGATCATTATAAATCCATCACCATTCCGTTGGCCAATGCAGGCCAGACAACCATGATCAACTACCCCAATGTGATCGATAATCATGTTATATCCAATGAAGTTGAGGCATATTACGTGCTGCAATCAGCCCAGGTACGAATGGATGTAACCGTGGTGGTTCCCGATTATGTTACCGCGCACAACACATCCGATCATTACCCCGTTTTCTCAAAATACAGCCTTGCGGGTGTAATTACCGGCTTACCGGCCGTAAGCCCCAATGAACTGGGAATACGGGTTTCACCCAACCCGTTCACAGCGGCGGTGAGTATGACGGCTGCAAAAACGCTGACGAATGTCCGGTTACAACTGATCAACGCACAGGGCCAGGTGCTTGACTCCCGCGCCTATGGAGTGATCCATGCCGGATCAACGCTCCCGCTTTCCTTGCCTGCGACGGCCAATGGAATTTATTTTCTCCAGGTTGAAACAAAAAATTACAGAACAGTTATCAAACTGGTTCGATTATAAGAACTCACCCGCATATCTAATAAAGAAGGGCCGCGCATGAAGCACGGCCCTTCCTGCAAATACGTCGTTGTTTACTCAATGATAATGCTTTTGGTCGCAAGCAATGTAAGATGATCTGCCAGTTGCACCCTGTAAACACCCATCGGAAGACTGTATGGAATGGTAATGACCTGGTTAATGAAACCCGCCTGGATATTCAGGTTGTGCTGGTAAGCTAACTTTCCGTCGCTGCTGAAAAATAACAGGCTGTAATTTCCGGGAGCAAGGTTGTTCATGGTCACCCGCATGCCGGCACCCCTGTTCACCGGAACCGGGTAAAGGGTAAATTCATTGGCAATGGCGGGAACCGTAAACGATTGCTGTAAACCATAGGAAGTACCGCCATTATTCACGGCATAGGCCTTATAATAATAAGTGGCTCCCTGTACCAATCCTGATAGGGATGAAGAGAAATTACCACCTGTAAGATTTGTTGAAAGCACTTTCGTACCCGTACCGTTCGCAAAACCTGTAATACCGCTGAACTCAATACCGGCTTCCGTAACATTTGAACAGCCAGTTGAAGCGATTGAACCCGCCAATACCGCGCTGTGATTTGTCAGGTCACTGGCCGCGCCGGTGATAACGGTTGCCAGGGTATTAACGCCACTTCCAACCGCCGCTACATTGATTGCGGCTGCGCCACCTCCGCTTACCGGGATATTGCCGTTATAGGACTGAACAAGGACCGGAGTGAAAAGAACATAAACCGTCTGTGTGTAAGCGCCTCCGCCCTGTGTAAGATTCAATGATGCCGTATAAGTACCTCCGGAAGTTGTGGAGAATGTATAACCGGAGAGAGGCCCGACAACAACATTCACATTGGTAAGACCCACACCCGTAATGGTGAATGAATTGGGACCGGCTGTGGTGGATATGCAGGCAGTGCCAAAAGCTGACAAAGCAGTAGCACTCAGCACCGGGGATGCGGTGGTGAATGATTGCTGCGCGCCATATGCCGTACCGCCGGCATTGGTAGCATAAGCTTTATAATAATACGTGGTACTGGGAACAAGTCCGCTTAGTGCAGCAGTGAAATTACCGCCGGCGAGATTGGAAGATGCCACGGGCGTGCCGGTACCGTTTGCAAACCCGTTGATCAAACTGTATTCAATCCCGTACGCGCTAACCGCGCTGCAACCCGTTGAGGAAATGGTTCCTGCCGCCGTTGCGGTTGTTTGCGTAATAGCACTGGCCGCTCCCGTTGTTACGGTTGGCGCAGCGTTTACACCCGCGCCGGAAGCAGCCACATTCACCGGAGCGGCAACTCCACCGCCGCCTACCGGAATATTTCCGTTATAGGATTGAACAGCAGTGGGTGTAAATCGTACAAATATCTGCTGTGTGTAGGTGCCACCGGGTTGTGCAAGGCTTAGTGTCGCAGTATAAGTTCCTCCGGCAGTAGTAGAATAGGTGAAGCCCGCTAAAGCGCCCACTGTGACATTGGCAGTTGTAAGATTGGCACCTGATATGGTAAATGAATTCGGTCCTGCTGTAGTATTAATGCACACATTGCCAAAAGCTGTAAGCGCTGTGGTATTGATGGTCGGATTCGGACTGGCCGTGACAAATGATTGTTCCGCACCATAAGCAGTGCCGCCGCCATTAGTGGCATAGGCCCTGTAATAATACGTAGTGGAGGCCGAAAGTCCTGTAAGTCCGGAGCTGAAATTACCACCGCTGAGGTTGGAAGATGCCACCTGTAAACCGGTACCCGGGGGAAATCCTGCCGTAGTGCTGTATTCAATGCCATAAGCGGAGATAGCTGTACAACCGGTAGCCGTGATGGTTCCCGCAGCTGTGGCAGTTGTTTGCGTAATGGAAGTAGCGGCTCCTGTTGTAACCGATGGCATCGTGTTCACGCCGGCCCCGGATGCCGCTGCATTGACAGAAGTGGCACCACCGCCGGCAACAACAATGTTTCCATTGTAGGATTGAACCGCGGTGGGATCAAATTTCACAAAGATCTGCTGCGAGTAAGAGCCTCCGGGCTGTGTTAGGTTCAACGAAGCTGTATAGGTGCCGCCGGAAGTGGTGGAATAAGTAAATCCTGTCAAAGCGGCCACCGTAATATTGGCGGTTGTAAGATTTGATCCGCTTATGGTAAATGAATTGGGACCGGCGGTAGTATTGATACAGACATTGCCGAAAGGAGCCAGGGGAGAAGAAATAGTTAAGGTTGGAATTGGCCCGCTACAGAGATTTACTGGTGAAGCAGTGTTTCTTGGTGTTGGTGGCCCCACTGCAAAATCAGCTGCATTATTATTATTATCTGTACACCCATTTCCCGCTCTTAAAACGGCATTTGTATTACTGGGTGCAGCTGTCGCCCCAGCACCTTCGAAACAATTAGCTGTAGTACCGAAACCAACAAAGTCTATTATCATGGCACCTGTTGGACAACTACCGGTAAGAGCAGTAGTTGTATTTACAAGTGCAACTTTTCCAGCCGTGCCACTCATGGCAATAGTACCCGTTGCATCCGGAGTTGGAAGTGGAGTAGTACCGCCTGCTCCTTGTGCTTCTTGTATCAAATAGTATTGCCCTGGTTGTAAAGTAAAATTTGTAAGATTTGTCACCTGCCAGCTTGTTCCAGTTGCACTCGCATATTGCACAGACCATCCGTTCAAGCTTATTGGTGAAGCACCCCGATTAAAAATTTCAATAAAATCATGTGTATAGGTTGATCCTGAATTACCACCACCGCCATACAATTGACTAATTACAACTTGGCTCTTTGCAGAAAAAAAGATTGCAGATAAGAGCAAAAAAGTAAAAAACTTTTTCATAATAATTCAGTTTGTAAGTAAATCATCAATATTAAAAACTTCCGTGTCCTTAAGAGCGAATACTGCTGAACATACATTTTAGTTCCACGAAAACTTCACATCATCCACTCCTGTTGAGGGCCTGTTGCCGCCACCGGTGGTAGGGGTCAGCGCTACGATCCTGATCCATACCGGCTGACTGATATTATTCAGCAGGCTGCCAAAATTGACCGTAACCGTTGTATT
This sequence comes from Chitinophagaceae bacterium, assembly GCA_044229375.1. Lineage (GTDB taxonomy): Bacteria > Bacteroidota > Bacteroidia > Chitinophagales > Chitinophagaceae > JJ008. Next base: position 8,615 of record JBGATE010000088.1, read on the forward strand.
GGAAAAAATGCCATTAGTGGTTGTCAGGCTGGCCGGGCTGGTAGCGATCACGGAAAAAGCCGACGGGCTCTGCCCTATGCCGTAATCAACTTTCCAGGTGGTCGTGCGTGCGATAGCAGCGATTCCATCCAGTGATTGCAATTTAAATTCCAGCTGCAGGTTGGATTTCCCGGTTGTATTGGCCAGTAAAAATGCAAAAGCCGCTCCGGGGTCGCCCCCGCTGCCGGCAGTACCTGTTTGCCTGACACCTAATGCCCTGTTAACAGATGCATTTTGTGTTGTGGAATTGGCCGTTGAAGTAAGTCCGGTTGCTGATGCGTAGTTCTTAAAGCCCAGGCTTGTCTGGTTCCAGGCAGTTCCCGTGTTGAAATTGCCATTATAAACGGTTCCCTCGTTTCCAAGGTCAAATGCGTTCGCATCTTGCTTTACAAATACCCCTGCTGGCAGACCACCTGTTCCGATATTGTCAAAATTTATAGTAAAGGGCGAAGTGCTGCCCAGGTTAATACTGCCGCCACCCGCAGCGGTGGGGCACCTGCTTCCGTAAAAGCGAACATCCGTGGTATCTCGTATGGTTAGTTGCTTATCTGCGTTGAAGTAAGAATAGATCCCGATAATATCGCCATTTCCCTGTGCCACCGGCAGGGTGGCAAAATTGGCATAGTTGCTGGACCGCAATATCAGAAAATTAGAAGTGGGGGTGGTGCAGCCCTGGATCCTCCTGTTACCAGATGCATTATCATCTGCATAATTCTTTCCAAGTTCGCCCCCGGCAAATTCAAATCCCACCAGTTTTACGAGTGTGCTGATGAAGATATTTTGCTGGTTGGTGGTAAGCTGGGATACGCTGACCACCTGCGGTTCGAGTGGCTGGTTCAGCGGGCCCTTGATAACATGCTGGTCTATCAGGTTGGGGGCGATCAGTGTTACTCCACCCTGGTTCAGGTAGGCTGAATCCACCCCGCCGCCAAATTGCAGGGTGCCTTTAAAACGACCGAGGTAAAGCCCTTTGAGTTTGACATACACTTTGCGACCCACGGGATAATGATTGAACAAATTAAATCCCCCAAGACGTAGCACCACACCGCCGGAAGCATCCTGAATGGATATTTGCTGGTAATAGTTGCCGCTCCTGTCATCGCAGTTCACCACCCCTTCGATCACCGCATCATCTGTAATGGCCACGGGAGCGCCGGAGGTATATCTCGTTTTTATATCTTTTATTGTAATGTTTGCAACAATATCCGGTTCACCTGTCACCGGCGGGTCTGTATATTTCTTTTGACAGGAAATACCGGTAAGCAGAAGAACTGCTCCTGCTATTACCATACTGAACCCGCTGAATAAATTATTTTTTCTCATACTGTTTTTTTAGCGTCGCTTTATAAATTACTGTATATCAGATGTGGCCCTGACACCAACCTGGGTAGTTGTATTATAGATGGACACATACCCGGTGACCGTGGTAGCGCCGGTGTTTACCGTAATACCTGAAACATTCCGGATAAACATCGACAGGGTTCCGGTAGCGTCGGTAATATTATATGTAACACCCGTTGAGTTGGAGGATGCCTGTGTGATGGAAGTGATGTTCCGGATCTTTACCAGTGTCGAGGCCCAGGTATTCCGGTTAGTGATTATTTCCGCTACGGTTGCTTCGCGGGGAGTGATGGGAATGGTCCCCCCTTTAATAACAACCTTGTTCTGCGGTACGCTTTTTAACTCCAGGTCATTGTTCCATAAAGTGAATACACCGGCGCCGGCCGCATCGATCTCCAGTATGGTTCCCAGTGGATAAACAGGTGAACCGACCACGGAGTACAGGTATAACCCGGCGCCGCTATCATCCTGCAGGCGATAATTGCCGGCTGCCTCATTGGCGCTGTTGGATATCACCACTCCCAGCACTTTCTTGGTGCCGGCGGGAATGGTCATATCACCGCTCCCCGAATACAGCGCTCTGAAATCGGCAATGGAAATATACAATCCCGGAGGAGGTGGCTGAAAGGGATCAGGGCCCTCCGGGCCGACCGGCTGTTTGTCACAGGAAGAAAGCATAGCTGCTGCCAGCACAAATGACAATGACAGGTTTAAAAAATTCCCTTTAAAACATTTATTCTGCATAATGATTTTTTTATTCGTTCCAGATTTCTGCTATCAAAAACGCAGGGTAACACTTGCGAAAAAGTTTACACCATACGCGTAATAAAGCTTCGGCGGAAACTTGCCTACGCTTACCGGGTCGGAAGCCGACAACTGGGCGTCATATCGCAATTGCTCAAATCCCCCTGTAACAATGTCTTTATTGTTCAGGATATTATTGACTCCAAGGTTGAAAACCAGGTAGGTTGGTTTTTTATTGAACTCCATGCTTTTGGGCAGTTTCCACGAATACCCGCCAAAAAAATCAAGGGTGTATTGCGAGTCAAATTTTGTCTGGTCGAAAATCTGGTTATAGGCATCACTCTTGGGCGCCGAATACTGTAACGCGTCCCAGGTACGGCGGATAGGATTGGCGCTCAGGTAAGCTTTGTCGAAATAATTACCCGTGAGGCTGACGAACCAGAATTTGGGAGAGCGGTAGGTGGCCCCCAGGCTATACGCTTCCATGGGCGTGGACGGCACCCGGAAGTGCTCCATATACACGATCTGCTGGCCAAGTATGGAAGAACTGTTATCCACGGTGATCACCGCATTTTGTTTGCTGTCATAATAATAGCGTCCTACTGCCGCAGCAGCATTGACGGTAATGGTGGATGTGAGTTTTGCTTCCACCCCGAACTCCCCGCCAAAATGAAGTTTATCAATACCGTTGATAGCATAATTCACAAAATTCTGGTAAGCGTCATGATAGAACGACATCACATCCATTCCATCCGAAAACTTTGTATAATAACCCCCGATCCTGATCTTGAACTTCGGGGCATTCATCACATAAGCTCCTT
>JBGATE010000089.1:0-11543 GCA_044229375.1 Chitinophagaceae bacterium
GAAATAATACATGCTGTAACTGCTTATGAGACTGAAATGGTTAAGGCTGTTGATTGTAACAGGGGTAGCGCTCTCTGTATTCCATAAATCTTCCTCACAGGGTTTTTCATTTAACTGCACCCGCGATACGATACTTCCGGGCTGCCCTCCTAATCTTTGTTTTACATTAAGATCCCTGATTCCGGATATCAAGGGATTGAGCAGTTCTTATACCTTAAATCCCGGCAGTACGATCCCCGGTTGTTTTCCAATATACTTAAATCCTGATGACCCCGCAGGCCTGCCTACACTTCTGACCATTGATGACAGGTACAGTAGTGTAATCAACCTCAGCTTCCCTTTTCCATTTTATGGGACCGTCTACAACGGTCTCGTTGTTAGCACAAATGGCTATTTAAGTTTTGATATTTCAAGGGCGAACTCCAATTCACACTGGCAGAATAACGGAGACCTCCCTAATGCATCTTATGACCGAGCTTTAATTATGGGTCCTTATCATGACCTGGATCCTTCCGTCGGAACATCCCCGTTACAAAGGATCCAGTACCAGGAATGGGGTGTGGCGCCAGCAAGAAGATGGGTGCTTAGTTTTTTTAAAGTTCCCCTGTTCAGCGCCGCCTGTAATACACTGATCGAGAATACGCACCAGATCATATTATATGAATCAACCGGTATCATAGAAGTTAAGATCTTTGATAAGCAAATTTGCAATAGCTGGAACCAGGGAAAAGCTATGGTGGGTATCCAGGATTTTTCCAGGACACAGGGTATGACTGCGCCAAACAGAAGGATGAGCGATCCTCCCTGGGGGTCGGTCGGGATGAATGAGACCTGGCGTTTTGTGCCCGATGCGGGTGCTTCGCTGTTGAAAAGAGTGGAATTGTATGACGGTGTTGGCACCCTGATCGCCACTGGGACAACGGCCCCTTATTCAAATGGTGTGCTGGAAGCCTCTTTTCCGAACATCTGTCCTCCTGCCGGAGCGACCACCACCTATATCGTGCGCTCCGTTTATCAGAAAATTGACGATCCGAGTGTGGAAGTATTCGGAAGTGATACCATTCGCGTTAACCGGCTAAACCCCCTCGCCGCTACGGTAACTCCTACTGCAGCCAGTTGCGGAACACCGGATGGAAGCATTACAGTCACTGGTGTTTCCGGAGGCACGCCTCCCTATGAATATTCCCTTGACGGTGTCACCTGGCAAGCCAGTAATGTTTTTACAGGTCTCGCGGCGGGAACATACACTGTTTATATCCGCGATGTTGGTGCAGTATGCACCATGAACCTGCCGGTTACAATTACTGTTACAGGAACTATTAATGCCAGCACAACCAGTACAGCCACAGCCTGTGTTGGTGTGAATAACGGATCGATCACCATTACCTCCGCAGGTGGCACGGGGCCTTATACTTTTTCATTGGATGGAGGGGCTCCGGTAGCAGGAACAATTCCGTATACGTTTACTAACCTGTCTGCGGGCAATCATACCATCGTTGTGTATGATGCCGGCTCCGGTTGTAATTCGGGACCGCTTACCGTGAATGTTGCCATCGGTCCGGGTGTCAGCGGCAGCGCGACCACCACCCCTACGGCCTGCCCGGGCGTTAGCAGCGGTACGATCACCGTAACCGCTTTAACCGGTACGGCGCCTTTCACATGGTCACTCGACGGCGGCGCCTTTGTTCCCGGTGCCAGTCCCTATACGTTTACGAATGTTTCCGCCGGATCACACAATGTTACGATCCGGGATGCCAATAATTGCACGATTCTCGTTATTGCCAATGTTGCATTTGGCGGGGGGGTGGCCGGAAACGCGGTCAGCACGGCTACCAGTTGCCCGGGTATGAACAATGGCACTATCACGGTAACGGCAACAGCAGGAACAGCTCCTTTTACCTGGGCGCTCGACGGAGGCGCTCCCCAAAACGGCGCCAGTCCTTTTACATTTAACGGTGTGTCCGCCGGCGCACATTCTGTTGTGATCACGGATGCACTCGGATGTAATATCCTTGTACCCGTAACGGTCAGCGCCGGAACAACACCTACGGCCACAGCCACTTCTTCCGCTACTGCCTGCGCAGGAGTGAACAATGGTACTATCACCGTTGATAACCCCAGCGGCCCCGGTCCCTATACTTTCTCACTGGATGGAGGAGCGCCGCAACCCGGAGCCGTTCCATTCACCTTCAGCAATGTTCCTGCAGGGGCACATACGGTTGTGGTAACAGACGGCACAGGCTGCAGCACGGCACCCATAAATGTTAACGTGGCAACAGGTCCCGGTGTAAGCGGAAACGCCATTACCACCGCCACTTCCTGCCCGACAGCATCGAACGGAAGCATCACCGTGGATGCAACAGCGGGTACCGCGCCATTTACGTATCAGTTAGATGCCGGCGCGCCCCAAAACGGCGCGAACCCCTTTACCTTTAATAATGTGGCCGCCGGCCCGCATACCATAATCATCACAGATAATTTCGGATGTACGCTTACACTTAATAATGTAATGGTAAACGCGGGACCCGTGCTGACAGCCAACCTGGTTCCGGGAGCAACATCCTGCAGCGGCGCCAGCGACGGAACGATAACGGTTACACCTGTTGGCGGAACGGCGCCCTTTACATTCTCACTCGATGGTGGCGCGCCGCAGGCCGGAACACCGCCCTTTGTATTCAATAATGTTCCTGCCGGTCCGCATACGGTTGTAGTGGCGGATGGAGTGGGTTGTGTTACGGCCAGTCTGCCTGTTGTAGTGGTGGCCGGTCCGACCCTTACCACTACGGTAACAATCACTGATGTGCTTTGCAACAGCGGCAGCACCGGTATCATTACGGTCGCTGTACCAACGATGGGCACACCGCCGTATGAATATTCACTGGATGGGGTCACCTGGCAAAGCAGTAATATCTTCAATGGACTGGTTGCCGGCCCTTATATAGTGTATTACAGGGAAAGCAACGGCTGCCTGGGTCAGCAGAGTGTAACGGTAAATGAGCCTGCCGCTTTATCCGCCAGCAGTTCTGTGGTGGATGTTTCCTGCAATGGCGGTAATGACGCGTCCATAACCATCAGCAGCACAGGCGGGGTTATTCCCTATGAATTCTCCATTGATAACGGAACCACCTGGCAAAGCTCTGCCACATTCGGCGGGCTGACAGCAGGAAGCTATACGATCATAATCCGGGATGTTAATTTGTGCAGCACCACTGTAACTGCTACAGTGGCGGAGCCGGCGGTTTTAAACGCCAGCGCCGTCACCACCAGTTCATCCTGCAACGGCGGCAATGATGGCACGATCACCGTGACGGCCACCGGTGGTAACAGCGGAGGTTACGAATACTCTATCGACGGGACGATTTTCCAGTCATCTAATATTTTCAATGTTGTTGCGGGTAATTATACCGTAACGGTACGGGATAATCTTGGCTGCAGCTTTACATTCCCTGCGGTGGTGGCACTCGGCAACAATCTTACGTTCACACCCCAGCCAGATCCTACGATTTGCGAAGGCAGTTCAACGCAATTGAACCTGGTTTCCAATGCAACCGTTTACAACTGGACACCTTCTGCGGGGCTAAGCAGTACAAGTATTGCGAACCCGGTGGCCAACCCGGTTGTTACCACGGAATATTATGTTACGGCAACGCTGGATCTCTGCAGCGTTACGGATACGGTACTCGTAAATGTGAATCCCGCACCGGTACCGGATGCCGGCCCCCCGGGCTTTATCTGCTATGGACAAAGCTACCAGTTGCAGGGATCGGGTGGTGTGCAGTATTCGTGGACGCCGGCAACCTATCTTAACGATCCCTTACTGCCCAATCCAACATCCGATGCGGCCAGGACCATTACCTATACTTTGTCGATCGTAGCGGATGGCAACGGTTGTCCTTCCCTGGTGACGGATACGGTGACCGTGGACGTAACACCTCCTATTAAAATTTATACGTATCCTGCTGATACTATCGCTTACCCGGGTGACCAGTTTGAGATAAGGGCCGTATCAACGGTGCCTTCGGCGAATAACTTTACCTGGACACCTGCTTTCAACCTGAGCAATCCCAATATCTACAATCCCGTTTTAACTGCGGTTAATATCGGCGACAGCCTTATTTACAAAGTGACTGCCAGAAGTATTGCGGGATGTATCGGGGAAGCTTATGTAAGACTGCGGGTTTACAAAGGTCCCGAGATCTATGTGCCCACGGCCTTTACTCCCAACGGCGATGGTAAGAACGACCGATTCTATCCTTTCCCGGTTGGTATCAAGGCCATCAACTATTTCAGGGTCTACAACCGCTGGGGTCAACTGGTATTCTCTTCCAATACACTGTACCAGGGATGGGATGGAAAAATCCAGGGAGTGGACCAGCCAACAGGCGTATATGTATGGATGGCGCAGGCAATAGATAAGAATAATAAAGTAATCTCGCACCAGGGCACAGTAACCCTGATCCGCTGATAATTAAGACATAGTTTCCAAAAAGGGCCGGGTGGCCCTTTTTTAATGATATTTCCCTGAATAAAATTGCTCCGGATTGGCCGATTTAATGCAAAGGCTTTAAGTGAAGCCTTATTTTTGCTTGCTCGCCGAAGCTTCAGCGTAGGAGAGCTTGCTCGCCGAAGCATTGGCGCAGGAGAGCTTGCCCGCCGAAGCTTTAGCGTAGGAGGAACTCAAATGAAAAACTGATTATGGTAGATGTAATACTCGGCCTCCAGTGGGGCGATGAAGGAAAAGGTAAGATCGTTGATTATTTCGCGAAGGATTATGATCTCGTGGCAAGGTTCCAGGGCGGACCCAATGCGGGTCATACCCTCTATGTTAATGATACCAAAGTCGTGCTTCACCAGATCCCTTCCGGTGTTTTTCACAGCGGGATCACCAACCTGATCGGCAACGGGGTGGTGCTGGACCCGGTGACGTTGAAAAGGGAATGTGATACCGTGGCTTCATTCGGGATCGACCTGAGGAAGAACCTGTTCATATCTGAAAGGACGCACCTCATACTTCCCACGCACCGGGCACTCGACAAAGCGGCCGAACTCTCCAAAGGAAACCAGAAGATCGGTTCCACATTAAAAGGGATCGGCCCCACCTATATGGACAAGACCGGCCGCAACGGTCTGCGGGTAGGCGACCTTTTGGATAAGAATTTCACCACTTCTTATATCAAACTGCGGCTGAAACACCAGCGTTTGCTGGATAATTTCAATTTCCAGGAAGATATCACTGCCTGGGAGGAAGAATTTTTTGAGACAGCGGAGTTTCTGAAACAACTGAATATCGTTAACGGGGAATATTTCATCAACAATAAGATCCGGGAAGGAAAAAGGATCCTGGCCGAGGGGGCGCAGGGCAGCATGCTGGACATTGATTTCGGGACCTTTCCTTACGTAACTTCTTCCAGTACCATTTCCGCCGGCGTATGCAGCGGGCTGGGTATCGCACCTCACCATATCAAAGATGTGATCGGGGTGACCAAGGCGTATTGCACCCGGGTGGGCGGAGGACCCTTCCCCACCGAACTGGATAATGAAACTGGAGAGCAACTGCGGAATACGGGGAATGAATTCGGCGCCACAACCGGCAGACCCCGCCGCTGCGGCTGGATCGACCTGGTGGCCCTGAATTTCGCCTGTATGATCAACGGGGTGACAAAGATCGTAATGACAAAGGCGGATGTGCTGGATGCATTTGAGGAATTGCAGGTTTGTACAGACTACCTTGTGAACGGGAAAGAATGCCGGGAAGTACCTTTCCAGATGGAACGGGTGAAACCAAAGCCGGTTTATAAGGATTTCAGGGGCTGGTATACGGACAGCAGTTCTATTAAAGATTATTCGGAAATGCCGGAATCCACAAAAATCTACGTGGATTTCATTAATAAGTACCTTGGGGTCAAAATACACTATATTTCAAACGGCCCGGGAAGGGATCAGATCGTTGAGGTAAAATAAAGGGAAATGCGTGTTTTCCCGTTTCCGGGATGCAGCAAAAAAAATAATTTTAAAAATTTGGCGAATTAAAAACTTCGCCGAAATTTTACACCGTAATCCTGTAAGACTATGGCAATAAAACCAGAAAAAGGGAAAAAGGCTGCCGGCAAAACTATTTCCGAATCCGAAAAGAAGTCAGCGCAAAAAGCATCACCGAAACCCCGGAAAAAGGAGGAGGAGGATGAGGACGACTTTGATGAGGAAGAAGAAGCTGCGGGACCCGTAAAGAAAACCGGTAAAGTTACCGGTGCATCCAAGAAGGCCGATGATGACGATGAGGAGGATGTGGAGGACGGTCCGGATGATTGGGAAAAACCCGAAGAGGAAGAGGAATGGGATCCCGACTTTGAAGAATTCGATGTACCACAGTCAAGAGGAAAGAAAGCGCCCGGTGCAAAAAAAGAGACATTTGAAGAAGAGGAGGATTTCAAGATCGATGACGAATTCAAGGATCTTTTCAATGATAAGGACTTTGACGATGATGAAGAAGATGATTATTAATCAGCACACCCGTTCAAAGCATTGAACCATACAAACCTTACTAACTGCACATATACCATTACCAATTTCGTACAGACCAAAGAAAAGGTGTTGAACTGGGTACAACAGTTCAGCACCTTTTGCTTTCTGGACAACCACCAGTACCGGGTTCAGCCGCATACGCAGGAATGTCTTCTCGGTGCGGGAGAAAGAAGGAGGATACGGATAAACAGCGGGGCGGCCCTCAACCGGCTGCAGGCTTTTATCGATGAAAAGAAAAGCTGGGTTTTTGGTCACCTGGGTTATGATCTGAAGAATGAGATAGAAGAACTGCAGTCCGGCAATCCGGATGAAACCGGTTTCCCCGTACTTTTTTTCTTTGAACCGGAAATACTGATCCGGCTTTCCCCGGCTGAAATGACCATTGAGGCGGACGATCCCGGCAGGATCTTCCGGGAGATAATGGATTTGGTTCCTGCGAAGCCCGGGCTGCAGCAACAGGTGAGTGTTAGCCAACGTTTTTCCCGCGAGGAATACCTCGATGTGCTGGAAAAACTGCGACAGCATATTTTGCGCGGGGATTGTTACGAGATCAATTTTTGCCAGGAGTTCTTTGCAAGGGACGCTTGCATCGACCCGTTATCGGTTTATAAAAAACTCAGCACGATTTCTCCCAACCCGTTCTCCGCACTCTACCATATGGATGAAAATTGGCTGATCTGTGCCAGCCCGGAACGATACTTATACCGGCAGGGAGGACGGATCCTGTCGCAACCCATCAAAGGCACTTCAAAACGTGTACTGCAAATCGGGCAACAGGATGAAGCGGGCAGGGACGCCTTGTATACAAGCGCCAAGGACCGGTCGGAGAATGTGATGGTGGTGGACCTGGTGCGCAACGATCTTGCAAAGATCTGTACGGAGGGCAGCGTACAAGTGGATGAACTTTTCGGCGTCTATTCTTTTCCGCAGGTTTACCAGATGATCTCCACCATAAGCGGGGAACTGCAAAAGGACCTTTCTTTTACAGAGATCATCCGGGCTACATTTCCGATGGGCTCCATGACGGGTGCGCCAAAGAAAAGGGTGATGGAACTGATCGAAAAATACGAGAGAACACGGCGCGGGATCTTTTCCGGTGCGTTGGGTTACCTGGACCCCAGCGGTGATTTCGATCTTAATGTTGTGATACGGAGTATCATGTATAATGCGGAAACACGCTATCTTTCTTTCCAGGCCGGGTCGGGAATTACCTGGTACAGTGAGGCAGAGAAAGAATGGGAGGAATGTTTACTAAAGGCGGAAGCGATCGAAGCGGCGTTGCGCTCCCCCTGATCACTGGCTACCGCCGGCGGCGGGTTTGATCAGCATTTCCATGCTCTCGTCCAGTATCTGGTATCTTTTGGCGATGAAGACATTCATTTTCTGCACGGGCAAACGCAGATTGTACTTTCCCTGCACCGCGATCTCATTTTCGAAATTGGGATTATAACGGTCAAATTCCGCTTTTTCCATTTCCACATGTTTCATGATGACACCGGAATTAAACCTCCCGGTTATCAGATACGCGGTTGACTTATTGATCTCTTCTTCATTCAGCTTTACGGCATTGCTCAGCAGGTCCTTTGTTTCATCCCGGGTGATGGTGGTAAGACCGCCTTCGCCTTCAAAAATATAATGCGTGGCGATGAATTTCTTAACATGGTTCATGGACTCGTTCGGAAGAAAATACTGGAGCGTCCAGAAATCCTTGCTTCCCCCGCTTTTGCGGATGGCTTTTTGCACATTGCCCGGACCGCCGTTATAGGCAGCGATGACCAGGAGCCAGTCATTGAACTGGGAATAGAGATCCGTGAGCATCCGTGCAGCCGCATGGGTGCTTTTATAATAATCCATTCTTTCGTCTCTCGACCTGCCCACATAAAGCCCGTAGTTGCGGGCGGTGGCAGGCATGAAGTTCCAGGGACCCAGCGCGCCCGCTTTGGAAAGGGCATTTGCTTTCAGTCCCGATTCGATCACCGCCAGGTATTTCAGTTCCTTCGGAATCCCATGCTCTAGCAATACCTGGTCCATCAGGTTCAGGTAGGGCTCACCCCAGGCTTTCATGGACTGGTACCCTTTTTTATTCCGGGCGATATAATTTTCTACAAAAGAAACGGCCAAAGGGTTCAACCTGGCGCCGGTTACCCCGTCACCGCTAATTGCAGTCTTAAGAAGCTCTTTAAACCCGTCTTTCGGATCATTGATCACGGGTGCAACGATCTTTCCCGGCTCGATGATAACCGTGTCCTTTACCGGTATACCGGAAGGGTTACTGTCCTGATCGTTCGCACCGGCAAGTACGGGGTGCAGCAGTAAACAGGCAAGACAAATAGGTACTATGTAGGATAGTTTTCTCAAATCAATTGAACGGGCCTGTTTCATTGGATATTTTTCCGCAACAGCTGAGCGGAGGCCTTCAGCAAAGATACTTCATCAAAACGGGCTGACATAACCTGCAGGCCAAAAGGCAGGCCATTGCTATGCCGGAAAAGGGGAAGTGAAATGGCGGGGCAACCCACGAGGTTGGCCATTACTGTGTAAATATCAGCGAGATACATCGCTATTGGGTCATCCATTTTTTCACCGGTCTTAAATGCTGTTACCGGGGAAGTGGGCATGATAATGAAATCATAATTGTTGAAAATGGCCTCTATCCTGGCGCAAAGCAGCCCTCTCACTTTTTGCGCCCTGGTATAATACGCATCATAATAACCGGCGCTCAGAACAAATGTGCCCAGCATGATGCGGCGTTTCACTTCTTTTCCGAATCCTTCCGACCGGGTCTTCTTATAAAACTCCGTAAGATCTGACACTTTTTTTCCCGTTCGATATCCAAAACGCACACCATCATAACGCGCAAGGTTGGAGGAAGCTTCAGCGGTTGTCAGCACATAATAAGCCGGCACAATAAAATCCATCAGGTCAAATTTTACAGGCCCGGCGGTATGACCTTCCTCTTTTAATTGTGCGATCTTATTTTTTATGGTGACGGCGATCTCCGGGTCAATACCGGGATGATCGAGAGCCTCATTAAAATAGGCAAAGCGGAATTTTTCCCTTGTGTTTAACTGCGTTGAATAAGCCGGCACTTCTTTTTGTGATGCGGTGCTGTCATAATTATCCGGACCCGCCATCACTTCGAGAGCAAGGGCGATGTCGGGGACATTCGTGCCGAAAATACCCACCTGGTCAAAAGAAGATGCATACGCGATAAGACCGTACCTGGAGATCCTTCCATAAGTCGGCTTCAGCCCGATGATACCGCAGAAATCAGCGGGCTGGCGAACAGAGCCACCCGTATCACTGCCCAGGGATAGCATGCAAAGACCGGCCTGAACAGCAACGGCCGATCCGCCGGAGGAGCCACCCGGAACCCTAGTCTCGTCGATCGCGTTCAGCACTTTTCCCCAGGCGGAATTTTCATTGCTGGAACCCATCGCGAACTCATCGCAGTTGAGATTGCCGATGATAATGGCGCCTTCGGCCAGTAAACGTTCCACCGCGGTTGCGGAATAGATAGAAGTGAAACCGGAAAGGATCTTTGAAGCCGCTGATACCCGGTGGTCCCTGTAGCAGATCACGTCCTTCAGGCCGATGACCACACCATGTAGTTTTCCGAAGGGTTCGCCATTCTTTCCGGCGGCATCCAGTTGCGCCGCTTTTTCCAATGCTTCTTCCGCGTAGACTTCAATAAATGCATTCAGATGTAAGGAGGCTTCTATGCGGTCAAGGTAATGCCGGACAGCCTGCACACAGGTAACCTCTCCATCCTGTAACCGGGCATGGTACTGCTCAACAGAAGTGAATGCAAACAAAAATGATTGCTTTAGAGTTTACGAAAACAAAGGAGGAGATGATCAGGTGTTGGGTGAGTTCTTCACGTCACTGGCGCTCTCCTCGATCTCTCTTTTCACATTGCTCTTTGCATCATTGAATTCCCGTACTCCTTTTCCCAGACCCCGCATCAGCTCAGGAATTTTACGGCCCCCGAATAATAACAACACCACGATCACGATGATGATCATTTCATTGGTGCCGAATGCTAACAAATAAAGATTCATGGTAATTTTTATTAGATATCAAAGATACTAAGTATGGAAAAACTAAGTGAAGAATATGTTTGGGTGCCTGCCGGGCATAAAAAACCCCGGCGAGGGCCGGGGTTCCAATGAGATATATATGCGGATTATTCCGCGGCCCCTTCGGCAGCCATTCTTTTTTCACGGATCCTAGCGCTCTTACCGCTGCGGGTACGCTGGTAGAAAAGTTTGGCCCTGCGCACATGACCGGTCTTGTTCACTACAACAGATTCGATATTGGGTGAATAAAAAGGGAATACCCTTTCCACGCCGATGCCATCAGAGATCTTACGTACAGTGAAACTTGCCGTGTGGCCGTTTCCCTGCTTCTTGATCACATCCCCCTTAAAGGACTGGATACGTTCCTTGTTTCCCTCTATGATCTTGTAATTCACAGTGATATTATCGCCCGGTTTAAAAGCAGGAAATGTTTTTTTACCGGTCATTTGTTCGTGTACGTATGCAATAGCGTTCTCGTTCATAACCCAAAATTTAGGACGGCAAAGGTAGGGGATTTTGGTTAATTGGTTGACTAGTTGATTGGTTAATTGGGGGGTGAACTAAAGAAAAAATATTTTTATGACGATGTTAGTTCACTTAACCGGGTCTCCTGAAAAGCGTTTATCTACTAATTCTGTTGTAAATTATTGATTATTAGTTATTTATTATTTGACATCCAGTCGGCAAGACTCTTGAGCAATTTGAAACTCATTGGCCGTGTGAAATCCTGCATTAAGGACCTAATCAACCAATTAACCAGTTAACCAATTAACCAATTAACTAACGGGCAACATTCACCGCTCTCTTCTCCCTGATCACCGTCACTTTGATCTGTCCGGGGAAGGTCATTTCTGTCTGGATCTTTTGCGCGATCTCGAAGGAGAGCTTGTCGGAATCCTGGTCGCTTACCTTGTCTGCCTCAACGATCACCCTCAGTTCACG
>JBGATE010000008.1:0-36934 GCA_044229375.1 Chitinophagaceae bacterium
TATCGAAGAAAATCAGTTCAGATACAATTGGGATCGATGTGGTATTCTCGGAATTCGACCCGGCACAGGAGTATCATGACATTAAAGATATCATCGGGGTCAACGTTGCTAAGGGAAAGCCCTGGTGGTGGTTTGCTGCCGGAGGGGCGCTGATACTTGCACTCTTACTCATTTATTTTTTGCGAAGAAGGAAACCGGTGGTAATTGAAAAGCAGGAAACCGCCATTGACCCTTATAAAGAAGCGGTTAGCCAGCTGGAAAGGCTGCAACGTTCAAAACCGGACAGCAAGCTGTATAACACACAACTCTCGGGGATATTCCGGTTATATGTTTTCCGGAGGAAAGGAGTGTTTTCGTTACAGAAAACAACGGATGATCTCCTGTTGCAGTTAAAGGATACGGGGATGTCAAAGGAACAATTTGAAAAACTTTCCCAATCACTGCGGATGGGTGATTGGGTGAAATTCGCGAAATACAGTACTTCGGAAGCCGATGACCGGATGGCGCATGAGGTGATCCTGGATGCCATCCATGAAATCGAAAAACAGGCGGATACAAACCTTCCGGGAGGGAAAGACCGGTAAATTATGCTTTACGATTATCTCAGGGATATTGATTTTGCTTTCCCGGCGGCATTCGGGTTGTTCGTGTTGCTGCCGTTATTGCTATGGTGGTACCTTAAAAAAGGTGACCGCCGTCAATCCACGTTCATTGTATCCACTACCAGGGCCTTTGTGGCAAAGTCATGGAAGATCCGGTTCAGGCATTTGCCTTTTGTTTTACGGCTGCTGGCACTAATTGCACTCATCCTTGCGCTTGCCAGACCGCAAAAACGAAATATGGAAGAGCACACGGAAGGTGAGGGGATCGATATTGTGCTTTGCATGGATGTAAGCGGCAGTATGGGCTCCCGCGACATTCCTCCCTCGCGTATGGAAGTGGCCAAGGAAGTGGCCATGGAGTTTGTACGAAGCCGACCCGTGGACCGGATCGGGCTGGTGATCTTTTCGGGGGAGAGTTTTACGCAATGCCCGATCACAACGGACAGGAATACACTGCTGACCCAGATACAGAACCTGGAGAGCCGGAAATACCTGGCTGACGGGACCGTGATCGGGGAAGGTCTGGCAACGGCGGTTGACCGGCTTACCAAAAGCCCCGGAAAAAGTAAGGTGATCATTTTGCTTACCGACGGAAAGGAAGATCCTCCGGAAACAAGGCTGATCGATCCAATAACCGCGCTGGAAATTGCCCGATCAAAGGGAGTAAAGGTATATACCATTGGCATGAGTGCCGGTCCGGCTACCGTTGTTGAAAATACCACTAACAGCAAGGGTCCCAAAAATGCGGCCGTTGATTTTCTCGACGAAGCCCTTTTGCAAAAGATCGGGAGCGAGACCGGGGGGCGTTATTTCAGGGCACGGGATAAGGAAGGGCTGAAAAGTATCTACAGCCAGATCGACCAACTGGAAAAATCAAAAGTAGAGACCACTTCTTTTGAAAGGGTACAGGAAAAATTCCTGCCCTTTGTGCTGGCGGCGCTGGGTTTTGTTTTTTTGGAGTTCCTGCTACGGTTTACCCTTTTCCGGAAGTTTCCATAGTAATGGCACGCGGATGACACGGATAGGAACTGATTTTTTATAATAGAACGTATCTCGAAAGCCGGTATTTATGTATCCCACTAAGACACAAAGAATACAAAGCTTTTATAACCAATAAGAATTTCTTTGTGCGCTAAGCGGCTTTATGGGAAACAGCACTTTTGAGATAACCTCCAATAACAATCCGTGCTGATCCGCCTGTTCCGTGTCATCTGTGTGCAATTCCTGACCACATTCCTGTAAATTAGCTGCCGTATGAAGGCACTTGTTTACAAATCCACCGGAAGCTGGTACAGTTTGAAGGATGAGAACGGGAAGTTCTGGAACGGACGTACCAAGGGTGTATTGAAGCTGGATGATATCACCAGTACCAACCCGGTTGCGGTAGGGGATTGGGTGGATTTTGAACCGGAGAGTGAATTGGAAATGACCGCGATCATCAGTTCCATTCATGACCGAAACAATTATATCAACCGGCAAAGCCCCCGGCACAAGCACCAGCATCATATCGTTGCGGCCAATCTCGACCAGGCCATGCTGATCGCTACGCTGAAAGAACCCCGGACCTCACAGGGTTTTATTGACCGTTTCCTGGTGGCTTCCGAAATGTACCATGTACCGGCGGTTATCGTGTTCAATAAATCGGACCTGTACAAGGATAAGGAAATGAGAAAATTTGAGCAATGGAAGCAGATGTACGAGGAGGTTGGTTACAAAGTGTTGCTGGTAAGCGCGGAAAAAAAGGAAGGGATCGGGCTTTTGCAGGAATTGCTGAAAGACAAGACCACCCTGATCAGCGGTCATAGCGGGGTTGGCAAATCATCCTTATTGAATGTGATATTTCCCGAAATGAATTTGAAAACAAGCGAAATCAGTGGCTGGAGCGGGAAGGGCCAGCATACCACCACTTTCGCGGAGATGTATGACCTGCCTTTTGGGGGCCGTATCATTGACACTCCCGGGATGCGGGAATTCGGGCTGGTGGATATTGAAAAACAGGAACTTTCCCATTATTTCCCGGAGATGAGAGAAAGGCTGAATCACTGCCAGTTCAACAACTGCCTGCATTATAATGAACCGGATTGCGCTGTGAAAGATGCAGTAAACAACGGTGAAATACATGAAGACCGGTATGTGAGTTATCTCGGGATACTGGATTCTTTAGAGACGAAAGGTTATTGATCCCCTGTCCCGGATCCTTCACTGGCCCAGGAGGGAGACCCAGGTCTTGATCTCCTTCAGGTTGAATAGTTCCCGGAAGTAGAGAGATTGTTTTTCAATATAGTTTATTCGCCCTGAAGAGATAAATTATGAATTCCACCGGTGCAATCCCGGGAACGGTGACATAAAGTAAAAGAACCCCTGAGGGGTTCAATAGTAATGTTGAGTTACGCTTTAGGGGTTGTTTCAGGCAATATTCCTTCTTCCTTCGTTGAAGAGTTTTCCTTCTAAAACACCGGCGAGTTCAACAACAGCTTTGTTGTCCTTGTTCAGGGCGTCGCGGGTCTTTGTAGGGAAAATGGAAATGCCGTTGTAAATGCTGTAATGAAGGGTGAGGTTATGACCCTTGAAACGGAATTCCCAGTCGATGGCGTCGAAATCATCTTCCTTGTTCGAAAACCGGATGTTGAAATCATGGCTCAGGACATCAGCCACATGATAAAACTGTTTTAATCCGCCGTCATCGGCAATAACGGCTTCGGTACAGCCGAGGGTGGTTCGTAGGGTGAGGCTCATGGTTAAGGTGTTTATGTTGATTCATACTACGGATATAATGATCGGGTAGCATCCATTAGACATGGATGACGGTCAAAACGCTGCACACAACAAAAACTTAACTCTTGAATTTCTTCGCTTTCTTCATTGATTTGGCTGCATCCGGGTCGCCGCTGAGGATCTTTTCGGCTCCCACATTTTTTCCGTTGCTGGGGCATCCGGTCTTTCTTTTGAACAGGCTGCTCAGTTTGCCGCATGATGAAAGTAGCATCATGAGACTAAGCGCAACTGTCAGGTACCGGAGGTTTTTCATTGTATACAGGTTGTTATTATTAACGAATTTACGTAGAATAAATTGCTTTTGAAATAGTAAAGCTACGAAGGCTGAACCGCGAATTATTAGCAGTGAGTTGCGGGCAAAGCCCTGAATTTGAGGATACTGACTCCCACCTGCGCCAGGGTTTCGGTGGGCAAGCCTGACTCCTAACTCCCGTCCCTATTGCTATCGGGACCCGACACATTCCTGAACCAGTCCGCATATCCCACATAATTATTGGCGATCCGGTGAATCTCCCCGCTGATCATTTCCTGTGAAATATCCTTTACTTTTTTGGCCGGTACCCCGGCGTAAATACTGCCGGGTTCGCAGATGGTATTCTCCAGTACAACGGCCCCGGCCGCGATGATGGTATTACTGTGTACCACGGCATTGTCCATTACGATGGCGCCCATTCCCACCAGTACATTATCATGCAGGGTGCAACCGTGCACGATGGCATTGTGCCCGATGGAGACATAATTGCCGATCGTGGTGCCGTATTTCTGGTAGGTGCAATGGATACAAGCTCCGTCCTGCACATTCACCTTGTTCCCGATCCTGATGAAGTTAACATCACCCCGTACAACAGTATTGAACCAGAAGCTACAATCATCACCGGTTACCACGTCGCCAACAATGGTGGCATTAGGTGCAATGAATGTATTGTTGCCAAACTGAGGATGCTTACCATCTACGGGAAGAATTACAGGCATGTAAGTAATTTAAATTTTTTATTCTGTTGTTTTAAAAATGTGCGACTATAGGACTGCCCGGCTGCCGGCTGCCGACTGCCGACTGAACATCCCCGGCATTTGTAAAGTTGCGAATTTCTTTGCCCCTTTGCGCTCCCTTTGCGTTCTTTGCGTGAAATAATTTCCATTGACCCAGCGGGAACTTTTTTTGCAACACCTGGCCCAAACCTCCCCGGCGCCGCTTGCCCTGGAGATCGTTAAAGCCGACTGCTGCACCCTTTTCGATGCCTCCGGCAAGGAGTACACCGATCTTATCGGGGGCATCAGTGTTGCCAATACCGGGCACCGGCATCCGAAAGTGATCGCGGCCATACAAAAACAACTGGAAGCTTACCTCCATGTAATGGTGTATGGTGAATTTGTGGAGACCCCGCAGGTGCAATATGCGCAATTGCTCACAAGGCATTTACCGGCAACGCTGAACTCCGTTTATTTTACCAATTCCGGGACCGAGGCTGTTGAAGGTGCGATGAAACTGGCCAAGCGGGTTACCGGGCGCACAGAGATCATCGGCTTCGATCATGCCTATCACGGTTCCACGCAGGGCGCCCTGAGCCTGATAGGGGATGAATACTGGCGGAATGCTTACCGTCCCCTGTTGCCGGATGTGCGGCACCTGGCTTTCAACTCTTTTGAATCACTGGAAGAAATAACGGAAAGAACGGCTTGTGTGATCACCGAGACCGTACAGGGCGAGGCGGGCATCATTGTTCCATCTGTGGAATGGATGAATGCACTCCGGAAAAGATGTACGGCAACCGGTACCCTGCTCGTCCTGGATGAGATACAGGCGGGATTTGGCCGAACCGGTAAGCTCTGGGGCTTTGAGCATTTCGGGATCGTTCCGGATATATTATTATTGGGAAAAGCGCTGGGAGGGGGAATGCCACTGGGAGCTTTTATCGCCGGGAAAAAACTGATGGATGCATTGAGCGCTAACCCCGTGCTGGGACATATCACCACATTCGGCGGTCACCCGGTTTGCTGCGCGGCAGGAATGGCGGCCATGGAGGCATTGCTGGAAGAGGGTTGGACAGATACGGTGAAGGCAAAAGAGGAATTATTCAGAAGTTTACTGGTTCATCCGTCCATAAAGGCCATTCGTTCATTTGGGTTGTGGATGGCGGTGGAGTTTGATTCGTTTGAGAAGAACAAGCAAGTGATTGATGCCTGCATGGTGAACGGTGTTTTGACAGATTGGTTCTTATTTTCCCCGGAGAGTTTACGGATTTCTCCTCCATTGATCCTATCGGAAGTACAGATCAGGAGTGCATGTAAAGTTATCCTGGCGGCTTGCGATCAATAACGGTTATTCCACTTCCACTACCAGTTCAATCTCCACAGCCATATTCAAAGGAAGGGAACACATGCCAACAGCGGATCTTGCATGTTTCCCTTTATCGCCAAACACCTGTACCATCAGGTCCGAAAAACCATTGATCACTTTGGGATGATCCTTAAAATCAGCTTCGCAATTCACCATACCCAGCACTTTCACGATCCTTTTCACTTTGTTCAGGTCGCCCAGTTCTGCTTTCAGTACGGCAATTTGGTTAATGGCGGTTAGCCGGGCCACGGCCTGTCCCTGTTCGATGGTAAGGTCCTTACCCACTTTGCCTGTGATGAACTCTCCTTGTGCATTGGATGGGCCTTTGCCGGCGAGGAACAGTAAATTGCCGGTTCGCACTACATGTACATAGTTGGCAATGGGTTTACCAACGGCCGGTAAGGTAATATCCAGCTCTTTCAGTTTAACTTCCGGATCCTGGCCGAATACCGCAAACGCAGTAAAGAGTCCGGTTGGCAGCAGTAAAAGTTTCTTGAACATAAACAGGGGTTTGGGGGTTTAAAAATACATATTATAAAACAGTAATGTTCGGTTCAATTAATCCTAATATTGCCTAAAGACTAATCGCCAAAAGATGTCCGCTTCAGATTGCGCCCCTGCTGCCGAAAGAAAAAAATTGGGTTTCCTCGACAGGTACCTTACGCTTTGGATCTTCCTGGCCATGGCGCTGGGAGTGGCTATTGGTTATTTTGTGCCTTCTTCTTCCGGGTTCATTAATTCCTTTTCCAGCGGCACCACCAATATTCCCCTGGCGATCGGTCTGATACTGATGATGTATCCCCCGCTGGCCAAAGTGCGTTATGAGAAAATGGGTGAGGTCTTCAAGAATGTAAAAGTGCTGGGAGTCTCTTTATTATTGAATTGGATCATTGGGCCCCTGCTGATGTTTTCCCTGGCCATTACTTTTCTCCGGGATCATCCTGATTATATGGTCGGGCTGATCCTGATCGGGATCGCGCGTTGTATCGCCATGGTGATCGTATGGAATGAGCTGGCCGAAGGTAACCGGGAATACGCGGCAGGACTGGTGGCGCTGAACAGTATTTTCCAGGTGTTGCTGTATAGCGTGTATGCTTATTTATTCATTACCGTATTGCCCCCGCTTTTCGGGTTGAAAAGCCTGCAGGTAGATATCACCATCGGTCAGATCGCTGAATCTGTGGCCATTTACCTTGGTATTCCCTTCGCAGCAGGTGTCATCAGCCGTTTTGTCCTTATTAAATGGAAAGGCGAAGAATGGTTTCAGCGGAAATTCATTCCCCTTGTTTCACCGATAACCTTAATAGCCCTGCTCTTCACTATTGTTATCATGTTCAGCCTGAAGGGCAAAATGATCGTCAATATCCCGATGGACGTATTGCGTATCGCTCTCCCGCTGGTCATCTATTTTGCCATCATGTTCCTGGTGAGTTTTTTTATAGGAAGGAAGATGGGAGTGGATTATTCTAAAAGCACTGCTATCGCCTTCACGGCCGCCGGGAATAATTTTGAACTGGCCATTGCGGTGGCAATCGGGGTATTCGGGATCAACAGCGGACAGGCTTTTGCCGGTGTGATTGGTCCGCTGGTGGAAGTGCCGGCCCTGATCGCGCTGGTGAATCTTGCGTTCTGGTTCAGGCGAAAATATTTCAAACCGGATGTGAATTCATATTAACGATCTCGCCCAGGCTGCCAGTAATGCCCCGATGACCGGTCCAACTACCGGTACCCATGCATAACTCCAGTCGCTGTCGCGTTTACCCGGAATGGGCAAAATAAAATGGGCGATCCGGGGTCCGAGGTCCCTGGCGGGATTGATGGCATAACCCGTGGGACCTCCCAGGGAAAGGCCGATACCTAGAACCAAAAGGGCAACCGGAAGGGCATCGAGTGCTCCAAGCGTTGAGGCGGACTTCGATGCGACCAGTGCACCAAACAACAGCACGAAAGTGCCGATGATCTCGGTAAGCAAATTGTAAACGGGATTCCTGATCGCAGGGGCTGTGCAAAAAACTGCCATTTTCAAATCTTTGTCTCCCGCTTCATCAAAGTGTTTTTTATAGGCCAGCCAGCAAATAACGGCACCCGTGAAGGCCCCGGCAAACTGGGCGCCGATATAAGTGTACAGCAAAGCGCCGTCAAAACCGCTAAAAGCGTATAAGGCAATGGTAACAGCCGGGTTCAGGTGACCGCCGCCACCCAGGGCGGTGGATGCATATACTCCCAGGAACACAGCCATGGCCCAACCGAAAGTGATAACGATCCAGCCGCTGTTGTTGCCCTTCGTTTTATCCAGTACTACGTTGGCAACCACGCCTGCACCCATCACGATCAATAAAGCTGTGCCGGTAAATTCACCCAGGAAAGGAGACATAGGTTATGCTATTTTAAATTGAATATCTAATAATGGGGAAGATAGTTCTCTGCAACGGAATTAAAGTTATTGATTTGTTCCTGTATCCAGGAATCGTCCCTGTTCATCTCCTCTGCCATCAAGCGGGCCACTTCCGGCGCTGCATCCATCGCGGCACGGGCATCCAGTAACAATAATCTTGTTCTCCGGGCAAGGAAATCCTCGATGGTCATACACATCTCATCCCGTACGGCGACCAGCAAATCGCCTTTAATAACCGGGGCAGAAGCATAGATCTTTTCAAAGACCGATTGGTTGCCGTTATTGTATTCATTCAGTATAGTATCAACGCTGTAATGATAATACCGGGGGACGCCATTGTCATCAACGGGGTCTTCGACACATCCATAGAGCATCAAATTTTCTGTAACACATTTTCCCGCATCGAGTTCAAAGTTTTTAACAGCGAAATCCACTGCATCTTCGGCCATCAGGCGATAGGTGGTCCATTTGCCGCCGGTAACGGTGATCAGCCCCGACGCTCCCATGGTAATTAAATGATCCCTGGCAATCGCGGCGGTTTTTCCCGCCTTTCCCTTTACCAACGGACGCAAACCGGCAAACATACTTTTTATATCCGCCGGTTGCGGGTCTTTGGTAAGATAACGGGCCATATGGGTAAGTATGAATTCAATTTCTTCCTGCAGGGGGACCGGTTCCGGAATAATCTCATTCACCGGCGTATCCGTGGTACCCAGCACAACCTTGTCGTGCCAGGGTACGGCAAAAAGCACGCGGCCATCATCTGTCCGGGGGATCATGATGGCGGTATCTCCCGGCAGAAATTCTTTGTCCACCACCAGGTGGATACCCTGGCTGGGGCGAATGATATGGCTATGTTTCCAGTCATCCATTTTCATGATGGAATCCGTGTACACGCCGGTCGCATTGATGACGACCTTGCTCCGGATCTCATATTCCTTACCCGAAAAATGATCTTTTGCCCAAACACCGCAGATCTTTTTCTGCATTTTCAAAAAAGCGGTAACGGGAAAATAATTCAGCAATACGGCTCCGTATTGTGCTGCAGTCTGCGCAATGCCGATAGCCAGTTTTGCGTCATCAAACTGGCCGTCATGGTACAGCACCCCGCCTTTCAGGTCCTCCGGATCGAGCGTGGGAGCCATTTGCAGGGTTTCTTCTTTGGATAAGAACTGGGAGGGGCCGAGACCCAGCTTTCCGGCCATTTTATCATAGATCTTGAGCCCAATGCCATAGAAAGGTTTTTCCCACCATTTATAATTGGGCACTATGAATTTTTGATTGTGTACGAGGTGGGGTGCGTTTATTAGCAGTCGCCCTCTTTCCTTCAGGGCCTCCATCACGAGTTTAATATTGCCCTGCTGGAGATAGCGTACCCCTCCGTGTACCAGTTTGGTACTTCGGGAAGAAGTACCCTTGGCAAAATCATGCTGTTCGAAAAGAACGGTTTTCAATCCCCTCGAAGCGGCATCCAGTGCGGTGCCCAGGCCGGTTGCGCCGCCGCCAATGATACAGATATCCCATTCTGAGCGGGACCCTAATTTTTGTATCATTTCTTTACGGTTCAAGTGTATGACTATTAAAAATGTTCAATGTTCAACGATCAATGTTCAATTTGGTGACTTCTTGAAAATTGATCATTGAACATTGATTATTGAGCATTTATTTATCATCTGCCCAGGCAATTGATGCATTTACCGCCCGTTGCCATCCTTTAACAAGCTCCTCTCTTTTTCCCACTGCAATGGAAGGAGAAAAGGTCCTGTCGGCCAGCCATTGATCCCGGATCTCCCCGATATTTTTCCAGTAACCTACTGCAAGCCCTGCCAGGTATGCGGCTCCCAGGGCCGTAGTTTCTGTAATGGTTGGCCGTACTACCTTGCACTGAAGTATATCACTCTGGAATTGCATGAGCTGATTGTTGACCGTTGCCCCGCCATCCACTCTCAGTTCGGCAATACGGATACCGGCATCCGCTTCCATCGCCTTTAATACATCATAGGTCTGGTAAGCGATACTGTCCAATGCCGCCCTTGCTATATGTGCATTGTTCGTGCCTCTTGTCAAACCAAACATTGTTCCCCTTGCATAGGGGTTCCAGTGCGGCGCGCCCAGTCCGGCGAAAGCAGGAACTATATATACGCCTTCGCTGTCTGATACCTGTGCAGCGAGTGATTCCACTTCGGCCGAGCTGCGGATGATCTTTAATT
Source organism: Chitinophagaceae bacterium (assembly GCA_044229375.1). GTDB lineage: Bacteria > Bacteroidota > Bacteroidia > Chitinophagales > Chitinophagaceae > JJ008. Next base: position 10,321 of record JBGATE010000008.1, read on the forward strand.
CATCGCGCAGCCATTGAACTACCGCGCCGGCAATGAAAACACTTCCTTCCAGCGCATATTCTGTTTTGCCGTCAATTTGCCAGGCAATGGTGGTGAGCAGGTTATTCGTGGAAGCGATGGCTTTTTCTCCCGTATTCATCAGCATAAAGCAACCGGTGCCATAGGTATTCTTCACCATACCTGGTTGCGTGCATAACTGCCCGAACAAGGCGGCCTGCTGGTCACCGGCGATACCTCCAATAGGGATCCTCGAATCAGGAATGATATTTCCCGTTACTCCGTAGATCTTGCTGCTGGGTTTTACCTCCGGTAAAACTGATGCGGGGATATCAAATAGCTCCAGGAGTTCCCTGTCCCATTCGAGCGTATGAATATTGAACAGCATGGTTCGCGATGCATTCGATACGTCGGTGACGTGTACTTCGCCATTGGTGAGTTTCCATGTCAGCCAGGTATCGATGGTGCCAAAGGCCAGTTCGCCTTTTTGGGCCCGGGCGCGTGCGCCATCCACGTTATCGAGGATCCATTTTAATTTGGTAGCGGAAAAATAGGCGTCGATGATCAAACCCGTTTTTTCCCGTAGAGACAGGGCATGCCCTGTCTCTACGGCACGCAATTGATCACAATACGCCGCAGTGCGCCGGTCCTGCCAAACGATCGCGTTGTAAACGGGTTGCCCGGATCTCCTGTCCCAAACCACCGTGGTCTCGCGCTGGTTCGTGATACCTATGCCTGCCACCTGTTTCATATTGATGCCTGCAGTGGCGACGGCTTCCGCCATGGTACCGAATTGGGTGCTCCAGATCTCGTTGGCATCATGTTCCACCCAGCCGGGTTGCGGATAGTATTGTTTGAATTCCTTTTGTGCCGAACCGATGATGTTTCCTTTTTTATCAAAGATCAGGCTGCGGCTGCTGGTCGTGCCCTGGTCGAGAGCGAGGATATAGTGCTGCATGAGGAGTTGTTTGGTCAGGTAAGGAAATTACTGGAAAAAGCCGACAAACCGGCAATTGCCGGCGTGACTTCTTCGCAAATAGGTATAACTTGTAAAACAGAATTTACATGGAACTATCCATTGTCATAATCGTCTGTAAAAAGGACCTTGACGGCACAGAAAGAACACTCCAAAGCCTGGGCGGTTTGGAGGCGGATATTCTCCTGTATGACACCAGCCACTCTTCTTTTTTAAAACAACTGGCGGTAAAATATAATGCCCGGTTTTTCCAGGGTGAATGGGAGGGGTATGATCGTGTTCGTTATAAGGCCGCAATACTTGTCAATCATGACTGGATACTGATGCTCCATACGGGAGAAACTCCTGATAAAAAATTGAAAACTTCATTACTCCGGATCGACAACCGGGATACAAAAAAAGTGTACCGTATCCGCTTCCGGAATCTGCTGGGAACGAAATGGCTTTGCCATGGTGAGTGGGGTGGATATTCCAAAATTCGGCTTGCCAACAGGACCGGAGTGGAAGTGAATGATGGGTTGATCAATGATAAGGTCTTTTCAAAACCCGGTATTGTGATCCAATCCGTCAAGGGACATATTCTTCACAGCACTTTGAAAGACAGGGATCATTTCCGGCAGAAATTGATCAAGGATGCATCTCTTGCCGCTATTAAGTATCACCGGCAGGGAAGACATCCCGGGGTTGCCAGCCTGGTCATTTCACCCCTTGCGGCATTTTTCAAAAGCTATTTTATTAAACTCGGGCTGCTTGACGGGAGGGAAGGATTTTATTGCGCCCGTATGGGAGCCTGGTATACGTATTTGAAGTACACACAATTGTTTCAACTAAACCGGAAGTTTAGAATACAACCCTGAAACTCCCGAAAATACCAAAGGTTTTATCTCCTTCCTTTGGCAAAGAGGAAGGAAGCACCCTCCAGATAAAATCGATCCGGAACACCCGGAAAATATTATCCACCCCGGTACCCAGTTCAAGGTAGGTTTTCCCGTCAAGCGTCTGGAAAGTATAGCCCTGTTTGAAATTAAGTGATCGGTTGGCAGGAGTAAGACTGCCCCACAGGGCCTTTGCCGTCCAGAACTGCCGGAACCGGAGTTTGGGGAACCAGCGGAAGATGCCGTTGCCGATATTGTGTTCCAGGTTAATACCGGCAAATTTATCATGTATGAACTCCCACCGGTTCATCATGTTGAACGCATATTTATTATAATAGTAAAGTTCATTGCCCGGCGCCACATCCAGTAAGGTATAAGGCAGTATTCCAAAGGTCCTGCCCCCGTATACATACCAGGAAATATTCCCTAACGGGGGCATCTTGAAGTAATCGGAGACGCTGACGGAAAGTTTTGTGTACTTATAGCTGCTCCGGAATACCCCGGCAAAGCCACGGCTGATATTAATTTCACCGATGGGGTAAACGCTGCCAAGACTTGTGCGGTAAAAATGACTTTCCAGGAATCGTTCCAGCCAGGCAAACCGGAGTTTCACCGAAACTTCAAACGTGGTGAGCGGATCTCCGCTGGCCGTGGTCCGGAATGAATCAAGCGGGACCAGGTTCCGGAGGGGCAGGGAGGATTTATGAATGATGCTGAGCCGGTTCGACATCCAGGGCAATACTTCCTTGAAAAATTCAAATCTTTTTTCATCAACCTTAATATTCTTTACCGGGATACCCTTTTTACGGATGGCCAGCGCAAACACATTATCCTGTGAAACCTCCCCGTAATAGCTTTGCCCCCAGTCCAGATCATTCGTATAAGAGGCATAGAGATAGGTCCTCGGATCCTTATTGGGGAGGTAAAAAGCCTCCGCCAGGCCTTTCAGTTTGTTATCCCCGAAGCCATAGGCCAGGTATCCATGTAATTTTATCTTTTTATTGAAATGCTTATTCGTGCCCAGGTCAAACCGCATCCGGAAACCTTCCCAGCCATTGGAAGTAACCCAGTTGAACCAGGGCCCGATCTGGTAATTCCCGATATCCTTATAACCGGTGCCGATAAAGGTCATGGTCTTGGTGAATTTCTGAAAGACCGGGGCATTGACAAGCGTATCGATCATTCGAATGATATTGCTTTCTGTCTTGCTGAGCGGTTCATGCCGGGCCTCCGCCCAGAACTCCCTGTTCTTTTCACTGGCCTGCGGAAGGGTAATGATCTCTTCCATCAGTTTATTCTTGTTCAGTTCCCGGATCACTGAACTGTCATTTACGATCACATTCCGGTAAGTAGTGGTCTTGCGTCCGATAAAGCCGGGTTTGTCCTTTCCCACCGGTGAAAGATCAACGACGAATTTATCTTTCGACAGGAACCAGGTACTATCGTTGATGCGTTTGTATTCCTGTATCAGGCTGAGGTTCTCCACGAAATTTACGTTCGCTTCTTCCCCGAGACGCAGGTTCATGCGCTGGATGGCGAAGCTGCCCACATGCACCCAGCAGTCGCCTTCAAAGGTATCACCTCCCTTGCGGCGGGGAGTGAAGACCAGGTGATAATAGCGCTGACCCGCGACCATTTGCGTGTCCACCACCCGGTAATTATAATAATAGTCGCCGTTATCGCTGATGGGGCTCACGAATTGTTTGTCAAATACGGGGATGAAATTGTTATAGACATTCACCACCTGGTCCATACCGCCGAGCAGTTTCAGTGCGCTCTCATTTTTGGCGCCGGTCAAGTTGGCGGCCTTGATGATCTCCCTTCTTTTTTTCGGTTCTTTCTGGAAATAATAATCCGACAGCGCTTCGGTAAGGTAGGTGGGGAGGTAACGTATTCCCTCGGAGGTATCAATATTCTGGTTGATGAGGTCGGTTACGGGTTTAAACGGTTTGAATTTCCCGAACTTCTGGAAATTGATATTCTTCAGGTCGAGTTCCAGTTTATTGTACAGTTCATAGGAGAAGTTATCAAACCGGTAGCGGTCATTTTCCGGTTTATGCTGAACGATCTTTCGCCATACCAGCAATCCCTTATTCACTCTGATCTTCACGGAAGCGCCGTCGTTGAAAGTGCCGCGCTCCATCATTACGGTCAGATCGAGCGAATCCCTGTTCCTGGCAATGACGAGTAAAAACGGCTGGTAACCCACACAGGTGATCTCCAGCGTATCCGAGGGCCAGTTGCCCAGGTAAAAGCTAAAACTGCCGGATGAGTCCGTAAGCTTGCCGATCGTGGTGTTTTTGAACTGAACGGAAGCAAAGGGGATCCTTTCCTCACTGCTGGCATCCTGCACCAGGCCGCGGAGAACTTTACCCTGGCCGGAACCGGCAAGGGCTGCCAGCAGGCAGGCGGCAGCGAATAGAATGCGCCGGAATTGAGTTAACTGCAGCATCAGTCCCTAAAAATACACCGCCAGGATTGAATTCGGGATTGTTAAATTAACAGGCACAACACCCGGGTTGAGAAAACGCGTTTGGAAATTAGCCAAATTCCCTTTTACTTTGTACTACAAAGTGCTTTTTATGAGTGAAACCAACCCCCTTCAGCCTGCTCAGCAGCCGGAACAAACCTTAAAGGATATCAGGCAAATGATGGAAAAAAGCTCCCGCTTTATTTCATTAAGCGGCTTGAGCGGCATTGCGGCCGGGCTTTGTGCGCTGGGTGGGGCCTGGATCGCCGGGCAGATCCTTACAAACTATTATGGTAGTTATAACAGCCGTGGATTTTTTTCCGGGGATGAATTCAGCCGCCTGAAAATAAAATTAATCGGTCTTGCAACGGCCGTATTCCTGGCCGCATTTGCTGCTGCTTTTTACTTTACCTGGCGCAGGGCCCGCCGGCACCATGTTTCCCTTTGGGGGCCTGTATCAAAAAGACTTTTATGGAATATGTTATTGCCGTTGCTTGCCGGTGCCGGCTTTATCCTGGCCATGCTCCGGTATGATGATTGGGCCTATGTTTCATCGGCCAGCCTGATATTTTACGGTTTGGCGCTGACCAATGCCAGTAAATTCACACTGACAGATATCCGGTATCTCGGCTATTGTGAAATACTCCTGGGCCTGGTGAATATGTTCTTCATCGGATCGGGTTTGTATTTCTGGGCGCTGGGTTTTGGCGTACTCCACATTGTATATGGTATCATCATGTGGAGTAAGTACGAACGAAAAGAATAAATGTATCATAGAAATTTAATCTGCATTATTGAAAACAGGTTATGAAAAATCCGATCACAGGTCTGAATAAGGTTTTTGAGAGCCGCATACGACTGGGGGTAATGAGCATCCTTGCGGTGAATGATGTGGTTAGTTTCAACGACCTGAAAAGTATGCTTGAAGTAACGGATGGCAACCTGGCGACGCATTTAATGAGCCTCGAGGAAAGCGGTTATATAAAAGTGCATAAGGCTTTTATCGGTAAGAAAACCAACACTACGTATTCCGTTACGAAAACGGGCGAAAAGGCGTTTGGAGAGCATATCACGGCGCTGGAAACAATGATACGAGGGGTAAAATAAATTTTTTTTTGCCTTTCACTTTGAAATACAAAGTACTTTTTAAAAATATAAACCCTAAACCTGTAAATTATGGAATCGCCCATCTCCACCAGCCAGCTATCCTCACTGTGGGACAAAGGCAAATTATTTCTGAAAGCGGTTATCATTTTTGTCATGGCACTGCTCTTGTGGATACCCACTTTTCTTATTATGGACATTGTTCAGGAACGAGAGGCCCGGCAGAAAGAAGCCATCGTCGATATCAGCAGCAAGTGGGCCGGCCGCCAAACCGTTACGGGACCCCTGATGATGATTCCTTACCTGGAGCACTATATGAATGAAAAGGGGAATATTGTAGCCAGCAGAAAAAACGTTTATTTCCTTGCCGACCAGACCCAGGTAAAGGTAAAAGTGGAGCCGGAGAAAAGATACCGGGGTATTTACGAGGTGGTCGTTTACCGGAGCGAGATATCGATCTCCGGAAAATTCAATCCCTTAAACTGGCAGCAATTAAAGATCCCGGCAGCGGATATTTTGTGGACGGAAGCCGCCATTCTTTTCAGGGTATCGGATCATCTGAAAGGAATGAATGAGGATATCAGCATGAAATGGGATGATACGACCTGCCATTTCACCCCGCAGGCATCCGGTTTTTCCCATTTCGGGGATGCATTTATGACCACGGTTCCTATTTCGGAAGCAGAAGCCGCCCGCGGTCATTCTTTCAGTATGAACTTTTCTTTAAACGGTTCCCAGCAATTATTGTTTGCCGCATCTGCAAGGGAAAACAAAATTGAAATGCAATCTTCCTGGTCCAGCCCGAGTTTCACCGGGGTGAAACTGCCGGATACCCGGGAAGTGAGCGATTCGGAATTTACGGCCCGGTGGCGTTACCTGAACCGGTCGGTACCGCAGGTCTGGAACAATTCGATCTATAAACTGGAGGATTCGTCCCTGGGGGCGGACCTGGTGATTACCGTTGACAGTTATGATAAAACGCTTCGCTCCGTGAAGTATGCACTGTTGTGTATCGCGCTCACATTTGCAGCTTTTTTCCTGGTAGAATCGATCTATAAGAAACCGATCCACCTGCTGCAATACGGTCTTGCCGGGCTGGCCCTGGTACTGTTTTATTCACTGCTCTTATCCATTTCAGAATATACATCATTTAACCTGGCATATCTCATCGCGGCGGCGGCCACGATCGGACTGGTGGTATGGTATATCGGAAGTATCATGCATTCAGGGAAACTCGGAATATTCATTGGCATGGTACTGGCCGTTATGTACGCGTATATTTTCAGCATTATCCAGTTGCAGGACTACTCACTGCTGATGGGTAGTATCGGGTTGTTCGTTGCACTGGCAATCATCATGTACTTTTCAAGAAAACTGCAATGGTCATGAAGAAGCTGTTAAACTACCCGTGGGGTCTTTTCCGGCAGCTCAGAACAGGTATCCTGGTCGTGCTGACGCATAAGATCGCCCTGCCCTTACTCAAGATCTTCCGCCGGCCAACTATTTTTCAATACAGCAAGGAGGACCTGGCGCGGTTTCCGCCAAAAAGCCTTGGTCATGACCTGTTCCTTTTTCTACAGGAAAGGAACCTTCCCCTGCTGACACACTATGCCCGGCACGACCTGAAACATGTACTCCTGGAATATGATACAACGGATGAAGGGGAGGCCTGCCTGCAGTGCTTTATGATGGGCAACGGCCGGATCTCCTTCCCGGTGCTGGCGACCGTTTTTTACAGTCTTCTCAGCATGCCGGAGCACTGGGGAAAGATGAAGACGGCCTGGCACGAAGGAAGGAACAGCACCCCTTTTCATCACTGGCAATGGAACGGATTGTTGTATGAAACAACAGACAAACTCAGGGATCAGATTTTTAAACAGCATTCATCATTTTAACTCAATTATGAAACATGAAAAAGGGAAAAGTGTTTACCTGGCGGGAGCGGGGGAATAGTTTTAGTTATGCGTTCGAAGGAGTACGTGCTTTTTTCCGCGAAGAGCACAATGCCATCCTGCATTTCGCGGCCACCATCCTTGTGATTATTCTTTGCTTTATTTTCCCTGTTTCGGGAATGGAAGCAATTGTCCTTGTACTGGTCACGGGTTTTGTATGGGCAGCGGAGTTATTCAATACCGCTATTGAGAAAATGATGGATCTATACACGAAAGAAAAGCACCCGGCTGTTAAATGCATCAAGGATATTTCTGCCGCCGCGGTTCTGGTTGCAGCGCTGGCCGCCTGCATTACGGGTTCCATTATTTTTATCCCCAAAATCACTTCGTTATGGTAAGTTCAGGTTCAGTGCGGCGAATGCAGATCCGTTTGCCCGGCACGATGCAGGAGTGGCTGTTGGTCTCCGGCCTTTTCAGTTGTCTTTTGCTCCTGACAAGGATGATCATAACCGGTTCGACGGCCTACGCATTTCTTCCCTGGAACCTTTTTCTGGCATTCACCCCATATGTCATCACAGGGTGGATGATAAGGGATGTCAGTTTGCTGGAGAATAAGTTCAGTTTTTATGCACTGCTGGCAATCTGGCTGCTGTTCATTCCCAATTCCTTTTATATTATCACCGACCTTTTTCATCTTTCCCATATCGATTCGGCGCCCAAATGGTTCGACCTGCTGCTGATCTTTTCATTTGCCTGGAACGGACTGTTGTTCGGGATCATTTCACTCAGGAGAGTAGAACTGCTGGTTTCACTTGAATCCGGGAAATTAATTACGTTCCTGCTGGTCTTTGCTGTAATGTGGCTTTCCGCGCTGGGAATCTATATCGGACGTTTTCTTCGTTTCAACAGCTGGGATGTGCTGACGGATCCCTTCTCCCTGGTTACGGAGATCAGCGATCTCGTGCTTCATCCTTTTGAGAATGGTTACGCATGGGGGATGACGCTGGTGTACAGTGTATTCATGACCGTGTTGTATTTCACGGTCAAAAAACTCAGTGAAGCTTTTTCAGTCAGCAGGTAGTTAAAAAAAACTGCCACAAAAGCACAAGGACTCAAAGACCGGAACATCAACTGAGTGCCTTTGTACTTTCGTGGCAAAACAATTCTATGGTTCTTTCCCTTCGTTCTCAGAAGTCAAGTCCCATCGCGAAATACCATTGCGGCTTGCCTTTGAATACACCATTCATTTCCCAGGCCGCATCCACCCGCAGGAAATAACCCAGCAGGGTGCTCCGGGCGCCAAAACCATAACCTCCGGCAAAGGGTCCTACGCCACCGGCTTTCACTTTCAGCGTGATCGGGGGTGAAAAATAGGTCACGTTTGGTCTTTCGAAATTATCATACCGGCCGTTCCAGGCGGTTCCGAGATCCACGAACTGTACGATCTGGAAGTTGCGCAGGAAAGCATTATTGATCGGTTTATTGAAGAAGGAAGTGAATACCGGCACCCTTATTTCACTGTTGATGACCACCGCGTTGTTTCCATTGGCAACATTTTGACGGAAACCACGGAGGTTCACTGCCAGCGACTGGTATGCGTAATCATTGTCGGGGTCAGGTTTGTTACCCGGGTCGAAATAACGGTAGGATCCGTCATCCTTCTGGTTATTGCCAAACATCAGCCAGTTGTCTACGCCGCCGAGATAATAAATGATCTTTTGGTTGCCCCAGGAGAAATCACCCGCCGCCCGTACCGCCCAGATGATATTGCGGTAGATTGGCAGGTAGTGACGACCGTCAAAACCAAAGTTGAACGTGGTGGGGTGTTTTTTCAATCCCGCCGCACCGGTCTTTTTGATCCGGGCATTCACATCTACATACACTTTCCAGCGAAGTCCGTTCCAGATATTCATCGCGGGGCTAACGGCATCATCATGCACGTATTCGATATGCGCCAGTCCGAAAGTTTGTTTGTCATCAGCCGCCGATAAAATATGCGGCAGGAAAGGACTGGGGAATTTCACATACTTGTCACTCCGGTAGGCCAGGTTCACCCGCACACTTTGAATGCGGTTAAAAGGATACGTGACCCCCAGCTGGTACAGGTTGGTGTACTGTTTCACATTGTAAAGCGAAGTATCATATAACGGCGGGTTGCGAACGGAGTTGCGGTAATACGTAAGGCTGTAATCAATTCTTTTTTTAAGATATTGAGTGGTCAGCACATACTCATTATTTTTAAGGTCCGGGCTGATCCGGAAACCACCGGCGAATTTCCAGTCCTCGAACAGGTCGGAAGTGCCTACACGGAGAATACCGTTCAGGGGATCGCCGTTGCTCAGTTGTATCGGGCCGAACCCGCCCTGGTAGGGCTGAAAGCGGGTGATGAGCACATTATTGTTGAATCCGCTGACGAGATAATCATTAAAGAATTTCGGGGGACGGTATTCCCAAACCTTTGCTTTTTTCAAAACCGATTCTTTCTGTACTTCCGTACCGGACACGATAGTTCCCAGTTTGCTGCTGTCGGCCTTTTCTTTCTCCTCATCAAACCCGCTGTTGAAGAAATCCTTTTGCTTTTGCGTGAGGGTATCGGTCTTTGGCTGGTAAAGAGATTCTTTCCGTATTGTCTTTTTTTCCTCTTCGATCACTTTCCGCATATACTCGGTAGGGCGGGCATTCACATTCCGGCGGCGGAGGGTATTTTCATCCACCCGCAGGCGATAGAGTAATTTGGTATCGCCCAGTTTTACTACTTCACTCACCATCTGGTTGTCACCGGCAGTCCGCGTTTCCAGCATGCTGCTCTGGTAATTGGTCAGCGGGAATACATAGGAAGAGTCATTGGTGATGGACACATAGCCCACCGAATCAATGTCGGTCTTGTTCCATTCCTTCAAAAGGCTGTCTACGTCTTTTTTCGGCGGATTGCGCAGCATTTCATCGCCGATGAATACGAGGGTGTCGAGCCCGGCCCTTTCCGTGGTGAAGAATCCGGCATAGCGGTTGTTCACCCCGTTCTCATCGCTGACAAAAGTGAAATGCGACTGGTTGTACTGGGAAGGAAAACGGGCATTCCCCAGTTTCAGGTCGGTCAGTTTGGAGATCTGTTTGAACTCTGATTTGTTCCAGTTGTCGACCATGTAAATATTGAAATGCTTTCCCGGCAATGAATCATCGCTGGTAGCAGCCTGGGCGGAAGGCCGGTTGCTGGAATACAGGATCCCGGTCTTGTTAGGGAAGGCAACAAAGGACGGATCAAGATCATCGTAAACATCATTGGTGACCTGTTCGAAGGTTTGTTTGTCGATCTTGTACACGTAAATATCGGTCTGTCCGCTGCGGACGGCGCTGAACAGAAGTGTATTGTTGTCCAGCATGTATTTCATATCCTGCACCTGGTCGAATTTATCGATCTCGTGTTTCCAGAGTTTGTTGCGGTTGACCAGGTCGTACACGAAGAATTTTGTCTTTCCTTCATCATTGTACAATACGGCGAGCCTTGTGCCCTTGCCATCCCAGGCCAGGAGCGGGTAATTGGGGTGAAGATCCTTTTCCCGGGTGCGTACACCCAGTTTCAGCAAGATCTTCCGGTCGGTGAAATTTTCCATGAGCACCACCTGGTAGCGGCCCTGTTTGAATTCCACCACGGCATAGGTGAAACTGCGGGGTAACGGGTTCGCATTGAAACGGATAAAATCCTTTTTGCCGATATCTTCAGATACGGATAACTGGCCCCGGGGTGTGTTTCGCCGGCCGCGGATATCCTTAAAATACTGTTGCTGCACATCGGTCATAAAATCCTGCAACAGTTTTTTGAATTTTTTCTTCGCGATCTTATTGGAGGCATTATTCAGGTTGCGGTAAATGCGGGCCAGGTAAAGAAAATAAGTGGTCTTGTTCTTGCCATACTTGTCGGCCATGTATTTCCAGAAAGAGTGACCGGCCAGCAGGGGTTTGTCAAAGGCGAACTGGTAGAAATTCCGGTAATCACTGTTCAGCATGGCCCCGCGAAGGTCATCATCAAATGTTGTGCTCCAATTCTCCGCGGCAAAAGAGATGTAACCGTCGGTCAGCCATTTGGGCAGGTCGAGCAGGGCCTGGTTGGCGGCAAATTCACCGAGGTCGTCACCAAATAGCAGGTTGTCCACCAATACCCTGGCAAGTCCCTGGCGGATCTGGCGGCGCAGGTTATCATGGTTGCCGTCGAAATAAACGATCATTTTATTATTCACCAGTTTGGTCACACCGCCGGTGTTCTGCCAGTCTATTCCCAGCCCGATATTGGACTGCTGCATCTCATCATAGTTATTATACACCACGATATTGATGCGTCGCTGCGATCCGTATTCTACAAATTCTTCGATAGAGGGAAGTTCCAGTTCGGCGATCTGTGCCACGTACTTACCCAGTCCCAGCCCGTCCTGGCTGAAATAGGTATTGAAATTATCGGTCTGGTAGTATTTCCATTTGAACTTTTGGTACTGCACCCGGTTCTTGCCAAACTCTACAGTGCTGACCTGGGCCATGGTTTCCACAGAGGCAAGGATGGAAAGAGCGGCAAGCAGGCTAATTAGTTTCTTCATAGATTCTTTGCTGTTTCGGATAACTCATTAAACGGTCTTTTTTACTATTTGGCAGCCAGTTCGGATAAAATATCGGTCCTTGTTTACACGGGGGTCAAAGACATTATCTTTAATCCCCAAAATCCGGTAAGACCCGGTAAAGGTAGTTCAGAATAAAAGTACGAAAAAACCATCCATGTTAACTGTTAAGTCCTTCACTTTTAGCCCTGTCCAGGAGAATACATATGTTTTGTATAACGAACAGAAGCACTGCTGCATTATAGATCCGGGTTGTTATTTCCCGGAGGAAAGGGACGAATTAAAAACGGGTATTGAAAAGACAGGGTTAACGCCTGTTTTGCTGCTTAACACCCACTGTCACCTTGACCATGTTTTCGGGAATAAATTCGTTCATGATACCTGGGACCTGTCCCTCCATCTCCATGAAAAGGAAAAACCGGTGCTGGATTTCGCCACCCAGGCCGGGATCATGTGGCAGCTTCCTTTTGACAACTATGCTGGACCGTTGGTGTACCTGGAATTGGGGGATAAGATAAAAATGGGGGAAGATGAGCTCGAGATCCGTTTTGTACCCGGACATTCACCCGGCAGTGTGGCTTTTTACCATGAAGCCGGCGGATTCATCATCGGCGGGGATGTTCTTTTCAACGGATCGGTGGGCCGGACCGACCTGCCAGGGGGCGATTTTGATACCCTGGTGAACAGTATCCGGACCCAATTCTTCACCCTGCCGGATGAAACAAAAGTCTATTCCGGTCACGGGCCGGTAACAACTATAGGTTACGAAAAGATGAATAATCCGTTTGTAAAATTAAACTAGCGGGCCTGGGAAAATCAGGTGAAAAATCGAATTTTTAAAAAGGAATACAGAATGATGAAGTGGTTCGGAACTTACTGCCGTATTCTTAATTCCTTGTTCTTCGTTCAAAATTTTCTTCCTTTTATACAGGAAAAGGCCTAGCTGAGGTTTCGGGAAAATGCATAACCGGTTTGAAATCTGAATTAAGAAGTTCTTGTCCGGTAGAGCCGGCCAATAAACGGAAGTTTTTCCAGTTCTTTTCGTTCGATCCTTCCTACGAACAATGTGAAGAAAGCCAACAAGGCCGTTGCCGTTCCAAGATTGAACCAGCGGTTGTCCCACAGATAAACCAGGCCGCGGTGTATCCCGTAGATGAATACCACCATAAAAAGATAAGCCAGTAGTTTTTTCCGGGCATAGGGCACCGGGTAATGTTTCTGTCCCAGTAAATAGCTGGTGACCATCATGAAGAGGTAGCAGGTGAAAGTCGCAATGGCTGCACCGAGGTAATGCAGTTCAGGAATCAATACAATATTCAATACGATGGTGATGGCCGCCCCGCCCAGGGTGATCATGGCGCCTGTCATGTTCTTATGTTTCAGTTTGTACCAGATGCTGAGATTGTAATAAATCCCGAGCAATACGTTTCCCAGTGCCAGCAGCGGCACTATGCCAAGCCCCTCAACCCAGGCCGGTTTATGGATGGCCTGGAAGAACCAGGCAAACACATCAATATAAAGGCTGATGAAGAGAAACATGAAGCAGGAAGCGATCACAAAGAACTTCATCACCCGGGCATAGGTGCGGGGTGCATCCTCTTCCTTGCTGCGGTTAAAGAAGAAAGGCTCGGCCGCCATGCGAAATGCCTGGATCATGATGGTGATCAGCACGGCCAGCCGGTAAATATTGCCGAAAATGCCCAGCTCGTGTTTGGCTTCCTGTTCCGGAAGATCCACCACATGCTGGTAAATAAGGCGGCTCAGCATATCGTTCACCATGCCGCCCATCCCCACGAAGATCAGCGGCCAGGAATAAGCCATTACTTTTTTCCATAGGGCCGTGTCAAAGCTGAAGCGGATCTACGAAAATTCTTTCCGGAGAATGAGAAAGGTAAACACGCTGCCGCAAATATTCCCGATCAGGTAGTACCCGATACCCGTATCCGCATTATAGATCCTGCGGAAAATGCTTTCAGGATGTGCCTGGAGGTATTTGGGCAAAACACCCAGAAAAAGGATCACCACCACCACGTTCAGGAACACGCCGGCGATCCTCGCAAAAGCGTAACGCCGGGGACGGTTTTCCTGCCGCAGCCTTGCAAATGCCAGCGTGCTGACGGCATCAAAGAATGGCCGCCCGCGCAATATCATTTTTGAAAAGGAACAGCAAGCCTGTAAAAAGAATGGTTGATCCGATCAGAGAAACAGAAAGGGTGTTGTAAAGACCCGGCCGGTCATGGTCCTGTGAAAAGCGGAAATAGGCTGTTTCGAGCCCGTAGGTGAAAAGGATATTGAGAAAAGGAATGATGGCATAGATCTGCGTCAGGTCAGCCGTGGTGGCAGGCTGAGCAAAGATCAGGGGCAGCGACAGGTTCATCAGGTATCCCAAAAAACGGCTGGCAATGGTGGGGACACCATACCACAAAGTTTGCCCTGCCAGTTTTTTGATGCCGCTCAAAGGATATGAAGTTTTTGTCAGCCCGGCGAAGCAGCCCGTACTTATTACTACTGTTTCGCGCGGTGCCGGCTGTGTAGCCGGTAACAAATGTAATTGATAGGCAGGCAAAAAACGAATATCCTCTATCCACCCCCGTTTATTTAAGATAATTGCAACTTCTGAAAGACAGGTTTCAGGTTTTTTGCACCCATCACGTACCTTTAGTTTTAAAACTTACACTTATGAGGAGGGCATTCTTACTTTTCTGCCTGGCGGTTATGGTGGCGACTTTCGCAGGCGCGCAGGCTTACGAGGATAAAATACAGTACGATAAGGATAAACAAGCCGCCGTGGCGGTCGATTACTCTTTCCGGGAAGAGGCACTGGAGAATGCGTTTATTGAAAGGATGAAGAAGATGGGTTACAAGCCCAAGGAGGAAAAGGGGTTTTTGAACCGTGACAAAGGTTTCCTGGTGTTTAAGAATGCCCATGTTCCGGAGATCAGCAGGGATAAGCTGGATTATGTCATAAAGGTGGAGAAGAAAAGCAAAAAGGCAACGGATGAGTCCGTTTTGTACCTGGTGATACTCAACAATGAAGTGAATGTGATCGCTACGATGAGTAATGCAGATATTGCCAGAACAAAGAAATTCCTCAACAACCTCCTTCCCGATGTGGAGGCCGCCGACCTGGAATTGCAGATCAGGGACCAGGAACAATCCCTTGCGGATGCCGAGAAAAAATTAAGGACCCTGCAGGCGGAAAAAGAAGTGTTGGATACAAAACTTACGGAGAATGTCAAGACCCAGGAGGAGACCGCGAAAGAGATCGAATCCCGGAAACTCAGTGTGGAAACACTTAAGGGAAAAAGAAAGAAGGAATAAACTCAGCCGGGTTGACGGTATCTCGGATCTTTCAGAAATGCCGAATCGGTCAGCGTCTTGATAAATGCCATCAGGTCATCGGTCTGGTTCTCCGTCAGGCTGATCCCGTTCACCAGGAGGGGATCAAGTGTTGAACTTTGCTGTACACCGCTGCGGTAATGATTGATGCATTGCTGTATGGTATTGAAGCGGCCGTCGTGCATATAGTTCGAGGAATTGTAAGCATTCCGGAGTGTGGGCACTTTGAACTTTAGTGAATCCTCTTTTTTCCCCGTTATCCTGAGTCTTCCGTAATCTTTCAGGAAATTATCAACCGGCAGCCCATTGTTCCGGTAACTGTGGTCGGTGAACAGGGGTTCCGGGTGACAGGTGGCGCAATTGGCCTTGTAGAGAACATAACCATTTGCTTCCTGGGCCGTGAAAGCGGCCAGTCCTTTTTTATACCGGTCGTATTTGGAATCGGCCGAGACCAGGAAACCCATGAACTGGCTCAGTGCCTTTAAAATATTCTCCGGGCGGATAAATGCTGATCCGAAGACCTTTTTAAAATCCTTCCGGTAGGCATCATCCGCTTCCAGTTTATCAATGATGCCCCGGAAACTCTCTCCCATTTCTATATGCCCGTTGATGGGTTGCGCGGCCGCATCCTGCAGCGATGCAAATTCTCCGTCCCAGTGAAAACCGCCGCTCCAGGCAAGGTTGAAAAGGACCGGGGCATTGCGCAGGGTATGGGAATTAAATACACCATGACTGCGGTCGTGTTCAAAAGTACCAAAGCCGGCCACCTGCTGATGACAGGAAGAACAGGGGTGCTTATTGTCAATGGAAAGCCGGCCATCGTAGAATAATTTTCTTCCCAGTTCAAATCCTTCCAGGCTCAGCGGGTTGTCATTAAAAGTGTATTTCGGTGCGGGGAAACCGGCCGGGATTTCTTGTTGCCGGAGCTGAAGCCCGTTTGTTTTTTGTTCTTTCCGGCAGGAGCCCAGGAGCCAGGAAAGCAGGATGAATGTTCCGAAAAGAGTTAATATCGTCAGGGCCGTTTTACGCACAGGGTAAAATTATATCTCAAATTTACGAAAATACCTGCCTGCAGGAACGGGCAATAAAAATATTTGGATACGAAAACTATTGAGCCACGAAAAAACACCAATACAAAATGGCCACGAAAACACACGAAAACACACGAATGCGATTTCCCACGGAGAATTTTTTGCCACAGATTACACTGATTTTCACAGATTAGGTGATACCCGTGTTACAGGAATTTCTTTCAATTCAATTATCAGGGAATGACCGTGCCTTAAATGAAACCGTTCGTGTGTTTTCGTGTGATTTTGTGGCCCAAAGGATATAATCTGTGAAAATCTGTGCAATCTGTGGCCTGTATTTTCTTTTTACGAAATAAAAATATTCCGTGTGTTTTCGTGTGATTTCGTGGCCAAAAGGATATAATCTGTGAAAATCTGTGCAATCTGTGGCCTGTATTTTCTTTTTACGAAATAAAAATATTCCGTGTGATTTCGTGGCCAAAAGGATATAATCTGTGAAAATCTGTGCAATCTGTGGCCGTATTTTCTTTTTATGAAGTAAAAATATTTAGTGGCTAAAAACCATCCGGCCTGAATTTTTGCCGGCCGGTCTTGATCTCCGCGTTTCGTTTTTTCCACTCCAGCCGTTTTTCTTTGGAGGCTTTGCTCGCCTTTGTGGCAATACGGGGTTTTTTCTTCAGCAACGCTTTTCCCACGAGTTCATTTATTTTTTCAATGGCTTCCTTTTTATTGGCAAACTGCGTCCGGTGCGCCTGCGATTTCACCTGTAAAAAACCCTCGCTGCTGATCCGGTTGCTGAGTTTTTCCTTCAGCAGGGTTTTCTGCTCATCCGAAAGTAATCCGGAAGAATCGATATGAAAGGAAGCGATCACGGCGGTCTCCACCTTATTTACATTTTGCCCCCCTTTGCCGCCGCTGCGGGTGGTTTGGAAATGTATCTCGTTCAGGAGGTTTAATGGGGACATAAATGGTCAAATGGGTCAGTCTTCAATACATTTGTAAATACGCAAAGATAGAAAATAATGAGAGCTGTCATACAAAGGGTCACCCGTTCATCCGTTACAATTGATGCTGTGGTTCACGCATCGACCGGGACAGGCTTACTGGTATTACTGGGGATAGAGGACGCAGATACGGCAGAGGACATCGCATGGCTTAGCAGCAAGATCGTCAATCTCCGCATTTTTGATGATGCGGATGGCGTTATGAATGAATCGGTGAAAGATAAGAACGGGGATATTCTCCTGGTCAGCCAGTTTACCCTGCACGGGTCGACCAAAAAGGGAAACCGGCCTTCTTACATTAAAGCCAGCAAGCCGGACATTGCCATCCCGTTATATGAAAAAATGATCCAGCAATTATCGGCCGACCTGGGAAAGGAAATAAAGACCGGCATCTTTGGAGCCGATATGAAAGTAGAGCTGTTGAACGACGGGCCCGTCACCATAATAATTGACACCAAAAATAAAGAGTGACCTTGCTTCAACAAGCGATCCGGCCATTAAGAAGCGACCTGGGCAAAAACAGGAATCTATTCACCATTGACCCCGCCTGCGCTAAGGCTTCGGCGGGCAAGCATTCACCATTCACTACTGAATTCCGATCTTCTCCGTATACACTTTCCCGTTTGCCAACCCGATCATCAGGAAAAATGCTTTTCGGTTAATGGGAATGTTCACGGAATAGGAATTGCTGTTGATATCCTTTTGCTCGATCACCCTGTCCCCGCCCGTGGTCCAGAGCATCACATGCTGAATGGATTTTGTACTCTTAATGGTAAGCTGGCGACCAGAAGTCAGCACCCTGTAAGGTTTTGTTTCCTTTTTCACCGGTTGCGCCTCCCCGGCAATGAACAGTACGGATAATAACAGCAGGGCAGTAAGCCTGCAGACAGACTTCATCATAGAATACATTTAATCTTTTAAAGGAATTGGTTTGGGTTTCCAGGGGGGACGGGAGGTGGAAAACGACAAGAATCATGCTAAATTGCACAGAAGACTCAAAATTTTTTGTTATGACCTTACAAGAAGCCCAGCAACAGGTGGATGGATGGATAAAGACCGTTGGTGTTCGTTATTTCAGTGAGCTCACCAATATGGCGATCCTGACCGAGGAAGTCGGGGAACTGGCCCGCATCATGGCCCGTAAATACGGGGATCAGAGTTTTAAGGAAACCGATAAGGAACAGGACATGGCCGATGAGATGGCCGATGTGCTATGGGTGCTGATCTGCCTGGCCAACCAGACAGGGGTGGACCTGACAACAGCCATGAAAAAGAATTTTGAAAAGAAAAGCATCCGGGATGCGGAAAGACACCAGCAAAACAGGAAATTAAGGTCCTGACCATCCGGAACAGATGGAGAAGTATGGATATACGCAGAAAAATAAAACTCGTCGTTTTTGGTACGGATACAAGGGCCGGACGATTTTTTGACATCCTGCTTCTCTGGATCATCCTGATCAGCATCCTGGTGATCATGCTGGAATCGGTCCCTTCGCTGAACAACAAATATCATCGCGAATTCAAAACGCTTGAATGGATCTTTACGGGATTATTTACGCTTGAGTACTTCATCCGGGTTTGGGTGGTGGACAAAAAAAAGGGGTATATTTTCAGCTTTTTCGGTATCATAGATTTCCTGTCGGTACTGCCTTCCTATATCGGGCTTTTCGTTCCCGGCTATAATTTTTTACTGATTTTACGGGCCATTCGTTTATTCAGGATTTTCCGGGTATTCCAGCTGACCGCCTACCTGAAGGACAGTGCAGTCATGGGCAAGGCTATGCTGTCCAGTATGCGGAAGATCATTATTTTCCTCACCATCATGATCGTGATCGTTATGATCCTGGGGACACTGATGTATATTGTTGAGGGCCCCAAAAACGGGTTCACCAGTATTCCCAAATCCATTTACTGGGCCGTGGTTACGATCACGACCGTCGGGTACGGTAATCTCACGCCGGCTACCCCAATGGGTGAATTCATCGCCACGGTGATCATGTTGCTTGGTTATGCCATCATCGCCGTGCCTACCGGTATCGTTTCCGCTGAGATGGTCAGGAAATCAAACGCCCCGCAGGTGCCGGAACCGGAAGAGCGGGTTACGGAATGCCCGAAGTGCGGCCTGGATATCTATGACAAAGGCGCTAACTTCTGCAGGAATTGTGGTACATCACTGCATCAAAAAAAGGGGAAGCAGGTCCGGGCTAAAAATAATGTTTAGTCTTTCTTCTTCGGCAGGTATGAGTCGGGATCTTTTTCAAACCTGGCCCGGCAGGATTTGGAACAAAAACCAAAAATGTGCCCTTTATAATGAATGGTGTCACCTTTGGTATCATCCACTTTCATGTTGCAAATAGGGTCCGGCCGAAGCGTGTCAGGAGCAGCAGGACCGCCGGCATTTATAGGATAAATGACCGGGTAGTTTGTCTTATTTGTACCGGAATTTTTCGCTGACGGGTTACTCAGCAGGACGCCGGCGATCAGTATGGCCGGGAGGGCGAAGGCGAATACGGAATTTTTCATACGTTTTTTTTAGCGGTACAAAGATACTGGAAACCGTAAGTCGCTGTTTGGGCTTATTTTTGCCGCCTATGGCAAATGATACCAACCGGTTCCAGGCAATTATCTCCCATTGCAAAGAGTACGGCTTTATTTTTCCCAGCAGCGAAATTTACGACGGGCTGCAGGCGGTCTATGATTACGGACAGATGGGCAGTGAGCTGAAGAAGAACATCAAAGACTACTGGTGGAAAAGCATGACCCAGTTGCAGGATAATATCGTGGGTATCGACGCGGCCATATTCATGCACCCCACTACCTGGAAGGCTTCGGGTCACGTGGATAATTTCAATGACCCGATGATCGATAATAAGGACAGTAAGAAGCGGTACCGGGTGGATCACCTGATTGAAGCCTTCAGCGATGAGCTGCGGGCTGAAGCAAAGGACAAAGCGGCGGATGAACTCTTAGGCGCAATGGATGCATTATTAGCCAAAGACGATTTCGCGGGTTTGAAAAAACTGATCGAGGATAATAAGATCAAATGCGCGATCAGCGGTACCTGCAACTGGACGGATATCCGACAGTTCAACCTTATGTTCTCAACCGAATTTGGTTCAACTGTCTCCACAGAAGACGAGGATAATAAAGTATATCTAAGACCCGAGACCGCGCAGGGCATTTTCGTGAACTTCCTGAATGTGCAAAAAACGGGCAGGATGAAAATTCCTTTTGGCATTGCGCAGATCGGGAAAGCATTCCGGAACGAGATCGTGGCCCGGCAGTTCATATTCCGCATGCGGGAATTCGAGCAGATGGAAATGCAGTTCTTTATCCGTCCCGGCACGCAAAAGGATTGGTATGAATTCTGGAAAACAGAAAGACTGAAATGGCATCAAAGCCTGGGAATACCAGCTGAAAAATATCGTTTCCACGACCATGTGAAACTGGCGCACTATGCCGACGCGGCCTGTGATATTGAGTTCGAATTCCCGATTGGTTTCAAGGAACTGGAGGGCATTCATAGCCGTACCGACTTCGACCTGAAGCAGCACCAGGAATACAGCAAAAAGAAGCAGCAGTATTTCGATAATGATATTGACCCGGCAACGGGCAAACCTTTTGGTAATTATATCCCGTATGTTATCGAGACTTCCATTGGTCTTGACCGTATGTTCCTCGCCGTTATCAGTCATGCGTATGAAGAACAGGATCTCGGCACAGCGGAAAAACCAGACAGTCGTGCGGTATTGAAACTTCCCGCAAAACTCGCCCCCATCAAACTGGCGGTACTGCCCCTGACCAAGAAAGACGGACTGCCGGAGATAGCCGAAAAGATCATGGCAGGGTGCAGGTCGCAATTCCGTTGTTTTTATGAGGAAAAAGACTCCATCGGCAAACGTTACCGCCGGATGGACGCCCTCGGAACTCCTTTTTGTGTTACGGTGGACCACCAGAGCAAGGAAGATAATACCGTAACGATCCGTCACCGGGATTCGATGGAGCAGGAGAGGGTGCCGATCGACAAACTAAAAGAGATCGTCCTTGCCGCTATCGCTTAAACTATTCCTTCCTTTTGAGTCCCGCTACCCCGCGGGGCTTTTTTTTTGGTTGTGGTTCCTGACTCAACCGGTTGCCCGATAGTATGATAGGAATCATTTTTCCCCTTGAATTAGGTCACCCTCCCCTTTTCGGATTGGTTCTACTTTGCTGAGGTTTAATTAGCTTTAAGAAGCTTTTTTCAGGCGGGATTTTCCTGTCTTCAAAACCTTTATCATGGCTGCAAACGATATCACCAAACCGGTCGACCTTTCCATACATGCGGAAGGGACCGGTCCCAAACGAACCCGCCGTCCTTTATACGTTGATTTCATGCCACCCTGTAACAGCGCCTGCCCGGCAGGTGAGAACATACAGGCCTGGCTGGCATTTGCACAGGGGGGCGATTATTTTGAAGCGTTCCAAACCATACTCGGTGACAATCCCTTCCCGGCGATTATGGGCCGTGTTTGTGTAAAACCCTGTGAAACGGGCTGCAACCGGAACCATATTGACAGTACCGTGAGTATTCATGCAGTGGAACGATATATCGGAGATGAGGCCCTCCGTCAAAAATGGGAGGTCCGTTTTTCGGCAAAACCAACCGGTAAAAGAGTGCTGGTGGTGGGAGCGGGTCCCGGCGGACTTTCGGCCGCTTATCACCTCGCAAGAATGGGACATACGGTGGAGATCTTTGACGCGGGGAATCATCCGGGAGGTTTATTGTGGACCGGGGTACCGGATTACCGGCTGCCCAAGGAAATACTCGACGGGGAGATTGACCGCATCGTTAAGATGGGAGTGAAGATCCGCCTGAATTATAAAGTGCAGGATATACTTACGGAAAAACAGGCCGGTAATTTCGACGCGGTCTATATATCCATCGGCGCACAGCTGATACACGATGAAGGGTTCCAGCATGATAATTCCGTTTTTATCACGGATGCTTTTTCCTTTTTCAATGAATCCAAAAAGAATTCTTCTCCTTATGTGAATAAGAAAGTAGTGGTGTACGGTGGCGGTAAACTGGCCATGTACCTCTCGCGGGTACTGAAACGTTTCGGTTCGGATGCGGCCGTTTATTTCCCCGGGGACACTAAAATGATGCCGGCCTATGATTATGAGACGGAAGATGCATTGGCGGAAGGTGTGGAGGTGCAGCTATTCAGGAGCATCAGCCGGATCGGGAATAAAAAGATCATCCTGGAGAAAATGAAAGTGGAGAAGGGAAAAGCGGTTGGTACAGGAGAATTTGAATCCGTAGAAGCGGATGTACTGATCAACGCCTACAAACAGGAATCCGATTCCGGTTTCCTGCGTGCCGTAAGTGGAATAAAACTGAACGAGGACGGGACGGTGCTGATCGACGCACAGCGCATGACCGGCCAGGAAGGCATCTTTGCGGGCGGTGATATGCTCCCCGGGGAGAACCGGAGTTCAACGATCGCCATCGGGCACGGAAAGAAGGCGGCTAAATACATTAATGGGTACCTGTTGCAGTCCCCGTACCTGAAACCCGATAAACACCCGACCGCCAGTTACAAGAAACTGCACATGTGGTATAAGACCGATGCGCCCCGGAAGGAGCAGGACAAACTGGCTCCGGCCGTGGCTGTGAAAAGTTTTGAGGAGGTGATCAGCGGTTTATCCGGGCAGGAAGCAAGATTCGAGGCGCAGCGTTGCCTGAGCTGCGGCAACTGTTTTGAATGCGATGGTTGTTTCGGCGCCTGCCCGGAGGATGCCATCATCAAATTAGGAAAGGGAAACAGGTATAAGTTCAATTACAATGCCTGCACCGGTTGCGCGGTCTGCTATGAACAATGCCCCTGTCATGCAATAGAAATGATTCCAGAACCAGTTAATTCAACCACTGATGTCAAATAAGAATAAATCCGTCGCCACCATTGATGGCAACGAAGCCGCCGCATATGTGGCCTACCGGGTCAACGAGGTCTGCGCTATCTACCCGATCACGCCTTCTTCCACCATGGCAGAACTGGCGGATGAATGGGCCTCGAAAGGGATCCGGAATATCTGGGGCAATGTGCCGGATGTGATCGAGATGCAAAGCGAAGGCGGTGCCGCGGGTACCGTGCATGGAGCCTTACAGACCGGTTCGCTGACAACCACTTTTACTGCCTCGCAGGGTTTGATGCTGATGCTGCCCAATATGTACAAGATCGCGGGGGAGCTAACCGCCGCTGTATTCCATGTGGCCGCGCGCTCGCTGGCAGCACAGGGACTTTCCATTTTCGGGGATCACCAGGATGTGATGGCGGCCCGTACAACAGGGTTTGCGATGCTGGGTTCTGCCAGCGTGCAGGAGGCACATGATTTCGCGTTGATCGCGCAGGTGGCAACCCTGCAATCCAGGATACCCATCGTGCATTTCTTTGATGGTTTCCGTACATCGCATGAAGTGAACAAACTGGAAATGCTCTCAGATGAAGAGATAAAGTCAATGATACCCGACGAACTCCTGATCGCACATAGAAAAAGAGGGTTAAACCCGGAGAACCCGTTCATCCGCGGAACGGCCCAGAACCCGGATGTGTATTTCCAGGGAAGGGAGACCGTGAATAAGTTTTACAACGAAATGCCGGGCATCGTGGAACAGGTGATGAAGGATTTTGCGAAAATGACCGGAAGAAAATATGAATTGTTTGAATATACCGGGGCCACCGATGCGGAGGAGATCATTGTGGTCATGGGATCCGGGAGCGAGACCGTTGCCGAAACGGTGAAGGCGCTGAATCGATCCGGAAGAAAGAGCGGGGTTATTACCGTGCGGCTTTACAGGCCATTTTCCCTGGAACATTTTATTCGTGTATTGCCGGCATCTGTAAAAACGATCGCCGTACTCGACCGGACAAAGGAATCAGGCGCGGCCGGTGAACCGCTGTACCAGGATGTGATGGCCACGCTGGTGGAATCTTTCCAGCAGGGAAAGATCCATACACTGCCAAGGATCATTGGGGGCCGGTACGGGCTTTCTTCCAAAGAGTTTACTCCGGCAATGGTCAAAGCGGTATTGGATGAAGCGAAAAAGAAAAACCCGCGGAACGGATTTACTATCGGGATCAATGATGATGTGACATTCACCAGCCTGGCATATGACCCCGCCTACAAACTGGATGAATCTTCCTGGAGACAGGGTTTGTTCTTTGGCCTGGGGGCCGATGGTACAGTGGGCGCGAACAAGAACACCATCAAGATCATCGGGGAGAATACGGATCTCTATGCGCAGGGTTATTTTGTGTATGACTCTAAAAAATCAGGAGCCCGCACCGTATCGCATTTGCGTTTTGGCCCGGAGCCGATCCGCGCTCCTTACCTGATCTCCAAAGCCGACTTTATTGCCTGTCACCAGTTCAACTTCACCGAAAAAGTAGAGATGCTGGAATTTGCCGCAGACGGCGCCACCTTCCTGCTGAACAGTCCTTATGATAAGGATGAAGTGTGGGGCAAACTGACCGGGCAGTTTCAGAGGCAACTTATTGATAAGAAAATAAAAATGTATGTGATCGACGCCACAACGGTGGCGCGGGATAACGGCATGAGCGGACGTATCAATACCATCATGCAAACCTGTTATTTTGCCCTTTCCGGTGTTTTGCCTAGGGAAGACGCGATCAAACAGATCAAAAAGGCGATTGAAAAGACCTATTTCAAGAAAGGACAGAAAGTGATCGACCAGAACTTCAAAGCGGTGGACGCCACCCTGGAGCACCTGTTTGAAGTGAGTTATCCTAAAAAAGTTTCTGCAAAGAACAGCGAACTGCTCACGGTTTCTGAAAAAGCGCCTGCCTTTGTAAAAGAAGTGACGGCAATGATGATGGCAGGACATGGGGATGATATACCGGTTAGCAATATGACGGTCGACGGCACTTATCCCAGCGGAACTACGCAATGGGAGAAAAGAAATATCTCCGACCTGGTCCCCGTTTGGGAGCCCAATATCTGTATTCAGTGCGGTAACTGCGCCTTTGTATGCCCGCACAGTGTGATCAGGGCGAAATTCTATCACGAGGATAATTTGAAAAAAGCGCCCGGTGATTTCAAATCGGCGCCCATCAATGCAAGGGGTTTCCCGGAAACGAAATATTCCCTGCAGGTTTACCTGGAGGATTGCACCGGGTGTAATCTCTGTGTGGAAGTTTGTCCCGCCACCGATCCGGAGAATCGTTCCCGGAAAGCGATCAATATGGGAGAGAAGGAACCCATTTTGCAGCAGGAGCAGAAGAATATTGAATTCTTTGAGAACATTCCCTGGAATGACCGTTCCAGGATCGATTTCTCTACTGTTCACGGGGCGCAGTTCCTCGAACCACTTTTCGAATTTTCCGGCGCCTGTGCCGGTTGCGGTGAAACGCCTTATCTCAAGTTACTGTCACAACTATTCGGTGACCGCTTACTGGTAGCCAATGCTACCGGATGTTCTTCCATTTACGGTGGCAACCTCCCTACAACACCCTGGGCAGTGAATAAGGAAGGGCGCGGTCCGGCCTGGAGCAATTCCCTTTTCGAGGACAATGCCGAATTCGGATTGGGTATGCGGATAACAGCCGATAAACAATTGAATGTTGCCAAACAACTGCTGGGAGAAATGAAGGATCAACTTGGGGAAACAATAGTGAAAGAAATCCTTGATGCCGGCCAGACACTGGAGTCCGAGATCGTTGAGCAACGCAGGAGAGTTGAGGCTTTAAAGGATAAGCTGAAAGAAATGAATACCCCTGCGGCGGCACTCTTACTCTCGGTTGCCGACCAGCTCGTCCGCCGAAGTGTATGGCTGGTGGGGGGCGATGGCTGGGCCTATGATATTGGATACGGCGGACTGGATCATGCCCTGGCAAGCGGCAAGAACGTAAATGTGCTGGTACTGGATACGGAAGTGTATTCCAATACGGGAGGGCAAAGTTCAAAGTCCACACCTACGGCGGCCACTGCCAAATTCGCCGCGGGAGGTAAAACGATCGGGAAGAAAGATCTTGCCTTGCAGGCCATTTCGTATGGAAATGTTTACGTGGCAAGGGTGGCTTTCGGCGCCAACCCCCAACAGGCATTACTGGCGATGCGGGAAGCGGAGGCCTATGACGGGCCTTCTCTTATCCTTGCGTACAGTCATTGCATTGCTCATGGGTACGACTTGAAAGACGGTCTTGACCAGCAGCATAAAGCCGTTGCCAGCGGCCACTGGCCCTTGTTGCGGTATAACCCTGTGCTCAGGAAAAAGAACCAGAACCCGTTTGTACTCGATTCACCGCGTCCCAGCATGCCATTG
>JBGATE010000090.1:0-11513 GCA_044229375.1 Chitinophagaceae bacterium
TTATGGAATATTCCTGTTCGGGCATCGCGCAATTGAATTGTGAATTGTGAATTGTGAATTGTGAATTGTGAATTGTGAATTGTGAATTGTGAATTGTGAATTGTGAATTGTGAATCGTGAACTTTTGGGCATTGAGTTACGAGCTTCGGGCTACGAGGAGTGAGTATTGAACTATGGGGTTCCGACTCCGATCTCTGACCTCTGACCTCTGAACTCTGAACTCTGAACTCTCAACTCTCAACTCTGAACTCCTCCAGGAGACTAACAATGAAACGACTAACCAACCCCCTCATCGCTCTCGCCTGCGGCCTCCTGCTCTGCGCGGCCTGGCCTGTTTCGCCGCTGACCTTCCTGATCTTTATCGCCTGGGTCCCGCTGCTATGGCTCGAATCCAGGGTGCGGAGCCGGAAAAAATTCTTCGGCCTCACCTATATCGTCATGTTCGCCTGGAACGTATCCACCACCTGGTGGATCTGGAACGCATCGGCACCCGGTGCCCTGGCGGCATTTTTTGCCAACAGCTTTATCATGTGCCTGCCCTGGCTGGGGTATAAGGTCGCGAAAAAATGGCTGGGCAACCCGGCCGGTTATATTTCACTCATCGCCTTCTGGATGTGCTTTGAATATATCCACCTGCAGGACTGGGGTCTTAGCTGGCCCTGGCTCACCCTCGGCAATGCATTCGCCACCCACCCGGAATGGGTGCAGTGGTATGAATTCACCGGTAGCAGCGGCGGAACGTTTTGGGTATTACTCAGCAACGTACTCATCTATGCATTGATCAATGAGTACAGCGCCAATGGCTGCTCCAAAAAATATTTTGCGCAATTGGGCGGATGGCTGCTATTGCTTTTTATTCCCATTGTTGCGTTTAACACACAAAAGAAAAGCGGGATCCCGGAAGTGACGGATGACAATATCGTGGTGGTACAGCCCAATATCGATCCCTATGAAAAGATCTCGGCCGGCACCTTTGAAGCGCAATTGCAGAAACTGATCGTCACTACGGAAAAGGCCATGGATGAAAGGACCGGTCTTGTTGTTTGGCCCGAGACGGCCCTGTACATGGAGAACCGGATCAACGAGTCGGAAATGAAACAGAATTTTTTCCTGGCCCCGCTCTGGGGGTTTTTAAAAAGACACCCGGGCACCCGCTTGTTTACCGGCATTGAGAGCTACCGGATGTTTGATCATAAGACAAAAAGTTCGGAAGAGTTCAATGGTTTTCATTACGAATCGTATAATGGTTCCGTGCTGCTCGACAGCAGCGGCCCGCTCGCCTTTTACCATAAATCCATGCTGGTGCCCGGGGTGGAGACCCTTCCCTGGTTCCTGAAATTCATCAGCAAATGGTTTGAAAAATTCGGAGGCACTACGGCCGGTTACGCCAAACAATCTGAAAGAACGGTATTGGACGGAAAGGATGGCTATAAGATCGCCCCGGCCATTTGTTATGAAAGCATCTATGGAGAATATATGAGCCGGTATATCCGTAACGGCGCCAACCTGATCTGTATCATCACCAACGACGGCTGGTGGAAGAAAACGCCCGGACATAAACAGCACATGAATTATGCACGGCTCCGGGCGATCGAGACCCGTACCTGGGTGGCCCGGAGCGCCAATACCGGTATCAGTTGTTTCATCGATCCGTACGGGAGGGTTTATAACCCCCAGCCATATAATACACAGGCCGCCATCAAACAATCCGTTGGGACCGGAAACCGGGCCACTTTCTTTGTGAAGAATGGAGACATTCTTTCTAAATTCATGATCGGGCTTAGTGTTTTGCTGCTTTTTTGGGTGATATACCTGAAAGTAAAGAAGAGAATCGTGAGGCATGAGTCGTGAGATAAGTCAGGCCTATTAGATATCTACCAAAAAACGCAATCAGAACCTATAGTAAATTATAAAATATCGGAGCTCCCCATTGACTATTGACCATTGACAATTCACTATTGAGCAGTACATTGCTATATCAAAACAAAAAAATCCACTACCGCAGCTATGGCAGCGGTAAACCCGTTTTGTTCATTCACGGTTTCGGGGAGGACAGCAATATTTGGAATGATATCATTGACCACCTAAAAGACCGTTATTTTTTGATCGTACCCGACCTGCCCGGTTCCGGTCAATCGGAAATGACCGGTGACATGAGCATGGAGGGGATGGCGGAAGTGATGATGGCTGTTTTAAAAGCCTCCCTGGCCTCCGAAGGAGAGGCCTCCCTCATCGGCCACAGCATGGGTGGTTATATCGCCCTGGCCTTCGCGGAAAAATTCCCGCAGGCTTATTCCGCCCTGGGTCTTTTTCATTCCACCGCCTTCGCCGACAGCGAGGAGAAGAAATCCACGCGCAGGAAGGGGATCGCGTTTATCCGGGAACACGGGGCGCATGCATTTTTAAAAACGGTCATCCCCAATCTTTTCTCCCCCGGTTTCAAAGAAGAAAATCCGTCCATTATTCAAAAATTTATTGAGGAACAACACAACTTCAGCCCCGAAGCCCTCGTTTCTTATTACGAAGCTATGATGGCGCGACCGGACCGGACCCCTGTGTTACAAAAAACCGCTGAGCCTGTACTGTTTATCATGGGAAAATACGATAACGCGGTGCCTTTGGATGATGTGCTGAAACAGAGTCATCTGCCCGAAAAATCGTACATTCACATCCTTCGAAAATCCGGTCATATGGGGATGATGGAGGAACCTGTGGCCAGTAACCGGATTTTGGACAAGTTTTTGCTGGAAATATGAACATTTGAAGCTGATGACCCTGTCAATGAAACGAATTTTACTCGTCATTTTTTCATTTCTTATCCTGTCGGCTTCTGCCGATGCCGCCCATATCAAGGGAGGCTTTTTCACATATCGATACCTGGGTCCCGGTGCCGGTACCAATTTACGGTACCAGATCACGCTGACCGTTTATATGCTTTGCAACCCCTCACCCGGGCAGTTGAACGATCCCATCAATTTCACTTTTTTCAATGCCGCCAATAACCAATATATACAGGATGTCGCCGTTCCTATTACCAATCAATACCAGTTGAACAAGGTATACGATGAACCCTGTATATCAGGCGATGAAAGAGGTTGTTATTATGAGATCGTTGTCTATAACCTTCCAAGTATAGAATTACCGTCCACTCCCGACGGTTACATTGTCTCTTATCAAAGATGCTGCAGGATCGGGGGCATCATCAATATTGGTGGCAGCGGAAGTGTTGGCAATACTTTTACCATCAAGATCCCCGGCACCGCTGTTGCTCCGGGAGCCGAAACAAACAGCAGCCCCAATTTCCTGGTCAATGATACGGCCATCGTTTGCCGAAACGCCTATTTCCAGTATTCCTTCCAGGCAACTGACCCCAATGCAGACAGCCTTTCCTATTTTTTTTGCGAAGCTTACCTGGGTGCTGACCAGGGAAACCCGGCCCCAACCACAGCGCTTAACCCCCCTTATTTCCCGGTACCTTATCTTGCACCTTACAGTGGTACACGCCCCATGGGCATAGGGGTTACCATTAACCCTTTAACCGGCCTGATCAGCGGTAATGCACCGGGTTCAATTGGTCAGTATGTGGTCTGCGTTTGTGTAAATGAGTACCGGAACGGGGTGCTCATCGGTACCACCCGTAAAGAATTACACGTTCAGGTGAATGATTGCACCCCCCTGCAGGCCGTCCTGAATCCGAGAAACACGACCTGCGACGGATTCACCGTTAATTTCCAGAATGATGCGCTTGGTAATCCCCCCGGCACTGAATACCTGTGGATTTTTGGTGATCCTGCCAGTGGAAGCGCGGATTCCTCAATTCTCCCTGCCCCTACACATACTTTTACAGATACTGGTGTTTATATTGTAAAACTTAAAGTTTCATTACCCGGGGGTCTTTGTTCAGACAGTACTAATTTACAGGTAAGAGTCTTCCCTGGTTTTTTCCCGGGATTCATTTACAACGGCGCCTGTTATCAGAATCCCTTTAGTTTTACCGATACGACCAATACAAGCTACGGGGTAGTGGATAGCTGGCGATGGGATTTCGGCGAGCTTACACAACTGAATGATACTTCCACACTCCGGAATCCGCAGTGGACCTATCCCATCGCGGGGACAAAGGATGTACGGCTGATCGTAACCAACAGCAAAGGTTGTATCGACACCGCCAATGTAACGATCACCGTACTCGATAAACCGCCGCTTTCAGTGGCTTTTGCCGACACCCTGATCTGCCGAAACGATGTCATCCAACTGACCGCAACAGGTACGGGTAGTTTCAGTTGGACACCCCCGATCAATATTACCGGTGCCAATACGGCCACACCCACTGTTTCACCCACCGCCACCACCTGGTATTATGTGGACCTTGATGATAACGGCTGTTTGAACCGGGATTCGGTCCGTGTACGGGTTGTCAATTCCGTCTCCCTGCTGGCGATGGCAGATACCACGATCTGCGAGGGGGATGCCATTCAGTTAAACGCCATTTCCGATGGTTTGAGTTTCAGCTGGACACCCGCAGCCAATCTCAGCGATCCCAATATCATCAACCCGATCGCGATCACCAGCACTACCACCCGCTATACAGTCGTTGCCACGATCGGCAGTTGCAGCGCCACCGATTTCGTGGATGTGACCACCGTTCCCTATCCCGGCGCCAATGCGGGAACAGGTCCGCAGATCTGTTACAATACAGCCGGGCAGCTGAACGCCAGTATCGTGGGTACCAGCTTTAGCTGGTCGCCCACCAGTTATATGGACAACCCGAATGTCCTGAACCCGAATGTTTTCCCTCCGCGCACCACGCAGTACATACTAACGGTAACCGATACACTAAGCGGATGTCCAAAGCCTACACGTGATACGGTCATTGTCATCGTACAGCCGAAAATCAGGGCCTATGCCGGCCAGGATACTACGGTAGTGGTTGGCCAGCCGCTCCAGTTTTTCGGTTCAGGCGGCGTGGGTTATCTCTGGAGTCCCGCTACGGGTCTCGACAATACTACGATCTTCAACCCGGTTGGTGTTTATGGTTCTTCCATTGACTCTGTCAGGTATAAACTGATCGTATCCGACTCCATTGGCTGTGCCGATTCGGCGTATGTAACGGTGTTTGTATTCAAAACGAATCCCTATGTATTCGTTCCCACGGCCTTTACCCCCAACAATGACGGCCTCAACGATGTGATCCGCCCGATCGCCGTCGGCATCCGCAACATCAACTATTTCGCCGTTTATAATCGCTGGGGCGAACGCGTATTCTATACCACCGCCAATAAACTTGGCTGGAATGGCATCCATAACGGTAAACCGCAGGCCACCGGAGTTTATGTCTGGATGCTGCAGGCAATTGACTATACCGGGAAGACATTGTTTTTGAAAGGGACGGTGACGTTGATAAGGTGAAAAGTGAATAGTCAATAGTGAATGGGAACCCGCTTTTTTAACTAGTCTTACAGAAATACAAATCCCGCTAAAAATATATGGCTTGCCAGCCGTAGCTTTTAGCAAGGCGAATGAATGAACTCCGGCAATTTTAATATTTCCTGCTGTAAAAAGAATTTTGCAGAAACTCAATTTTGTTTTTAATTTAATAGTTCTTACTGCGCCGATTCAAACCATTTCTATGTACCTATCCTTGAATCATCAGCGCCTCCATGCGTATACAGCTTCCATAGAATTTGTAGTTGAATGCTACAGGTTAACTGCCAGATTTCCCAATGAAGAGAAATATGGAATGATCACCCAGATACGTAGAGCGGCACTTTCCGTTCATTTGAATATTTCCGAGGGCTGTTCCCGAAAATCGGAAACGGAAAGAAAAAGATTCTACGAAATAGCAAGGGGCTCCCTCATAGAGATAGATGCGGCGCTTGATATCGCTGAAAAACTCGGTTACCTGAATAAGAACATGGCAGATATTCTTGGCGTAAAAATGATAAGATGCTTTAAATTGCTTACCGGTATGATAAAGTAGGATTCAAAGTGCTTTAGAACACCATTGACCATTCACTATTCACAATTCACAATTCACCATTCACTACCATGCCCAAAATCGCCCTCATCACCGGAGCCACTGCAGGATTCGGAAAAGCCTGCGCTTATAAATTTGCCGCCCATGGCTATGACCTGATCATTAACGGAAGAAGGAACGACCGCCTGCAACAAGTGGCGGATGAGATCGAGACCAAATATAACGTGGCGGTACTCCAGTTACCCTTTGATGTGCGGGAGCAGGATGCAGTATCAACGGCCATTGAAGGAATGCCAGAGGAATGGAAAAGGATCGATGTCCTCGTGAACAATGCGGGACTGGCCGTGGGCCGCGATTATTTTGAAGAGGGCAGCCTGGATGACTGGAACCGGATGATCGACACCAATGTTAAGGGTTTTTTATACGTTGCTAAAGCCGTGTCACAACTGATGGTGAAACAGGGCTATGGCCATATCATCAATTTGGGATCCATTGCCGGTAAAGAAGTGTATGAAAAAGGAAATGTGTACTGCGCCACCAAGTTCGCCGTGGATGCGCTGAGCCAGTCGATGCGGATCGACCTGCTGCGGCACGGGATCAAAGTAACCGCCATCAATCCCGGGGCTGCCGAAACCGAATTCTCCCTGGTCCGTTTCAAAGGGGATGAGGAAACTGCCAAAAAGATCTATGACGGCCTTCAACCCCTTACCGCGGAGGATGTGGCGGAAGTGATCTGGTACTGCACTACCCTGCCGCCCCATGTATGTATCAACGACCTTTCCCTTACCTGTCTCCGGCAGGCAAACACCATCTATTTCAACCGGAAACAGGGTTGATGCAAGTCAACAATCTTTGTTGCTGAGTGATTTTCCGTTATCTTAGGGGTAATTACCACCTTATCCTCCCCCTATTGGCCTGAATCTTGCCGTATTTTCCCCATGAAAATCTACCCGGATTGAAAAGATTTCACCTTTAAATTTAGACCCGGAAAAAGCTGTGACTATTTTTATGCGGAAGTACCAATACCATAGAGAAACCCGAATGAAATCATCCTTTATCCTTGCCGCATTGTTCTTGCTTTTCAGCTTTCCTGCTTTTTCGCAGGATATGATCCGCCAGCAGAATTGTACCAACGAATCCATCAGCAAACAGGCCGATAGCCTGAGAGAACATTATACAAAGGATGGCTATATTCTCGTCAGGGAAGCATCCATGACGATGGAGAGTGAATACGAAATGCCGGTAATCGTTCCCCTTACCCAGGGAAGCTGGTACCAGTTCGTTTTCATCGGCGACTTCACTTCCCGTCTTTACGAAGTGCGTATGTATGACTGGAAAGAAAGAATGGTCATCTTCCGCCAGAAAAAATGGGGTGAAATTGATGGCAACGTTATCAGCTACACTTTCGTACCGCAGTTCTCCGAGTTTCACATGATCAAACCCGTACAGGTGAACAAGCAAAAGAAAAAGAACCTTTGTGGGTATGTGATGATGTTCAAGAAGGCCGGTGGCCAGGAACAGACCGGCGCGGTGGCGACTTCAGTGCAATAAATTTCAGATCATTTTACGGCCTCAGTCTAACTAACCCGAATTACCAGGTACGGTAATGAGGGAACCTATTTCATGCCGGGACAGACTGTCCCGACGCAGGAGGGAAGGTAACTGCGCCGTAGTAACTCCTAGTAAAATACGCCACGGATCCCTCCTTCGTAGGGATGACATGCACTCGTATGTCGGGCTAAACTCAACCGATGATCATTGTTAACGTGCTGTTCAGTGCCCCGCATTGTCATGCCGACGAAGGAGGCATCTATACCCAAATCATGCTACGAAACATACGGCATAAATCCCTTCCCTCCTACGTCATGCCGACGAAGGAGGCATCTATGCCCAAATCATGCTATGAAACATACGGCATAGATCCCTCGTTCCTCGGGATGACGGGAAACGGTCCAAGCCGGATCCCTCGTCCCCCGGGACAAACTCACCCCTGAATGATTGTCAACGAGCGGCTGAACACCCACGCACTGTCATGCCAAGGTACGAGACAACTGCGCCGAAATCATTCTTAGAAACACAAGACACAAATCCCTTCCCTCATGCATCGGGACAAGCTCCTTCGGTATAACATACCCTCTTTCCCTGGGACAAACTCACCCCTGAATGATTGTCAACAAGCGGCTGAACACCCACGCACTGTCATGCCGAGGTACGAGGCAACTGCGCCGAAATCATTCTTAGAAACACAAGACACAAATCCCTTCCCTCCTGCGTCGGGATAAGCTCCTCGGGATGACGGGAAATGTTGCCGACAAAGTTCCCTCCTGCACCGGGATAACGCTAATTTTTTCCAATCCATGAATCGATGAATAGTTATCAGGCAGCATCAAACCCGATTATTTATATCAGTCGGGCACATATTTGAAAAATCACTTCCCGGTTTTTAATTGCTTGTCCGGAGGCCACTCTCCAAACAATTCATCATTCAGAAATTTCCATTCTGGATTAAACGAACTGATCAAATCCGTTTTCTTTGATCTCCTCCATCCCTTTATTTCTTTTTCACGGCTAATCGCGTCCAGGATGGAATAATACTCCTCATAGAATAGCAGGTAATATACATGATACTTTCCGGTGAAGACCTTACTATTCCCCCGGTCTGAATAATGTTCAATAATACGTCTTTCAAGATGATTGGTAACTCCGGTATACAGTACCGTTTTGGTGTAATTAGTCAGGATATAGACATAATAATTTTTCCCACTCATTGACATCATATGAAATTAGACACTGCCCCTCTCTGCAACATCATACCAAGAAAATGCCAATACCGGCGCAGGAGGGAAGACATCTATGCCGTATGTTTCTAAGAATGATTTCGGCATAAATTTCTTTCTTCCTGCATCGGGATGACGGAACGAAATTATACCGGGGCCAGTAAGATTAGAGGGTAATTAAACCAGCAATTCAGTGTTTTTTTCTGAAAACTAACAACTTCATTACTGCGTCAGCGAGATCCTCACCTGCAACCCACCCCTTGTATTGGTGATGGGGAAGGCATTACTGATCTTGGGGATACTGCGGTTCTGTTCGAAATACAGTTTAAGACTCACCTTGTTGTTCAGCACATAATCAATGGAAGGCGCGATTCGGATCACTTTCTGTCCGGCTGTACCAAAAGAAGTTCGCTGGTCCAGCTTGCTGTTGGCGGTGGCATCATCCCGCAGGCTGAAATCCATACGGATGGTGACATCATTATCCAGCTTCACATCGTTCTTGCCGAACTTGATATTCTTAATGATGGGCAATCCTTTCTGCCGCCAGTTCAGACCAAAGGTCACTTCGGTTGAACGGTTCTCCGCCAGCTGGTAATCGATTAGGCTCAGGCTCAGCTGACGGCGTTTGCTGAATTCAAAACGGGTACTGAGCTGGTTGGTGAACGTAATGTCAATTTCGATCAGCGGGTCAAAGGATTCCTGGATCGTGATATTCGGCACCAGGAAATACGGGATAAAGTTCCCGGTGAGCGTATCCCTGAAATAAGGATAACCGATACGGAGCGGGTCAACGAATAACAGCGCGGTATTAAAGCTGTTCATGCTGAGCGTACTGTGATAACCATGCCGGATCGTAAAATTGGTGAAGATCTTATCCAGCCCCGGTATCCTTGACAGGCCGTTATAGGTAAGCGTCCAGTTGGGTTTCGGGATCAGCCCGGAGAAGGGATTGGCTCGCAGGTTGGGATTATTATTCTTG
This sequence comes from Chitinophagaceae bacterium, assembly GCA_044229375.1. Lineage (GTDB taxonomy): Bacteria > Bacteroidota > Bacteroidia > Chitinophagales > Chitinophagaceae > JJ008. The sequence goes on from JBGATE010000090.1 coordinate 9,734, forward strand.
ATGAGCTTCACGCTGGTCGGATCCTTCTTGGTATAGGCGGCGATAAAGGCCGGGATCACCACATCCTGCGCATAACGGCCGTATCCTTTAAAGTAAGCCGGGTCATTGGGATCCGCGGTTCCGCCCTGGTAAGGATTCAGCCCGGCCAGTTTGCGGGAAAGAATGACCCTGTTATTCTCAAATGTCTTGAAGGTCTCGGAAATCACGTTCGGGTCAAACTTGGTGAACAGGGTCTGGAAAGAAATATAACTGATGTTGAAACTTCCCATCGCATATGGATTCAGCCGTGTCAGTCCCACGTTGTCAAACTTGCTGGTATCCTTATACAGTTCGGAATACTGCTTATCAAATGTTTTATCGAGGTTGAGGTCAATATTGAAATCGCGGAAGGGACTCACCTGCGCGGTCAGGTTCAGCCGCTGGTTATAGCGCTGCTGAATCATTCTGCTGACAAGCGTATCGGTGGAGAACAATCCTTTCGCACCGAAATTATTGATCCAGTTGGTGTCGGGCTGGTAGCCGAAAATATATCGGAACCCGGGCTGACCGCTTTTCAGGTTATACCCCAGCACCTGGGTGCTGTCCATATAACCCGGCAGGGTCGTACCAAAATCTTCGGTGTACTGCATCCCCACTCTTTTCACGGCGGTGGCGATACGCAGGAAGAATTTGGGAACGCCGCCCACTTCCGGTAACTGGTTGGGATCCTTTTTCTCTTTTACTTTTTTCTCTTTTTTCTTCTTGGGCATTTTGATCCGGATGATCTTGCCTTTCTTGTTTCGGATGGTATCGGGTTTCGCCGCCGACGTATCTGCGCCACCCTGTTGCTTAACGGCACCCGCACCTGGCTGAGCCGCGTCCTTTTTATCAGACTTTGGTCCGCCGCCGGCAGCCGGCGGCAGGTTGGAATTGACCGCACGGAGCAGCCGCGATTTATTATACAGTTCCTCGAATTTCAGTTCACCGTTAATGGTCCTTGTCTGCGTATTGGAAATGGTATGTCCCAGGTTGATCTCGGGTGTTCTTTCCAGCAGCGAAGCGGCCAGCCAGTTGTACTTTGTATTATAGCTGGCACGAAGCGATGTCCAGTTCAGGAACGGTATCTTCTGCGTGGGCACATTATAGGTCACGGTCAGTTCCTGGCGGTAATTGGTATTCCTTCCGCCCTTGAACAAATTCTTCCTGACACTGTCTTTTTTCTCTTTTGTGTCGATGCGGCCCATGGGTTCATCAATACGGGCAAAGTTGGTGGCGCTGAAATCGATATTGATCGATTGGGTCAGCGGCCATTGCAATATATAATACCGGTCGAACGTGAAATACTTATTGAAGGTCTCGGGTATTTTATAAGGCCCGCCACCCACATTGCGCAACCTCGTGGCGCCGAACTGGCGGAAGACATCGGCCTTGAAAGCGATCTGGGAAGGCGCATAATTAAAATTGAAATCCTTTATCAGTGCCAGCCAGGGTGATTTTGACTTGATCCATTTCTTGAAGGGTTCCAGGGGTTTTACCTGCGGCGCATAGGTATAGCCCAATGCTCCCCGGGTTCGCCGCAGCTCATCTTTCTCGATCAGCGGGTTATGACTAAGCGTTTGTATGTAGGAATAATTGAAATCAAAATTGGTGATACTCCAGATCTTGGGTTTCTTACCATCCGTTTTCAGTTTGCGCACATTGGTCAGGTTCACTGTTTTAATGGTAGTGATGTCCTGCGCGTCATTACGGATCGAATCCCTTTTATCCGCGGCAGCCTCTTTCAGTTTTTCTTTCAGGTCAA
>JBGATE010000091.1:0-11213 GCA_044229375.1 Chitinophagaceae bacterium
TTTGCTGATCATAATAGCTTCCGGGTGAATAATGAGGATCCCCTGATCGGGTTTGATCAGCCGTTCAAAAACCAGTTCGGCACTTTTAAACTGGTCAGGAATTACCAGGGAACCGTCTCCAGGGACTACAGTATCATTTACCAACCCCTTACATCGGCGGCAGCCTCCTTTGCGGGAGGGATACAGGTGGCGCCGAAATCGGCCGGGACGGGTATATTAACTATCAGTATGCAAAGCCCCAACCCCATGCTGGCGGCCGATGTTATCAACCAACTGATGGATGAGTACGGGGGCTATACCAGGGAATTAAAAAAGCGTACGGCCGACTCTTCCCTTGTATTTATTGAAACCCGCCTGGAAAAGTTTGGAAGGGAATTGGACAGCGTGCAGGATAAACTGTTACAATATTCACAGCAAAACAACCTGATCGATATTGAACAGCAATCCTCCGCTTATTTTGGAAATATCAGTGAGGCCGATAAAGCGATCAATGAACAGCAGTTGCAGTTGAATACGGCCGATTTCATCGAAATATATCTTCGCGAGAAAAAGAATTTATACAGCCCGGTGCTGGTGCCTTCTTCCCTGGGATTGAATGATGCCACTCTCAACGGCCTGGTGAACGGATACAATAACATGCAGATGGAACGGCAAAGCCTGCTGGATGGCAATGTGCCGGCAAGTAACCCTGTTATCATTGAGATCAATGAACGGATCGAGAAGCTGAGAGTTAGTTTGCTGGAGAACCTGGCCAATATCAAACGTTCCTACCTCAAAACGATCAGCACGATCCGTCAGAACAGCGGGAAGGCCGAAGCGCAGCTTATGACCCTTCCTTACAAGGAAAAAGGGTACCTCGATATAAAAAGACAAGTGGATAATAAACAGGCGCTCTATAATATCATGCTCCAAAAAAGGGAGGAAACGGCTTTATCAAGGGCGGCCACCATTGAAAATTCCCAGATCGTTGAAAAAGCCTATGTACCGGGTTCTCCCATCAGCCCCAGAAGACGCAGTATACAAATGATGGCCATCCTCCTGGGTCTTGCCATACCCGCCTTATTTGTATTTGGTGGGGAAGTGCTGAATGATAAAGTCAGCACCCGTTTCGATGTGGAGAAGATCACTTCAGCGCCCATTCTCGGGGAAGTGGGACATTCCTTTACGGGGAAATCCCTGGTGGTGACCAAAACCACCCGGAGCATGGTGGCCGAGCAGTTCCGTATCATCCGCTCCAATATGCAGTACGTGATCGGGAATGCGGAAAAAGCGACCATACTGGTCACCTCCTCCTTTAGCGGGGAAGGGAAATCCTTTATCAGTACTAATGTGGGGGCCGTGATGGCGCTGGCCGGAAAAAAGACGATCATCCTCGAGCTGGACATCCGTAAACCAAAAGTGCTGTCGGGTTTGGGCATGCCCAAAGGTCCCGGTATCACCAATTACCTCATCGGTAAATCAGGTCTGCCGGAACTGATCAAACCGGTGCCGCAAACGGAAAATTTATTTGTACTGGGTTGCGGTCCTGTTCCGCCAAACCCATCCGAACTCCTGCTGGACATCAGGGTGTCGGAGATGTTCGACTGGCTGAAAAAGGAATTTGATGTGGTGATCATCGATACCGCCCCGATCGGGATGGTAAGCGACGCGCAGACACTCGGGAAATTCGCCGACTGTACCCTCTACCTGGTAAGACAGGAACATACCTTCAAAAAGCAGGTGACCATGATCGATGAGTTTTACCGGGAAAATAAACTGCCGGCCGTTTCCATCATCATCAATGATGTGAAACTGAAACCCGGTTATGGTTACTACGGTTACGGCCGTTACGGCTACGGCTATGGTTACGGTTACGGCAGCTATTACGAAGAGGAAGCACCTCCGAAGAATATGTTCGAAAGGGTGATCGATAAGGTTAACCCGGGGAATTGGTTCTCCAGGAAATGAGTTCAGTGACGAGTTCAGAGTCTGGAGTTCAGAGTTCAGAGTTGAGCCTCCGATTATTCTTAAATTCCGATATTTATTGCAATTGCGTAATTTAATGTTCTTTTTATTCTTCAGATGTTGTTAGGCATATCTGCAATTGGATATTCTATACGCAAATAAAAAAACCTTTGAATTATTGTATAAAAACGACTGCCCGACTCTGAACTCTGAACTCCAGACTCTGAACTATCCCTCATGAAGATTCTCGTCACCGGCGGCGCCGGTTTTATCGGTTCTAATTTAGCAGAAGCTTTATTAACGCGAAAAGAGGTTTCACTGATCCGCGTAATGGACGATCTTTCAACGGGATCCGCGGAGAATATCGGGGAATTCCTGAAGGACCCCCGTTTTGAATTTGTACAGGCCGACATCCGCAATTATGCTGATTGCCTGGAAGCCTGCGAAGGCATCACACATATCAGTCACCAGGCGGCCCTTGGTTCCGTGCCCCGTTCCATTAACGACCCGCTCACCACCAACGAAGTGAACATCACCGGTACCCTCAACATTTTTACCGCCGCCAAAGAAAAGAAGATCGGCCGCGTTGTGTATGCTGCCAGCTCTTCCACCTATGGCGATCATCCCGGTCTGCCCAAGGTGGAGGACAAGACCGGCAATCCTCTTTCGCCCTATGCCGTCACCAAACTGGTGAATGAATTATACGCGAAGGTCTATGCGTCTGTCTATGGCATGGATCTTATCGGCCTGCGCTATTTCAATATTTTCGGCCCCAAACAAAATCCCAATGGTCCCTATGCCGCGGTGATACCATTATTTGCGGAGGCCCTGCTGAACCATACCGCACCCGTTATCAATGGTGATGGCCGCCACAGCCGCGATTTTACCTATGTTGACAATGCGGTCCGTGCCAATATCCTTGCTTTGTTCACAACTAATAAAGAAGCGGTGAACCAGGTCTATAACATTGCCTGCGGCGAAGAGACAACGCTCAATGAATTGTTCAACATACTAAAAACCGAAGCGGGCTCGGACCTTCAGCCCGTCCACGGTCCCGAGCGGGCCGGTGATGTGCGTCATAGTTTGGCTGATATCTCGAAGGCTCAACGCTTGTTGGGCTATGAAGTGGGTGTGACGGTGAAAGACGGCTTGAAGCGAACGTTTCAATGGTATAAAAGAAAAAGTGCAACTATTGAAGAGTAAAAAAGGAACCCGGATGATGCAAATCTGGCCCGTCATCCCGACGAAGGAGGCATCTATGCCGTCGACCTGCTATGGAACAGACAGCACACGGATACCCTGGATCAAATCAGTTTAAATCAGATGGCACGCCCCACACTACGAAGCCAGACCCGGCCTCAGAAAAATGGCGTTAAAAAAATTACGGAGCAAACCGTCTTCCTGCGCAGCAGGAAGGTGGCCGGCGCTGTTCGAGCCCGCGGATGCTAAACTTTTTCTTACTCTACGGAGCGAGTTCGCCGGGCACAGGATTGCGCAGTAATTTTTAGCCATTTTTCTGGAGCCTTGATTTTTTTTGTTACTTTTTTGCATCAAGGCAAAAAAGTAAACACGCAGTACAAAGCACTAATAATATTTTTCCGAAAAGCAAAATGAAAAGAACAATTATCATCACCGGTGGTGCCGGCTTCATCGGCTCTCATGTTGTAAGATTATTTGTAACCAAATACCCGGATTACCGGATCATCAACCTCGACGCCCTCACCTATGCCGGCAACCTCGAAAACCTCCGCGACATAGAAAAAGCCCCCAATTATATTTTCGAAAAAGTAAATATCCTGGATACGGAGGAACTGGAAAGGATATTCACCCAGTACCAACCCGACGGCATCATTCACCTCGCCGCCGAAAGCCATGTAGACCGCTCCATCCTCTCCCCCCTCGATTTCGTGTACACCAATGTCATCGGAACCGTGAATCTTTTAAACGCCGCAAAGAACCTGTGGGGATCTTTAAATGACACGAAACCCGAAACCCCAAACCCGAAACGCTTTCATCATATTTCTACAGATGAAGTGTTTGGGGCATTGGGCGAAACCGGCTTTTTCACGGAGGAAACAAAATACGATCCGCATTCGCCCTATAGCGCTTCCAAGGCTTCGAGCGATCATTTTGTAAGGGCTTACCACGATACCTATGGACTGCCTGTCGTGATCACCAATTGCTCCAACAACTACGGGCCCCACCATTTCCCGGAAAAACTGATCCCCTTATTCATCAACAATGTCATAAATAAGAAACCCCTCCCGGTTTACGGCGACGGGCAGTACACGCGTGACTGGCTCTATGTAAAGGATCATGCAACGGCCATCGATACCGTTTTTCACAACGGAAAAAACGGGGAGACTTACGCGGTGGGGGGATTCAATGAATGGAAGAACATTGAGTTGGTGAAATTACTCTGCCGGCTTATGGACGAAAAGCTGGGAAGAAACAAAGGAGAAAGCGAACAACTCATTACGTATGTAAAGGATCGCCCGGGTCATGACCGCAGATATGCGATAGATGCCGCAAAGATCAACAAGGAACTGGGGTGGAAACCTTCCGTGACCTTTGAGGAAGGGCTGAGCCTGACTATTGACTGGTACCTGGAAAATACCCAATGGTTGGATCATGTCACCAGTGGGGCGTATCAGAAGTATTATGAAGAACAGTATGGGTAAGGGTGATGATGGTTGAACTATGGTTAAAAGTGGTTTAACAGTTGTTGAATCATTTTTTCATCAACTATTCAACAACCATTAAACTATTATTAAACAACTGTTAAGCCACCATTAAACATCTCTCCACCACATCCCACCGTCTCCTCTACCTCGATTCGGCGAGGGGTCTCGCGACGCTGAGCATCCTGACAGTTCATTTTTTAATGGCGGTATATGGTATGAATATGGCGGGGATTCAACTGGGGAAACCCGTGCAACTGTTTCTATTCGGGGAGGCCAATATTATTTTTTTCTTTATACACAGCGGGTTCATATTGTCCTATACGTTTACCCGGAGAAACCGGTCGCTCAGCTTCCGTTCCTATGCCCGGTTCCTGGTGGAAAGGATCTTTCGTATTTACCCGCTTTTCCTGGCGATGCTGGTTGTCAGCTTTATTGTATTCAGTAATGTATCGCCTTATACTGCCAGGAACGAAGCCGACTGGGTTGCCCGGTTTTGGTTTGCCGAAACGGGGATCAGTGATCTGCTGAAACAGGCCATCCTGGTGGTCCGTTTACCGGAGTCGGCCAATCTTCGCCTGGTGCCGCAGGATTGGACGCTCACCATTGAATTGTTGGCCGGGGCGGGTATTCCGCTGATGGCGATGGCGGGAAAGAAGCATATAATTTTATATGCGGCGGTGCTGGCGGCGCTGAAATTAAGCGGCCTTTTCACCACCTATGTTTTCGAGTTCGGCATGGGGGTGCTGATCTTTTTATATTGGGAGAATATCGTAAATGCCTGGAAAAAGATCGGGCTACCTCTGAAAGTCCTGCTGGCGGTGGCAACGGTCGGATTATTCAGCGGGTGTTTTACTTACCCTCATTTTTTTGCTGGCAGCACAGTATTCATTGAACCCCGTGTTGACCGGTTGATCGTGGGACTGGGTTGTATGTTATGTTTTATACTCCTGCTTTCTTCGACTCATTTGCAAAAGTTCATGACCCGTCCGGTCTTTGTTTACACGGGTAAGATCTGTTACAGTATCTATCTCGTACACCAGGTATTGTTCCTGGCCTGCTGGAGGGAATTTCCTTCTTTTCTTGGTAACCTGGCAGAACAACCCGGTTGGCAGATCGTATCAATATACCTGCTACTCTTATTGGCCGTAATGCTGATCTCCTCCCTGGCCTACTACCTGGTGGAGAACCCTATGAACCTGCTGGGGAAAAGATTGTCTGCATTGATGGCGGGAGAGAGAAAGTTGAAACGTAGTTGAATGGAGGTTTAATAGTTGCTGAATGGTGGTTGAAGAGTGGTTTAATAGTTGTGGAACGGTGGTTTAGGGGCGGCTTTTATCATCCGGGATGTTTTTAGATTGGATAGTTTGACGGATAGGGATTGTGTGACTTTTCTGAAACTGAATAGTTCGGTTTCACCCAAATAGCCAAGACCGGCGGAAACCTGGAAGTAGCCTGGTAAACGGAAATAGTCAGTTTCCTCGACATTTGCCATACTTCCGGTTTCTCAAACGAGAATAAGTAAGGTTCCATAAATTAAAATTTTGTTGATTGGGAGTTAAACATAACTGTATGCGTTGCAAATAACAATCGAAACTTAAATTTTCAATTGTCTTTAAACTCCTAAATCACAGATAAACAACTATTCAACCTCCCTCATGAAAGGCATCATCCTCGCCGGAGGATCCGGCACCCGGCTTTATCCCATCACGAGAGCCATCAGCAAACAACTGATGCCCATTTACGATAAACCGATGATCTACTACCCGCTGTCCACCTTAATGATGGCGGGAATCAAAGAGATACTGATCATCACCACTGCGGAAGACAACCCATCCTTTAAAAGGTTATTGGGCGACGGCAGCCAGGTAGGTTGCCGTTTTGAATACGCCATCCAGGCTGTTCCCAACGGGTTGGCCCAGGCATTTGTGATCGGCGCGGAATTTATCGGGAAGGATAAAGTGGCATTGATCCTCGGCGATAATATTTTCTACGGCACCGGGCTGGATAGGCAGCTCCGGAGTTTAAATGATGTGGAGGGTGGATATGTATTTGCTTACCAGGTAAGTGACCCGGAAAGATACGGGGTAGTGGAGTTTGATGCCGGCATGAAAGCGGTTAGTATTGAAGAGAAACCATCAAAACCGAAATCAAATTATGCGGTACCCGGACTTTATTTTTACGACAATGAAGTGGTGACGATCGCCCGGGAACTGAAACCCTCCGCAAGGGGTGAGTACGAGATCACGGACGTGAACAAAGCTTACCTGGAAAAAGCAAAACTGAAAGTGGCCGTCCTTGACAAGGGCACGGCCTGGCTGGATACCGGCACCTTTGATTCGCTGAGCGATGCCAGCGAATTTGTAAGGGTGATCGAGAAACGGCAGGGTACCAAGATCGGGTGCATTGAGGAAGTGGCGTACAGGAATGGTTTCATCAACCGGGAACAGCTGCAGCAACTTGGAAACGAACTTGCTAAAAGCGGCTATGGGGAGTATTTGAAGAGACTGGTATAGGAGCTGATATCGATCGTTGGAATTTGGTGATTTTTTTAATAACCGGTCATGTAACTATTTGTGAATATTAAGCAACCGTTTAAGCAGTTACAGCATTTTTCAGACAGGCTATTTTATGGTATCAAACAATATCACCCTAAGAAAAGGGTAGTGCCAGATAAAATGATCGAAGGGCATGGTACTGCCTGGGAAGGACTGGAACAGATCATCCCGGATATCATTGATCAGAGCGGATGCGGTAGGGAAAAATGCCTGGAATTCGGTGTTGAGTTCGGCTATTCCGCCGTAGCGTTATCAAATTATTTTAAAAAAGTAACGGGAGTGGATATTTTCACAGGCGATGCCCATGCCGGGTTTCACGGAGACATATATGAAAAAGTTAAAAGAGACCTGGAGCCATTTGATAATATTCGCCTTATTCAGTCAGATTATAGAGAGTTCATTTCCGGAAATAATGAGTACTTTGATATGATTCACATAGACATTGTACATACGTATGAAGCAACACTTGAATGTGGGTCATGGTCCGCATGTCATTCTCATTGTACAATTTTCCATGATACAGAAAGCTTCCCTGATGTAAAAAGAGCAATAAGGTATATCGCCAGGAAACATGGAAAGACATTTTATAATTATCCATACCATTTTGGACTTGGCATATTATATTAAGAAGCTGTATTTATTTTTTAATTTTCGAAACAAGCCACTAATAGAACAACAAAACGGGACTGAACTACGGGAAATGAGGTATTACAGGTTCTTGTGATCATTTAGGATAAGATGAAATTGTGTGAATGATAAATGTTACGGTATATAAACCCGATAAATTTCAGATGTTGTCTTGCAGAACCAGAATGTAAAACTCTTGAATGACTAAAATAACGGTGATCACCCGAAGCGATGAGGTTATTACCGGCTATTTATTATAAATTTTAGACTATGTCCGCACAACCAGATCAATATCATCGCCAATGGACGGAAATAATTGAACCCAGGGCAAGGCTGCTGGATCTGCGTTTAAAGGAGTTATGGCGTTACCGTGACCTCGTCCTGATGTTCGTACGCAGGGATTTTGTAGCCAATTATAAGCAAACCATCCTCGGTCCCATCTGGTTTTTCCTGCAGCCGCTGCTAACTACGGTTACCTATATCCTCATATTCGGGCGTATGGCAGGTTTATCAACCGACGGACTGCCCATGATGCTGTTTTACCTGGCCGGTGTGACGATCTGGAATTATTTTTCAGAAACACTCAATAAAACTGCGACTGTTTTCAAAGACAATGCGCAGATGTTTGGTAAAGTTTATTTTCCAAGACTGACCATGCCTTTTTCTATTGTTCTCTCAAACCTGGTGCGGTTTGCCATCCAGTTTCTGTTGTTCATTATTGTATGGATATGGTATCTTCTTCAAAGCGATGCCATTCAGCCCAATTATTTAGTGGCATTAACACCGGTATTGGTTTTGATGATGGGATTACTGGCTCTTGGTCTGGGAATGATCATCAGTGCCATGACCACCAAGTATAAGGACCTGATCTTCCTGCTGACTTTTGGCATACAACTGCTGATGTTTGCCACACCGGTTATTTATCCCCTTAGCAGCCTCCCGGAAAAATACCAGTGGATCATCCTGGCCAACCCGATGAGCTCCATTGTGGAAACCTTCCGGTACGCCTTCCTGGGGTCGGGAACATTTAACTGGGTGCATTTGGGATACAGTGCTGTTTTTGCGATTGTTATTTTAATACTGGGCACAATTATTTTCAACAGGGTAGAAAAGAGTTTTACGGATACGGTTTAGCATTAGGTAATCAAGCAGATGAAAGAAACATTAAATGGTGAATTTTATTCACCATTCACTATTCACTATTGACCACATGAGCGACATCGTTATAAAAGCGGAAAACATCGGAAAACTATATAAACTCGGTGAGATCGGCACCGGCACCATCAGCCATGACCTGAACCGCTGGTGGGCAAGGGTGCGGGGCAAGGAGGACCCCTTAGCGAAAATCGGGGAAGCAAATGACCGTACTGCCAAAGGAGAAAGCGATTGGGTATGGGCGCTGAAGGATATCAATTTTGAAGTGAAACAGGGCGAGGTGCTGGGTATTATCGGAAGGAATGGAGCGGGGAAAAGCACACTTTTAAAGATTCTTTCAAAAGTGACCACACCTACAACGGGAAAGATCGGAATCAAAGGGAGAATCGCCTCCTTGCTGGAAGTAGGAACCGGGTTTCATCCGGAATTAACGGGCCGGGAAAATGTCTACTTAAATGGGGCCATTTTGGGAATGCGCAAATTTGAAATAAAAAGCAAATTTGAAGAAATTGTGGATTTCGCGGGGGTAGAACGTTATATTGATACGCCGGTAAAGAGGTATAGCAGCGGTATGTACGTCAGGCTGGCATTTGCTGTAGCAGCTTTCCTGGAACCAGAGATATTAATCATTGACGAGGTATTGGCAGTAGGTGATGCTGAATTTCAAAAAAAATGCCTCGGAAGGATGAAGGACGTGAGTATGAATGATGGAAGAACTGTATTGTTTGTTAGTCACCATATGGGATCGATTGCTCAATTATGTAAAAAGGTTTTGATTTTAAATAAGGGTGAAGTGTTTGATTTTACAGATAATACTATGCAAGGGATTGAAAAATACCTGAATTTAAATCGACGGAATACAAGCTTTGAAAGTGATTTTGACGAGAAAAAAATAGCTACGGTAAAAAAGATCAAACTATCAAAAGGGGGCGATGAGAATAGCAGTGAATTTACAAACAAAGATGAAATTACTATTGAATTCGAACTGGGGTATGAATATCTGCCGGCAAACTCATCCTTATTTGTTACGGTGGTTAATCAATACAAAATGCCTGTATTTTCTGAAGAGCAAGTTATTGACTCGCCAGTAATGAAGCTTAAAATATTTCCAGAATTTCTTGTACAGGGGGCATATTCCTTATCAGTGATAATTCATTTACTGCCAACAGATGAATATTTCAGGGCGGAGGACATTTGTCCTTTCAATATTTTAGATACAGATTCAAAAATGATCGTTTATAATAATTATAACTATAATTATGGCAGCGTTTTTGGGAAAACATCCTGGATTAAGGTTTAGTTATATTCTAAATGGGACCATTGATTAAATTTCTAAAATATTTCAGGCATTTAGCTGCTGAGTTCCGGGAAAAGGAAAACATTATCAAGAAGGTAAATTTTGGCAAGTCGAGTAAAATTGAGTATCCCTTTTTTCAAGTGGATGGCCCTGAGTTTATAACGCTGGGAGATAATTCCAGAATTGGAAAAAACGCCTGGCTTGGGTGTTATAATAAGGTTCTGTCGCAAGTATTTCAACCTCAATTGAGGATTGGGGATAATGTTAGTATAGGTAATTATGCCTGTATTACCTTAATAAGCGAAGTGACAATTGGCGATGGGTGTCTGTTTAGTGATTATGTATATATATCAGACCACACACACGATGTTGACCCGGAAAACAATTCTCCTTTGCTAGGGCGGCCACTGGAGTTCAAAGGAAATGTTATTATAGGAAATAATTGTTTTATTGGAATGCGTGTTTCGATACTTCCCGGTGTGACACTTGGTCATAATTCTATTGTAGGTGCGCATTCAGTAGTTACAAAATCAGTGCCACCCTATTCAATGCTAGCAGGGGCCCCTGCGAAGATTATTAAGAAATATTCATTCGAGACCAAAAAGTGGGAGATAGTATGATTTCGAGAATTGCCAGATCTTTGCAGTATCGTGCCCGCCAGTATTCTTACTTTAATTCGTATCGGGATAAACTAGGTCTTTCGCGTAAGGATTTTAATTTTTTAAGAAACAAAAGTCATACACCCGGGGAGATCAATAAAGTAAAATTCAAAAACGCTTATATTGATTTCACCTCTCCGTTCTGGCTGCTGCATAGTATTGAGGAAATATTTATAGAAGAAGTATACCGATTCATACCAAAGAAAGAAGATCCCGTTATTGTTGATTGTGGCGCGAACATTGGGTTAAGCCTTTTGTATTTTAAACAAGTTTGTAAAGGTGCGCGCATAAC
>JBGATE010000092.1:0-11164 GCA_044229375.1 Chitinophagaceae bacterium
GGATACGCCTCGCCGGGTTACAGCAGGTGATACCGGAACAAAACAGGATCATCACCGATTCGGAAGAGATCGGTTACGATATTTTGGTGCTGGCCACCGGTGCGGATACCAACTTTTTCGGAAATGAAAAACTGGCAAGTCATGCATTCCCCATGAAATCAACGGTGGAGGCATTGCAGCTGCGGTACCGCCTGCTGCAGAATTTTGAAAAGGCCCTGACGACGAAGAACGAAGAAGAGATGGAGGAACTCATGAATATCGTGGTGGTAGGAGGCGGGCCAACAGGAGTGGAAGTGGCCGGTGCCCTTGCTGAAATGAAAGCCTACGTGCTCCCCAAAGAATATCCCGAACTGGATTTCACCCGCATGCAGATCCGGTTGCTGGAAGGAACATCGAAGACGCTGGGGGCCATGAGCGATACATCATCGGCGCGGTCCATGAAATACCTTGAAAAACTGGGGGTGAATGTGATGACCAATTCCCTGTTACTGGATTACGACGGACATACAGCGCTTTTAAAAGACGGTACCACCATTAAAACGGCAACGGTAATATGGGCAGCAGGTATTAAAGGGAATATTCCGGCTGGCGTGGACAAAAGCCTGGTTGCCAGGGGCAACAGGATAAAAACAGACAGGCATTGTTTGCTGCAGGGACAAACAAATATTTATGCCATCGGTGATCTTGCCTATATGGAAACGCCGAAATATCCCAACGGTCTGCCGCAAGTGGCCCCGGTGGCCATGCAGCAAGCCGACCTGGTTGCGGGTAACCTCCGTTTGCTGGAAAGAAAGGCAGGAACGGAAAGACAGGTGGAATTCGAATACCGGGATAAGGGTTCAATGGCGACCGTGGGAAGGAACCTTGCCGTGGTGGATATACCCAGGCCAAAGCTGCACCTGGGTGGTTTCTTTGCCTGGATGATCTGGATGGGGCTACACCTGATGCTGATACTGGGGGTGAAGAACCGCTTCTTTGTATTCATCAACTGGCTGTATAATTATGTTACCTATGATCAGAACCTGCGGCTGATCTTTAAAGAATTCGACCGGAAAAAGGGCAACGGATGAAGCAACGTAAATTCCTGGAGGCTGAATGGCGAAAGCTGCTGATGGCGAATTACGTTGTCGATCCGGCCGTACTAAAAGGATATTTACCCGCCGGAACCGAACTGGACCTTTGGGAGGGCCGGTGTTATATAAGCCTGGTGGGGTTTCTGTTTCAAAATGTCAGGGTCAGAGGCATTACATTTCCTTTTCATAAGAATTTTCCGGAGGTAAACCTGCGGTTCTATGTCCGCTTTAAAGAGGGCCCGGAATGGAAAAGGGGAGTGGTTTTCATAAAGGAAATCGTTCCCAAATGGCCCATAACATTCATCGCCAATACGCTTTATGACGAGCATTACGCTACCATGCCCATGCGCGCTGTCTTCCGGAACGAGGGGAACCTGGTAACCGTGGCTTATGAATGGAAGAAAAAGAATAAATGGAACAGGCTGGAAGTAACGGCAGACAAGGATCCGGTGCCCATTGCAAAGGGAAGCGAAGAGGAATTTATCACGGAACATTTCTGGGGGTATTCTGCCCGGGGAAAAGATAAGACAACAGAGTATCATGTTTCTCATCCGCGCTGGGATATTTACCCCTTGAACAGCTACAGGATCGACTGCGATTTCCGGTCCGTTTACGGTGATGCATTCTCCTTTCTGCAGGAGGAAAAACCTGTTTCCGTTTTCCTCGCGGAGGGTTCGGAAGTTTCCGTTTACACTAAGAAAGCTCTTTGAGTATTTTTTTTGCCCTGGATCGGAATGCGGCGCCCTCCTGGTCCCATTGATATTTAAGGAGGGTGCGTAATTCCTGCTGGATACCGGGATATTGTTTGCCCAGGTTGTGCAGGATCGTCATGGAGAAAACCTTGACAGCAGGTTTTTCGGTTGGCGAAGAGATAAAGTTAAAACAGGTGTTCATCAGCAGCCCCTGGTATCGTTCCGGGACAGGGATATCCTGTAACAAGCGGACCGTATTCCTTTTTACGGCATCATGCAGACCGGGTTGCTGTAAGTTCCGCAGTAATTTGCCTATATGTTTGCGAATAAGGGCAGGATGGGCCATAGCCGCGTAACCCAGCGGCCAGCCGGCACGCTGCTTAATCAGGGGTTCATCCTGTAGGAAAAGACGCAACAGCTCATCAAACCGCCGCTGATCGCTGCCGATCCATCGTACGATACGGTCACAATTGGCCTTGCTGTGATCTTTGCGTATTAATTCCCGGAGATTCATTTCCCTTCCTCGAAATGGGTGCCCGACAGCACCATCTCACCATTGGTCAGGGCATTGCTTTTAATTTTTACAATATGAGTGACCAGGGAAGCGGCTTTGGACATATTGGAGAGCTTGATGGTCTCTGTATCACCGGGTTCAATGTTCTGGATGGTGAAATATTCACTCCGGATCATTTTACCGTCCGCGTCCAGGAAAGTGACTTCCACGATAGCTTTCTGAAAAGTGATATTGGGTAAGATATTATTTACGGTAACGGTGGCGCCGGCCAGGTTGCCGGTCGAAACCAGGTACTGGTCGATCTTCGCGATGATCTCGTTGCCGGCGGTTATTCTCGAAGAACTGTCCGGCAACGCGGACGGTGCTGTTTTGTTTTCCGGGATCTTTTCGTCCGGAACCCTTTCCGCGCCGGTCATTTCATTTTTATCATGTCCCGACGGGGCATCGGCTTTTGTTTCGGCACCATTGCAGGCAGCAAAAAGAATGGCAATGACCGGGATCAGTACAAAGGAGTGAATACGTTTCATGGCAGGTTTATTTAATAGTATAATACTGCAAACTACGGCAACTGTTGTGCCGGGACAATACCCTAATAAAGGTAAATGTATTTCCTATAATTTATGTTATGTTAAGTAGTCAGTTTCAAAAGAAGCCGCAGTTGTGCGGCTCTTTAAACATTCCTATGTATTCAATTATTTGATCGTGTCGTACCGGTCGTTCCACTTCTTCTCCTCTGCCGCGTATTTGGCCTGGTCGGCGGGCTTGCCTTTAGCCTGTGCTTTTTTGAATGCATAGATATCCGCCAGGTAGTTGCAGGCTTTCTTGTACTGTTGTTTGTCGCGCAGTTGCATTTCCTTTTTGGTCGAAAAGATCTCCGCGGATTTTTCATAAGGTTCCCGGGCGGCTTCCAGCGCCTCACCATATTGTTTATCCAGCAGGTCCCTCTTGGCCACATCCTCCTTGGAGGCCATGGTTCCGGGCTTGGTGCGGGCCTTCATTTCCGATGCATGCGTGGACCTGGCCTCATTCACTTTTACCGCTTTGCTGATAAAATGATCACCCATGAACAGGAAGGGCAGTTCGGAGCCCGGCTTCAGGGAGGCTGCTTTCTTAAAAGCGTTTACCATCTTCACTTCCAGTTCCGCTGCGTTGGAAGGCAATACGGCGCCTTCTCTTGTTGAATTGAGGGTGTCATAGATGATCTCCCCCAGTACCTGGTTGGCCTTATAATCATTCGGGTCGGCGGCCAGCACTTCTTCCACCGCCTTCACCTTATCATTGAAGTTATCCATCAGGCCTGCCGCGAAATCCACCTTGTCATAGGTAAAGTATTCGCTTTTGGGATAGAGTTCCTTCCCGATTGCCTTGTATTTCTCAAATGCGGGAATATCTTTTTTGTTGAAATAATAATTCACCAGGAACCGGTACACCGCCTCATAATCATCTCCCGGGATCTTCGCATCGGCCAGCCGGCTGTAATAACGGGCCGCGTCATCATTGCTCTTATTATTCTCGGCCGTGATGCCGGCAAGGATCAGCACATTGGTATCAAGCGGCGCGGCGATGATCTTTTTGGAGATCAGCAGGTCGGATAATTCTACCGCTTTTTTTAGTTTATCAAATCCGGCAGCCCAACTTTTGCTAATGTAATCTCTATAACCTAATGAGTAAAATCCAGAATATAAATTAATTGGCCCATTTTGGTAAATTTGATCTGAAATTAAAGCCGTCGATGGATCCATTTCTTTATACTTTTTAAAAGCAGTTTCAGCTTCATTAAGGTATTCTACCATTTTGTTAACCATCTCATTTGTCCCTTTTACCCCACTTGTATTTCCAGATTGCCTTATCCAATCAACCCTACCCTTTGTATCAAAGTTTATCGTATACCCCTCATAAAAAAGCATCTCAGTTGTTCCTTCACTTGTAGTGGTGTTTGTTGTATTCTGTGGTTTTCCAAGACGATTTACAACTTCTTCTTTTGACATTCCAATAGAAATATTCAAAGAATTCATTGCTATTCCAGAATAGATGGCAGTCTTTAGTAAATAGGCCTCCGCTTTTGAGGTGAACTTGGCATCCCCCATTTTTTTATCGAGATCTTCTTTTGCTTTTGCATATTGTCCGAGGGTTACCATGGTCTTGATCTGGTCATAATTCTGACCAAAGGCCATCATGGCGAAGGAACAGATCAGGAACAGGGAAAAGACTTTTTTCATTGTATGTATTTTATGGGTTTTAACTTTCAATAGATGGAACATCACCCGCATTGGTTGCGTTGTCCGCGGTACCGGGATCGCCATTACCGTTCTCCCCGTTACCGTTATGTTCCTGGTCATCCAGGTTGGTGATGGCGGCGATCTCATCCCCTTCATCGAGCCGGATCAGTTTAACTCCCTGGGTGGCCCTTCCCTGCTCGCTGATCCCGCTTACCGGCATCCGGATGGTCACCCCGCTTTTACAGGTGATCATCAGGTCCTCTTTTCCCCCAACGGCCAGGATGCCGACCAAACTTCCCGTCTTATCCGTGACATTGATCGTCTTCACACCCTTGCCCCCACGGTTGGTGAAACGGTATTCATCAATGGGGGTTCTTTTTCCATATCCTTTTTCACTTACCACCAATACCGTTTTGGATGCTTTCTCATCCTGGTTTACACAGATCATGCCCACTACCTCATCCCCGCCCTCATCGGCTTCAATACCTGCCACGCCAATGGCACCGCGACCGGTGGCCCTGACTTTTTCCTCGGAGAAACGGATTGCACGTCCGCTCTTCACCGCCATCATGATCTCGGAATTGCCGTCGGTGAGCTTGGCGTCCAGCAGTTCATCCCCTTCCACGATGGTGATGGCATTTACACCGGATTGACGGGGCCGGCTGAAATCTTCCAGCGCAGTTTTTTTAATAATTCCCCTGATGGTGCAGAGCACGATATTATGACGGTTCACAAATTCCTCGTCTTTCAGGTCCTTCACGTCGATGATCGTTTTCACCTTATCATCCGGCGGTAACTGGATCAGGTTCTGTATCGCCCTTCCCTTTCCGTTCTTCTCCCCTTCCGGGATCTCCCAGATATTGAGCCAGAAACATCTTCCTTTTTCTGTAAAGATCAACATGGTGTGGTGGGTGGATGCCACAAAGAGATGCTCGATATAATCCTCATCCCTGGTCCGGCCGCCCATCACTCCCCTTCCACCCCTGCGCTGTGCCCGGTATTCATCGGCCGGTGTGCGCTTGATATAACCGAGGTGGGAAATGGTAATGACCACATCCTCTTCCTTGATCAGGTCCTTTATTTTCACTTCATCATCCAGGTAGGTGATCTCCGTTTTGCGGGTATCGCCGAATTTATCCCGGATCTCGAGCAGTTCTTTCTTGATGAGCTCAAACCGCATTGCTTCATTGGAGAGGAGGTCGTTCAGGTAAGCGATCAGTTTCATCAGTTCATCGAATTCCTGCTTGATCTTATCCCTTTCCATCCCGGTTAACCGCTGCAAACGCAGTTCAAGGATGGCCTTCGCCTGTATCTCATCGAGTCCCCAGCCGGCATTCACCAGGTTGTCCCTGGCGATATCCGGTGTGGCGGAACTGCGGATCAGCGCGATCACCTCATCGAGATGATCCAGCGCGATGAGATAACCTTTCAGGATATGCGCTTTCTTTTCCGCTTCCGCCAGTTCGTATTTGGCGCGGCGCACCACCACCTCGTGACGGAACTCCACGAATTCACTGATGAGATCCTTCAGGTTGAGGGTTCTCGGGCGCCCTTTTACAATACAAACATTATTGATGCCATAGGATGTTTGCAGGTCGGTCAGTTTATAGATCTGGTTGATAATGACATTCGCGATGCCATCCCTTTTCAGGTCGATTACCAGGCGCGTTCCTTCTTTTTTATTCGATTCATTGTTCACATGGGCAATGCCCTCGATGATCTTTTCATTCACCAGTTCCCCGATACGGTTGATCAGCGCATCCCGGTTCACCTGGTACGGCACTTCGGAGATGATGATCTGTTCGCGGCCGCTGGGTTTTGTTTCCACGGTCAGTCGTCCCCTCACCACCACTTTTCCGCGGCCCAGGTGCATGGCGGATTTCACACCTTCCATTCCGTAAATGATACCACCCGTAGGAAAGTCGGGGGCCTTGATGATCTGCATCAGTTCATCGATACCGATCTCCCGGTTATCAATAAACGCCACACATCCGTCGATCACTTCCGTGAGGTTGTGCGGCATCATATTGGTGGCCATACCCACGGCAATGCCGCTGGAGCCATTGATGAGCAGTTGAGGGATCCTTGAAGGAAGTACGGTGGGCTCTCTTTCAGAGTCATCGAAATTGAGCTGGAAGTCCACCGTGTCTTTTTCGATATCGTCGAGCATATGCTCGGTAAGCCGTCCCAGCCTTGCTTCGGTATACCGCATGGCCGCGGGACCGTCCCCATCCTGGTTGCCAAAATTACCCTGGCCGTCGATCAGCGTATAGCGCATATTCCATTCCTGTGCCATCCGCACCATAGCGTCGTATACGGCGGTATCGCCATGCGGATGATACTTACCCAGCACCTCCCCCACGATACGGGCGGATTTCTTGTAAGGTTTGTTGTAATGGATACCCAGTTCGTTCATCGCATGCAGGATACGGCGGTGCACCGGTTTCAACCCGTCCCGCACATCCGGCAGGGCACGGCCCACGATCACCGACATTGAATAATCAATGTAGGCCGTCTTCATCTGCTCCTCGATATTTACAGGAATGATACGGTTGATATCATTGGTCTCAAGTGGATCAAACTGTTCTTCCATCGCTGATTTTCCTTATTCTTTTTGATTGATTTTAATGCCAGGAAACGGCCGGTTTTTCAACCCGTTTTTAAGGTCTGCAAATTTACCTTTTACAGGGCTCAAAACCTGATAAAAGAGGCTGTTTTTTGGGGTATATTTTTACGCACAAAGCCCTTTTTTTGGGGATAAAAAACGGGTCAATTTATAACAAGGTTTTGGCAGTTACCGGCACGTATTTTTCGTTTAAAAAGCAAGGCTCCTGCTATGATGACCTACATCCTTTTACGGAATAACAAAGAATTGGGCCCCTATAGCCTGGAAGGGCTCCGGGAGACCGGTTTGAGCCCCAACGACCTGGTATGGGTGGAGGGACAAAGTGTGTGCTGGCTCCGTCCGTCTGAGATACAAGAGCTTAAAACCCTCGTGGCCGCGAACGGGAAACCATCACCCCCGGAAAAACCGCTTGTTGCTGAAGAGACCGTGACGGTTGAAAAAAAGAAGAGACCTGTTGCAATTCCCGTAAGCGGGAAAAATACAACCCTGAATAACGGGGAATATTCAGCTTACCAGCCCCTGCCTGAAACGGACGCAATAAGTCCGGTACTCCCGCTGACAGTTGGCAAGGAAGAAAAGGCTGTCGCCGAAACAAAATATTCCCGTCCGCTGGATGAACTGAAAGAACTGTATGCAAAGGACCTGGAAAAACGACTGCGGAGAAAGGGGTTTGCACTGCAGGTCCCCCCTGCCGTTAAGAAAGCCGGTTTGTATCTTGCTTTTTTGGCAGTGGGTCTCGTCGCCGGAATCCTGGTCCGGAATTCGGGGAAGGATTCTAAAGAGGTTGGATCCGTGATCAAACCCGGCCCGGAGACAGCCTCATCCACGCTAGAAAGCCCGGAAACACCGGGAGAAGCCACAGTTACTGTACCTGAGCCGGTCATACCGGCAACTGCATACCCGGCGCAAAATACCGTTGAACCAACCGAACCTGTTAATGAAATCCCGCCGGTGACAAAAGAGCGCGCCGTTAAGAAAACCAATACGGCAACTGTAAAGGAAACAACTGCAGATGCCGGTATTACTGAAAAACCCATTCCTTCCAAAACCGGAACGGAACAGCATACCCGGGAAGCCGCTGTTCGCGAGTCACAGAGGATGGCCCCGCCCGAATTAGCCACCCTGGTAAGTGTAAAGAGCAATGATTATATCGTGGGTTCTTTCGGGGGCATCAAAAATCTTCAGTTGACCGTCATGAATTCTTCTGTATATAAACTCGACCGTGTTACGGTGGAACTGCAATACCTGAAACCGATGGATGAATTATTAAAGGCGGAAAACATCGTATTTAACTCCATTGCTCCCGGCGGTTCACAAACCCTTGCCATTCCAAAAAGTTCCCGCGGGGTAAAGGTCCGGTGCCGGGTCATCCGGATCGAGTCGGATGAAGTGAGTGGCAACACGGCCGGTAACTGATCTTTTCCCGGATTGTAAAAACGGCACGAAGGCCGGGTAGATCAACTTCGTTTTTTCACCCGTGTTTTCTGCTTTTTTCGTATTAATTTCCCGCTTTTACCAACCGGGTTTACATGAAGACGATCCTATTATTCGGGGCGGGGAAATCAGCAACTGTTTTGATTGACTATTTACTGGAACATTCCGTAAAAGAGAATTGGGAACTGGTAGTGGCGGATGCTGATCTAAAACTGGCGCAGTCCAAAGTGAACCATTCCCAACGGGCGCTTGCCGTTTCCTTCGATATTGCCAACGACACTGAACGGGTGAAATACATCCGCCGGGCCGATATCGTTATCTCCATGCTCCCCCCTGCCCTTCATTTCATTGTTGCGAAAGATTGTGTATTGTACCAGAAGAACCTGTTAACGGCTTCTTACGTGGACGAGTCCATCAGTGGGCTGCGGGAAGGGATCAACAGGAACAAACTTCTTTTTCTTTGCGAAATGGGTCTTGATCCCGGTATCGATCATATGAGCGCGATGCAGATGATCGATACGATAAGGGTAAGGGGCGGAACGGTAACATCATTTAAATCGCATTGCGGCGGTTTGGTGGCACCGGAAAGTGACGACAATCCCTGGCATTATAAGATCAGCTGGAACCCGCGGAATATCATCATGGCCGGAAAGGCAGGGGCTCATTACCGGGAAAACGGGAAAGAGGTTACGGTAGCATATGAACAATTATTCTCCGGGGAACACTTTGTGGATATCCCGGAACTCGGGCGGCTGAGCTGGTACCCCAACCGGGATTCGCTGGGTTATGCCGGTTTGTATAACCTGCAGGAGGCGGAAACCTTCATCCGAACCACGCTTCGTCACCCGGATTTTATGTACGGATGGAAAAATATCATTGACCTGAAACTTACCGATGAAACCAAGCAATATGAAACGGACGGTAAGACCCTTCAACAGCTATTCAAGGAACATATGTATAAGCATGGTTTCGGGCAATGACTGACCGATAAGCTGGCGGAACGCTTTGAAGAGACAAAGGGACTGCTGGAAAACCTCATGAAACTGGTGCAGGCCGAAAATGAGGCCGAAGAGGAAGGGGAAAAATTACCCGAATCCTTTGTTACGGCCGATGAGAAAGGGAACCTGGAGGAGATCGGGATCGATGAAGTGAAGAACCACGCGGCGGGTTTCCTGGCGTATAAAATGCATGAGGCGAACCTCACGCTGAAACAACTTTTCTTTTTAGGACTGGATGATGAAGAGACCCTGGTGAATAAGGGCACCTGCAGCCCGGCCGATATCCTGCAGTTCGCGGTGGAGAAAAAACTGACGCTTCGCCCCTATGATAAGGATATGATCGTGATGCTGCACGAGATCGGTTTTGAAACCGGGGGGCAGCAGTCGGAGATCCGAAGTACGCTTGTCGTAAAAGGGGAAAACAGCCTGCGGACCGCAATGGCAAAAACGGTGGGTTTACCACTGGGCATAGCCGCCAAACTGATCCTGAACGGGAAGATCAAATTGACAGGGTTACACATTCCTACCGTCAAAGAGATCTATGAACCGGTTTTAAAAGAGCTGGACCAATACGGGGTTAAGTTCACAGAAACTACCGGTACTCACTGAGCAGCCGGGTTAACTCCTCCACTCCCTCCGTGGCCGGTTTCCCGATCAGGGTAAGTCTTGGGGAAGGAGATATCCACGGGATCTTTTTATCGATCATATATACGGGAATGCCCGGTTGCGTATAGTTAACCAAACCGGCGGCGGGATAAACCACGAGCGAGGTTCC
The DNA here is from genome assembly GCA_044229375.1 of Chitinophagaceae bacterium. Taxonomy (GTDB): domain Bacteria; phylum Bacteroidota; class Bacteroidia; order Chitinophagales; family Chitinophagaceae; genus JJ008. The sequence goes on from JBGATE010000092.1 coordinate 10,332, forward strand.
CACCACGACAAAAATATCCGCATTCTGTACGAACGGTACGGCCTCTTCCATTTTGGGTACCGGTTCTTCAAACCAAACGATATGCGGGCGGTACTGGGCGCCGTCTGCTGCCAGGTCGCCTAACTGAATATCATCCCTGATCTCCGCGATAAGGGTCTCATCCATTTCACTCCGCATCTTGAAGATCTCACCGTGCAGGTGAAGCACACGGGTGGAGCCAGCCCTTTCGTGAAGGTCATCTATGTTCTGTGTGATGATACTGACATCAAAATCCTTTTCCAGCGCTGCCAGTCCGTAATGCGCGGCATTGGGTTTGGCTTCGGCAACATTCTTTCTTCTTTCATTGTAGAATTGAAGCACCCGCCCCGGATTCTTCCGCCAGGCCCCCGGCGTGGCCACTTCCATCACGTCATAGCCTTCCCACAAACCATCACTGTCACGAAAGGTCTTCAGCCCGCTTTCGGCGCTGATCCCGGCGCCGGTGAGAACGACTAGTTTTTGCATGTCCAAATTTAAGGTACAAGGTACAAGGCACAAGGTACAAGGCACAAGGTACAAGGCACAAGGTACAAGGCACAAGGTACAAGGCACAAGAGTGTCCTGATATATAAATAGTCCTATTGGTAATCAGGGGGAAATCTGATGGGGGATGCAGAAAACTTTTGTCTGTGTAAAAAAACGGTGTTTATGGTTTAAATAACGGTGCTCAACGAGGGGGTCTGATTAACTTTAAAAAAAAATAGTGATGTCAAAAGAGCTTGAAGATCGCTTTCATAATTATGCAAAATCGGTACGAGATTTTTGCAGAATGGTCAAATGGGATCTTATAAACC
>JBGATE010000093.1:0-10999 GCA_044229375.1 Chitinophagaceae bacterium
TTTTGGAAAATGTCCGCCTTTTGAGGGGTTTCTTTTTTCCGGATTCCCTTTCACCCTTTTACAGGTTGCTGGTCCTCCTGGAGTGCTTCCACCTTTTGAGGGGCTTCCGTCGCTCCAGGAGTGTGATCCGCCTTTTGAGGGGCTTCCTTCACTCCAGCACTTCCTTTTATTGCTAAAATTCCGTGCAGTTGTAAAACAAATATAATTCAACTGACATACGGATTCCAAATTTTTGGAGGCTTTGATATGCACCCGTTATGCACCTGGTTATGCACATTTATGCTGCCTCTGTGCAGGTATCGGGTTCCGTTAATCCCTCATATTCACATATTGCAAAGGAACTCCGAGATCGGCCGTCCGGCAGAGTTGTATAACGGCCTGCAGGTCATCGATCTTTTTACCGGTTACCCTTACCAGGTCATCGTTGATTGAAGCCTGTAACTTCATCCCGGCGTCCTTGATCAGCTTGACGATCTTCTTGGCATCCTCCTGGACCAGGCCATTCCGCACTTTCACCTCCTTTTTCCAGGTTTTGCCGCTCTGCGCACCTTCTTTTGATGTATCAAATGCTTCCGGGGCGATCCCCTGTTTATGCGCACGGCTGATCAGCACATCGATCAGTTGCCGCATCTTCATGTCATCATCCGTTTCTATCTTAATGATGAATTCTTTTTTGTCGAGGTTGATCACCACATGTGAACCTTTAAAATCAAAACGGTTGGTGATCTCTTTGGTGGTCACATTAACGGCATTGTCCAGTGCCTGTGCATCTACTTTGCTTACGATATCAAATGAAGGCATATGCGGTTTGATTTTGGTGTTTGGAAATTTATTGGCTTTGCCAAATGTATATTCTTTCCCTTAAAACTGTTGCCCGGGCAGGCAGGATAATAAAAACCCCGCCTTAAAAGGCGGGGCGACTTATATATGGACATGAGAAAACTGATTCGTTATCACTGGCCTCCCTGCCCCACCCTGTTCTGTTCGTCCTGCGATGCGCTGTTGCGGCGGCGAGGGGGAGGATTTTGTTGTCCGTTCTTTCCAAACCGGTAAGTGAAAGTGGCAGTCACCTGGCGATTGTCCCAGCGGCTCATGACCCTTGAATCCACTATGTCATACTGCGTTTTCCCCTTGTAGCGTTGCAGCCAGAAAGGATCCCGCAGGTTGAGCCGGACCGTTCCTTTCCCTTTCAGCACCTGCTTCTGCGCTCCAAAACTCAGTACATACATGGGTTCATTGATATTCAGCTGGTCCACTCCCTTTGCCCGGTAAAAACCTGTCACCTCGGCGGTGAAACCTTTTTTGATCGTAAAGGTTTGAGTCATGTTGATCAGGAAAGAGGTATAGGATAGGTCCAGGGGTTTATTCTCATACACCCCTTCATAGTGATTATTGAACACATTTATGAAAATGTTCGAATTCCACCATTTGGTAACCGGTACCGGCGCTGTGATGGCGATCCCGATATTCCGGAAACGGGCCACGTTATCAGAAGTAAGATAAAGCAGGTCTCCGTCAGGTTTCACCAGCTGCGATATGACGTTATTGGTCGTATTGTAGTTCAGCGTCGTGATGAGTTTACCTTTGAAGGAATGACTCAGTTCAATGTTATGCGTGAACTGCGGCAGCAGGAAAGGATTGCCTTTCCGGTAAGAAAGGGAATCCAGGAAATAAATAAAGGGATTCAGGTCCTGGTAATTGGGCCGGGTGATCCTGCGGCTGTACGACACGGTTAATTTGTTGTTCTTGTTCACATCATAACTGATGAAAGCGCTGGGAAAAAGATTGGTGAAATCCCTTCTGAACGTTGAATCGTTGGTAACCTGGTAGCCTTTGGCAATGGTATTCTCCAGCCGCAATCCTCCCTGGAACGACCATTTGCCCAGTTGCCGGTTGGCATTCAGGTATACGGCATTGATGTTCTCATCATAAATGAAATGATTGGAACGGGAATCACTGATCCATTTGCTTCCGTCCCAGCGTACATAATTCACCAGGTTATCATTGCTCACAAAACTGCTTTTCACACCCGCTTCCAGTCTTCCTCCCTTTTTGAAAGGATGGGTATAATCCGATTTCACGGAGAATATCTGAATTGCCGAAGGCAGGTGTCCTTTCAGTACCAGTTGGTTCCCGGCCGGTTCGCCAATTCCGTTAAAAAAATCCGTGGTAAGCGTCATCCGAGATGTGTTGTCATAGACGATGAAATCCACATCGGCCGTTAGTTCCCGTCCCGCAGAATCAAACTGGTGGCGATAGTTCAGGTTGGAGGTAAGATTTTTAAACCGGATCCTGTTATTCGTGTTCGAAACCATTTGTGACAATAACCGGTAATTCTCATCATGCGTACTGGTAATGGTGGTGGGGGTTGGATGTCCCGAGAACGTGAAACCGCTGACCACGATACCGATCGTATTCTTCTTATCCGCAAAATAATCCAGTCCCAGTTTCAGGGTATGGTTGTTGTTCCCGAATTTGAACTGTGTAAGCACATCATTATAACCCAGGATCTTCTTATCCTGGTCCAGTTTGATCCGGTTGATCTCCAACTGGCTTCTCCCCCGGAAAATATTAGGATTATAGTTGCCGAAGAAATTGATCTTATTCTTGCGGTAATTGAAGCTGATACTGTTCTGCGATTTAGGAATGACATACAGGGTGCCATTGGTCTCAAAAAAACTGGTGGTGATTCCCGCCATAATGGAACCGTTGAACCCGGCGGCCCTGCCTTTTTTTGTCTTTATATTGATTACCCCCGAATTGCCCGATGCATCATAGCGGGCGGAGGGATTGGTCATGATCTCGATCTGGTCGATAGCGGAAGCCGGCATATTTTTCAGCAGGTTGGCCAGGTCGGAAGGGGAAAGAAAAGTGGGTTTCCCATCCATCATCACGATCACACCGGCTTTCCCGCGCAGGCTGATGGCTCCTTCATTACTGACCATCACCCCCGGTGATTTTTCCAGCACTTCCAGGGCCGTGGCGCCCGCATTGGTCGGGGAAGCATCCACATTAACGATGGTCTTATCGATCTTTGTTTCGATAAAAGGCCGGGTGGCGGTTACCGTAACGGCAGCCAGGTCTTTAGCAACCGGGTGGAGTACCAGTGCGTCAACCGTAGCGCTGCCGGAAGCGTCGCTGATACGGATCCCGTTACTGATCTTTTTCTCCATCCCGGAAGATGTGATCATAACGAGATAACTTCCTTCACCGATATTTTCAAATTCAAACTTCCCGTCCTTGTTGCTGATGGCTGTTTTTACCAGTGAAGAATCGTTGCCCTTCAACAGGGAAACCGTTGCGGATGAAATGGGTTTGCCGGCAGCATCCTCTACGCTGCCGGTAATGCTGCCCGGTTTGGATTGCGCGGATACCGCATCGGTTAATGCGAATCCCATTAGGATCAGTGTAAAGATCTTTCTCATATTCATGGCTATGATTAGTGATTAATAAATTAAAATTGCACTGATATAATCCTTTGTCAAAGTGGAATATGACAAGTTTCGTAGTTTCCGGGTTAAAGGGTGATTTACCGATGTCAATACACAGGCGGTAAAATCCGGAGTTGAGTCGCTCTGTTGTTAACCCATGTTAACAAGAAGTCCTCCCGCAGGCTGCGGGAGGACCGGTAAGGTGAAATGGTTATTGGTTGTTGATTAATTTTCTCCGGTATTCACACGGCTCTTTTCATCGTCGGAAGCACCTGTTTTTCTTTTCGGCGCACTGGCCATTTTACCCTTGCTGAACCGCCAGGTGAATCCCAGTGCTACCTGTCTTGAATCGCGTCTTTGCTGGAATGCCGCATCGATATTACTGTACTTAATGGTACCTTTTGCTTTTTGTGTATAGAGGATATCGCGGAGGCTCAGACGAACGGTACCTTTCCCTTTCATCACCTGCTTGCTGATACCCATATTCATCGCACCCATTCCAAAGATCTTAAAGACACCGTCCATTCCGGGTGTCCGGTAAAATCCCCCGAATTCAGCGGTCCAGGTTTTAGCGAACTTGAACTGGTTGGATACATTGAGCAGGGCGGTTGTGGCACCAACACTTACATAATCCCCGTTCACCACTCCCTTGAATTTGTTATTGAACAGGTTGGCATAGATGTTACCGGTCCACCATTTACGGATCTGGCCGCCTGCGCTAACGGCAATACCAAATTGTTCCTGGCTGGCGATATTGGATTTCTTGATGGCCGTCTCGCTCCGGTCGGGATACTGCTCCAGTACTTCATTAATTACATCCGTTGTCTTGGTATAGTTAAGGGTGGTGTTGAGAAACCCTTTATAATTATGTGAGAGCTCGATATTATGCGCGAACTGGGGCCGGAGGTTGGGGTTACCCTGTTCATACGTGTATTTATCCAGGAACAGGATGAAAGGGTTCAGGTCCTCGTAATCCGGCCTTTCGATCCTGCGGCCGTAATTCAGCACAAAGGAATTTTTATCGTTTGCCTTATACTGAATGTAAACCGTTGGGAAAAGCTGGGTGTAGTTGCGGCTGAAATTTTCACCGGTGGTAAGCTGTTTACCCTTTGCATTAGTGTTCTCTACGCGGAGGCCGAACTGGCCGGTGAATTTTTTCCCCAGCGGCCGGCTGTAGTTCACATAAGCCGCATTCACATTTTCTTCGTACAGGAAATGATTGCTACGGCCGATATCATGCACCCTTACACCGTAATTCAGGCTGTCATACAGGGCATTGTTGTCCGTTCTTACGAAACTGGTCTTAATACCCGCTTCGAATTTTGCACCATTCTTCAAGGGGTGCAGGTAGTCCAATTTGGCGCTGTAAATATTGATCTCCTGGGGCAGGTTGCCCAGTAATGTATCTGCTTTCATCACCGGGTTTCCAACCGCGTCATAATAGGCATTGATAAGATCCTGGCTGTTGCTGCTGCGGTAGGCCAGGTAATCGGCATCGGCGGTCAGTTCACGGCCGGTGGAATCGAATACGTGACGGAAGTTAAGGTTCAACCCGCCATGTTTGAATTTTCTTTCATTGCTGGTCTGGGCCAGTGTACGGCTCTGCAGTACAGAAAAAGGATCATAGATCCGGATATTGCTGTTGTTATTGAAATGACCGGGATTAATGAAACCATTCATCACCACTCCGAGCGTGGTTTTCTGATTGGCATAATAATCCAGCCCGATCTTTCCGTTATAGGACTCACCACCGTCCCGCATCTTTGATTCCTGCTCAAAAGTGGAGATCACTTCCTTGGTTGTTGTCTCGAGGAATTTGCGTTGAATATCGATTTGCTGAAAGTTCCTGCGGTAATTCTGACCCAGGTTCGCAAAGAAATTCACCTTGTTCTTCCTGTAATTGAAATTGAAACCGTTCGTAATTTTCGGAAGTATTCCCTGGCTATACGTGGAAGAAAGGCTACCGTTGTATCCAAACTGCTTTGTTTTTTTGGTCTTGATATTGATGATCCCGCTGTTCCCGGCCGCCTCATATTTCGCGGGCGGGTTGGTCATGATCTCGATCTGGTCTAGCTGGCTGCTGTTCATATTGCCGAGTAGATTAGCAAGGTCCGCACCGGAAAGATAAGTGGGTCTTCCGTCCACGTAAACCTGGACCCCCTGTTTACCCTTCAGGCTGATGTTCCCATCCTTGTCTACAGATACGCCCGGTGATTTTTCCAATACTTCAAGCGCCGTAGTACCTACATTAGTAACCGACGCTTCCACATTCACAATAGTACGGTCGATCTTCTGCTCGATAAGCGGCTTACGTGCCGTTACCGTTACCCCACCCAGGCTCTTTGCAGCGGGCACCAGTTCAATTGTTTTGAGCTTTACCGTTGGAGTAGCCGCACTGATGTCAAACTGCTCAGACACGGCATCAAAGGAAAACTGGCCGGTTTTGTCGGCGACAGCCATTTTAGCCACTGTGGAGTCTTTCACCCTGAGCAGGGTGATCGTTGCCGACTCAATTGTCTTTGTATTCCCGTCAATAACGGTACCTGTTATTTTACCGTTTTGTATTTGTGCCTGACTATCAATAGATAAGGCAATAAATACAAGGGTCAGCAGGGAGAAGATCTTTTTCATGTTTATCAGTTGATTGTTTATGTACTTGTCTTTGTTCATTACAGGTCAAAATTCAGTACTTTGTATCACATAGTACATTGTTTTAAATTAAACGGCCAGATTTAGGGATAGTCGGCCGTTCCGGATTACAGGTGTATGACGCAGGACCCAAAACCGGGTTACAAATACCCGTTTCTTTGAGATGAGTGGTCAGAATGGCCCATAAAAGGCCTGGCAGAAGGAAAAGGAGGTAAAGGAAGCAGATATCCTGTCGTTGAAATTAGCCGCAAAACCGGCTTATAAGTCAAACTCTGTTTTGATCAGTTCATAATAGGTGCGCCCCGAACTGATCTTGGTGCCGGCTTTATCATCCATGGTAAAGAGGAACCGGCCGTTAAAATGCCGGTGCATCTCCTTTATTCTTTCCTTATTGATGATATAGGACTTTTGTATCCTGTAGAACTGGGAAGGCAGTTTTTCCTCCAGCAGGGAAAGGGATTGATCGGTGAGGTGTTTCTGGCCGTCTGTGGTATGGATGAATACATATTTATCCTGTGCTTCCAGGTAACTGATCGTTTCAAATTTGAGGAGGTTAATGCGGTCACCAGTTTTTACCGGCAGGGCCGTTGCTTTTTGGGGTGTCTTCAGTTGCCGGATGATCAGCTGCAATCCATCCATATCGATGGCTGATGCGGGTTTACCGAACCGCCTGAGTTTTTCCATGCTCTGCTCCAACCGCTCTTCCTTGATGGGTTTAAGCAGGTAATCTATCGAAAAGGTTTCGAAAGCTTTGATGGCATACTGTTCATAAGCCGTGGTAAAAATGATATTGGGTTTGTGCTTCAGCCTTTCGATCACTTCAAAGCCTGTCAGATCGGGCATTTGAATATCCAGGAACACCAGGTCGGGAAGAAGTGCTTCGATCTTTTCAATGGCCTCTCTCCCATTGGCAGCCTCCGCAATCACTTCCACCAGGTCACCATAGCCAATCAACAGGCTCTTCATCAGCCTGCGGGCCGCCGGTTCATCATCCACTACGATCGCCTTATACAACTGGCTCATCCTTTATGAGTTTATGTATAAATATATGCACTTGCTTTTGCGGGTGGTTCACAAAATGAACTTCATACTGACCGGGAAATAAAAGGTCCAGTTTATCATAGATGCTTTTAACTCCATACCCGGGCGACAACTCTTCCGGAAAATCCGGTCCATTGTCGGCAACGGTTATCTCCAGGCCCCTTTTCCCTCTTTGCACCCCTATCTGTATCTCCGTTAATTTACCCGTGGCCTTCAGTCCGTGCTTTACCGCATTCTCCACCACCGGCTGAAGGATAAAACGGGGCACCAGGTAATGGTTTAATTCATTGTCCACATTGATATGGTAATTCAACTGATCCTCAAACCTGATCTTTTCGATCTGCAGGTACACTTCCGCCATATCCAGTTCATCTTTCACCGACGCATAATTATGATCATTTTGATTGATGCTGTACCGGAACAGGTCCGCCAGCGCCACTGTCATTTTCCTGGCTTTCTTTCCGTCCGTAACGGAAAGGTCGGCTATCGAGTTCAGGGCGTTGTATAAAAAATGCGGGTTGATCCTGGAATGAAGCGCGTCCAGTTCCGCCTTGGTCTTCAGCTCCCGGAGTTTGCTCAGCTCCAGTTCTTTTTCATTGAACTTCCTGGTTCGCTCGATCTCCAGGTATTGGATCACCCCGTACACCAGCCCGGTAGCCGCGGCCAGGTATACGCTGTTGGTGATGATATACTTCATGTACTGTCCGGTTTCCTTCCCGTACATGAAATAGCTGAGGGGGATATTGATAGCGAGTGTGGTGACAATAAGGGTTACCAGGATAAGCAGGTTGTGCTTCAGAAAAGAGAGTTTCTTCAATTGCCTGCTTTCCGCCACTAATCGCACCAGGTTGTAAATACCCAGCGTGCATGCGGTGGCCGATATCAGTTGTCCGCCAATGGCCCAGCCCCATCCGTGCTTTTCGAGCAGGTAAAAAAAACCACCGCTCATCGGCAACATGGCAATGGAAATACAGAAGATGATCAGCCAGGCTGCAATATTCTTGCGCAGCAGTTCATTGCGTACTGAGTTCCTGAAAATACGGCTGAAATTGGCCAGCAGGTATAACCCTGCCCCGGCAAAAGCAAGGCAGGCAGCTATCAGTATAACATATTCAACTAATGTAGGGCCTTTCATCCGGCCGACAAGTTAATAAATGGGGAACAATCGTCCTGCAGCGGTTCGTCAACTGTTTAATTTGAGGGACGAACGGAGTATATTGCAGTAAAATAGCAGGATGATCATAGACTTCAGATCGGATACGGTGACCCGGCCCGGCCCGGCCATGCAGGAGGCGATGATGCGGGCCCCGCTGGGTGATGATGTTTTTGGTGAAGATCCTACGGTAAATGAACTGGAGGGCATGACCGCCGCAATGTTTGGAATGGAAGCCGCCCTTTTCTGCCCTTCAGGTACCATGACCAACCAGATCGCGATCAAATGCCATACACAACCGGGCGACGAAGTGATCTGTGATGAATCTTCCCATATTTACCAGTACGAAGGCGGCGGCATTGCCTTTAATTCAGGGGCTTCCGTGAAATTGCTTTCGGGAAACTTCGGACGCATCACCGCCGAACAGGTTTATTCCGCCATTCAGCCCGATGATCCCCATCGCGCGCATAGCAGCCTGGTATCGCTTGAAAATACATCCAACCGGGGCGGAGGCAGTTGTTACGATTTTAAGGAGATCCTAAAGATACAGGCGCTATGCAGGGAAAAGGGACTTGGCTTCCATCTCGACGGGGCCAGGCTATGGAACGCAATGGTGGCCAATAATGAATCCGCCAAACAATACGGCGAAGCCTTTGACAGCATATCCGTATGTCTGAGCAAGAGCCTGGGATGCCCGGTGGGAAGTTTATTGCTGGGAAAGAAAGATTGGATCAGGAAAGCCAGGAGGATACGGAAGGTCTTTGGAGGTGGTATGCGTCAGGCCGGCATCATCGCGGCGGCAGGTATTTATGCTCTTCAGCATAATATCGAACGGCTTGCCGAAGACCATGCACATGCGAAAATGATCGCCTCCGCCATCGCGGCAAAACCCTTTGTAAAAATGGTATTGCCGGTAGAAACCAATATTATCATCTTTGAACTCAATGAAGGCCAGACCGCACCCGAACTGGTGGCCAGGCTTAAGTCCCATAACATACTCGGGTATGCCATTTCCTCCAACAGGGTAAGGCTGGTGGTACACCTGGATATATCCGCTGAAATGGTTTCCCAAACGAACCAAACTTTTAACCAGTTATAAAGCCTATGCTGCCCAAGATAAATCCCACCTCCACCCCTGCCTGGCAGCAATTACAGGAACATGCCGTGGAAATGAAAAAGCTTCATATGCGTGGGCTTTTCCTCGATGATCCTGACCGGTTTCAGAAATTTTCACTCTGTCTCAGCGATCTTGTTTTTGATTATTCGAGGAATATCATTACCGATAAAACGATCAGGCTGCTCCTGCAACTCGCAGCGGAATGCAGGCTCGCGGATGCAGTAAAAGCGATGTTCAGCGGCGAGGCGATCAATGAGACCGAAAGAAGACCCGTATTGCATACCGCCCTCCGGAATTTCAGCGGCCAGCCTTTATTGGTGGAAGGGGAAGATGTGATGCCGGGTATCAGGAAAGTGTTGCGGAAGATGAAAAGATTCTGTGATGAGATCCACAGCGGGAAACGCAGGGGTTATACCGGGAAAAGAGTAAAATACATTGTCAATATCGGCATCGGGGGCAGCGACCTCGGTCCGCAAATGGTCACCGAGGCCCTGAAACCTTACCGGATCAAAGGGATCGAGACCTTTTTCGTATCGAATGTGGACGGCACGCAAATAACCGAAACACTCAAAAGAACGGACCCGGAGCGCACGCTTTTCCTTGTAGCCTCCAAGACCTTTACGACGCAGGAAACCATGACCAACGCTTTTACCGCCCGAAAATGGTTCCTGGAAAAAGCGAAAAAGGAAAAACATATTGCCGGTCATTTTGTGGCGCTCAGTACCAATGAAAAAGAGGTCATGGCTTTTGGCATCGACAGGAAGAATATGTTCGAATTCTGGGATTGGGTGGGAGGCCGATATTCTCTCTGGAGCTCGATCGGACTTTCCATTGCGCTCTCCATCGGGTATAAAAATTTTGAAGAACTGCTCCGTGGGGCGGGTCATGCGGATGAGCATTTCCGGAACAGCATTCCGGAAAAGAATATCCCCGTGTTGATGGCATTACTGGGAACCTGGTACGGTAATTTTTTTGGGGCGCAGAGCGAGGCCATCCTCCCCTATGACCAGTACTTGCACCGCTTCCCCGCTTATATGCAGCAAGGAAATATGGAAAGCAACGGGAAAAGCACCGACCGGAACGGGGAGGCTGTGGAATACAGTACGGGCCCCGTGATCTGGGGAGAGCCCGGAACAAACGGGCAGCATGCTTTTTACCAGTTGCTGCACCAGGGCACGGAGATGGTACCTTGCGATTTTATTGCGCCGGCGCAAAGCCATAACCCGGTGGGCGATCACCATGCAAAACTGCTGAGCAATTTTTTTGCCCAAACCGCGGCGCTGATGCATGGTAAAACGGAACAGGAAGCGGAAATGGAAATGGAGAAGCAGGGCCTTTCTGCGGAAGTGATCGCGAAACTCCTGCCCTTTAAAGTATTTGCCGGCAACAAACCCAGCAATTCGTTCCTGCTTAAAAAAATAACCCCCTTTACACTCGGGGAACTGATCGCCCTTTATGAACACAAGATATTTGTGCAGGGTATCCTCTGGAACATCTTCAGTTTCGATCAATGGGGTGTGGAGCTGGGTAAGCAACTTGCGGGCCGGATCCTCCCGGAACTCCAGCACGATGACCCGGTATCGGCCCATGATTCCTCTGCCAACGGGT
>JBGATE010000094.1:0-10944 GCA_044229375.1 Chitinophagaceae bacterium
ACCGCTCCCTCCAGTTCGGCACATATTCATCCATCAGGTCCTGGAAGGCTTTGAGTTTGTGAAGGCTTTCCAGGTCTGGGTCATCCAGCAATGCGTTGAAGCTTTTGAATCCCCGCTGGATGGCCTGGCGGAGGTAGCTGATCGCCTGGTCGTTTTGTTTGGCAAGGGCATAACTGGAGGCCAGTTCATAATAGGCCTTGTTCTTGGTGGGATCATTGCGGATAGCCTTGCCCAGGTAGAAGATCGCCTGGTCGTACTGGAGCAGGCTGTGATACAATAACCCGAGATTATGCGCCGGGGCATAATTGCTGCTGTCCAACCGATAGGCTTCGCGCAAATACAGTTTCGCTGAATCATACATCTCCAGCGCCATAAAGGCCTGGCCGGCATTGGTGTACGCGGGTGCATAGGTGGGTTCTTCCGCGATCGCCCGCTTAAAATAATAAGCCGCCGAATCATAGACCTTCATATCCTCGTAAAAATTACCGATGGCGAACCAGGCCTGCAAGCCGGTACTGGCCCTCCGGAATATTTGTTTTTTGAAATAATACCCCGCGGAATCAAACTGTTTCAACTGGCGGAACACGACGGCCAGGTTGGCCCAGATGACTGGGTTCTCCGGATCGAGCTGCCGGGCCCTCTGGAAATAGATCCTGGCGGAGTCATATCGCTTCAATCCCTGTAACACCAGTCCCATATTGCTCAACGACTGGGCATTGGTTGGATCCTGCATCAGCGCACGGCGGATATAGACCCTCGCGGAATCAAACTTTTTCAGATCGAGGAACACCATACCCATATCATTCATGAACACATCGCTCGTTGGATCGATGAATGAGATCCCTTTCAGCAGGCTGGCCACCGAATCGAGATCATTCATCAGGCGGAAGACACGGATCAGGTTATTGGAGGAAGGCTTGTGATCGGGCCGGATCTGCAGGGCTTTACGGAAATAGAGTTTGGCAGTATCGTAATTCTTATCATCGGCATAAATGGCGCCGATATTATTCAGGATGGAAGGATTTCCCGGGTCCATCTTCACCGCCTGCTCAAAATAATAGAAAGTGGAGTCGGCTTTTTTCTGCTCTTTGTACACCAGCCCGATGTTCAGCATCGCAAAAGCGGAATAGGGATTTATATTCAGGGCGTTCCGGTAGTAATAATTGGCCGAATCATACTGCTTCAGGAAGAAAGAGGCGCGGCCCAGGTTGTTGAAGGCATCTTCGTAATTAGGATCCAGCAGGGTGGCCTGACGGTAATACACTTTGGCCGAATCATATTGCTTCAGGTCGCGGTAGAAATTGCCGATGTAGACATTAACGATGGATTTGTCCTTGTAATTCGCAAAAGCCTGGCTGTAATAGATCCGCGCCGAATCAAATTGCCCGTTCTCAAAAAAAGTTTTGCTCAGCCCGTTATACGCGCTGATCAGTTTGGCATCGGCAAGGATGCTTCTCTTGAAATAAGAGATCGCCTTATCATAGGTTTTCCGGTCGTGGTAGATCCAGCCGATATTATTGCTCGCATAGGCATTGGCCGGGTCGAGCTGCAGGGCCTTCTCATAATTGGAAATGGCCGAATCCGCTTTGGAAAGCGAGTAAAAATAATGTCCAAGGTCGACATAGGCATCCGAGTTACCGGGGTTGAGTTCAATACCCTTACGATAGTACTTGATGGCCGAATCGGGTTTGTTCAGGATCTTATAACAATACGCCAGCGTGAGATAGGGATAACGCCATTTAGGGGCCGCCTGGATCGCCCGCTTGGCATAGATCACGGCGCTGTCGGTTTTTTTGTTGTCGAGGTGCAGGGCCGCGAGGGTCTGGAGGACATAGGCGGCATTTTTTTCGGTGGAATTCGCGGTATAAGCAAACTGGAAGGCCTTTCCGATATCCACCTGTTGTTTACCCCTGCCGAAATATCCGCGGGCCTTGAAAAAATACATGCGACCCATCAGTGATTTGGCAAAGTCGGGGTCATCCTGGCCGATGATATTAATGGCTTTCTCCATCATATAGCCCACTTCAAAGAATTCCTGCCGCGCCACTTTTTCCATGCGGTCGAGGCTCGCATCCACTTCATCGGTCTTTTCATCCTCATCGATCTGTGAACGCATCTTCTGTATCGCGGCCGGGTCCTTGCAGTCGAGGTATAAATTGATCTTGCTTTGCGCGAAATTGATGAACTCCACCGCGAGTGTGGACTGGGCATCCGTAGTATAGGAATCGTTGGGATATTTTTTGGCCATCAGGTCATAATAATATTCGGCGGAGTTCTTGCCGATCAGCCGGCTCTCTTTTACGGCGGAATTGAAAAGATTATACGCCTCCATGATGGCCGTATCCCTCCTTTCCGTCCTGCTACCACGGATGGCGGCACCCCGGAAAGAATTACCACCCCCGCTTTTTTTCCTGTTCTCGAGCCAGGTCTTCAGATAGGCGGGGTCTACATTACTGATGATCTTATCGTTGTTATCGGAATAGAAAAAGGGCTCCTGTTTACTCTTGAACCGTTGCACCGCTATCGAAGGGACATACTTGTCTACATACTTCTTCAGTTCCTCCACCGTAACCTTGTTATCCACCGTCCCCATGGAATCCGCCATTCCGCTGAGTCCGTCCACCAGGTACCAGGTAAATAAACCATGTCCTCCTCCCAGGTTGGGATCTTCCCAGGACCTTTGCCCGGCCTGCGTTGCAAGCATGATGATCTCTCCCGCCCTTACTTCCGCGATCGCCGTGGTGAAAAAACCCTGGCCTTCTGTTCCGCCGGGCAGGTCACCGGTACGGCAGGCGTCCATTACCAGGAAAACATCAACCCCCTTTCTTGTTTCCTTGGAGATCGAGATCTTGATATCCGACATCCGGATGGCCCCGTTGATCAGGTAATTGTTCTTATCGCCGGCCGGGTTACAGTCATAGGTAAGGTAAAAAAAACGGTCCTCGTCGATCGCGTCCCCGTGACCCGCGAGGTAGATAAAAAGCCGGTCACCTTTCTGCAGTTTTTTGGCTTTCAGCCAGGCGGCTCCTTTTACCTGGAAATTCGCCTCATTCGCCATCTCGTCCGCTATGTAATAGATGTTTTCATCCTTCAGGCTTCCCCCAGCCGGGGATTTAAGAAAGTTCCTGAACATGTCAGCATCGCTCACCGCATAATCAAGCGGTTTCACATACTTGTATTTCGACACGCTCATGATCAGCGCGAAGGTCTGCGGGCCGGCAATGGTCGTATCCCTTGGTTTGGGCGGGCCCACCTGTGCGGAGAGCCTGTTTCCGGTAAACCAAAAAAGAAGGAACCCTATGAAAAGGAAAAAACGCATAAATTAGCCTCTAATTTACGGATTTACAGCAGAATGTAACTTTGCAAGCAGGTAAAATAAAGGAATACCATCTTTCAGGTTGCTGCCGGGCCTGCAATAGTTGCAACATTCTGTTAAATTATCATTTCATTTATTTTAAATGCAGGTAAAAGCCACCCAACCCCAAGATGAAAAAACCACTGCACAAGCATATCGGTAACCGCGCTAAAAAAATGGGTGACAAGATCACCAAGTATGCGCTGGAAAGGGATACCATCTTTGCCACCATCTGGGTTTTCATCTTCATCGTGGTACTGGGTTCCATTCCCCTCAACCTGGGGATTCTGAACCCGGTAAAACTGGGACTTAAGGATTTTGATTTCAATGATCTCAGTTATTCCAAACTGGGAAAAGCGCAGAATACGGAACTGGATAAGAATATTGTGGTCATCAATATCGGGAAGGCCGACCGGGAAGCCATCGCCATGCTGATCGAGAAAACAGCTTCATTCGGGCCAAAGGTGATGGGGCTGGATGTGACGTTCAGCGGGCCGAGGGATGCGTATAAGGACTCCCTGCTCAGGGAGGCGATCCGGAAAAATCCCCACCTGGTGCTGGCGGTCAAATATGATGTGGATTCCACGGATAAGCTGGTAGCCACCGAAAATTATTTCCTCAAAGACAGCAAGGAGTTCGGGTACGTGAATTTTCCGAACGAGGATAAAGAGACCGTAAGGGGCTATTACCCTTTTAAAATGGATGAACATCATAAGGAAATCGTGCTTCCGTCCTTTACCTCCACACTGGTAAAGCTCTACAACGACAGCGCTTACCATAAGCTCAGTAAGAAAGTGGATAAAAAGGTGATCATCAATTTTACCCGGGCCGTTACGGACCGGAAGAAACAGTATTTAGTCGTGGAGGGGGATGACCTGTTGACGGACAATATCGATTCCTCGGCCATCGCCGGCAAGATCGCCCTTCTGGCCTATGTTAATATTGATCCAAATGATATTGAGGATAAGAAGTTTACACCAATGAATGAGAAATTTGCAGGGAAGTCGCACCCTGACATGAACGGGATCTTTGTCCACGCCAATATAATTTCCATGGCACTGGAAAAAAACTATATAAAAAAAGTACCTTTGTGGGTGAACATACTGATAGCCATCGTTGTATGCTGGCTTCACATGTCGTTCTTCATCCATTATTACCTGGAAAGCCATATTTGGTTCCACCTGGCTGCAAAGATCCTGCAGGTGGCTTCGGCAATATTTTTTGTGTGGTTAGGCATCTATTTGTTTGATAAGTATCGTCTGAAGGTAGATCTGAAGTACAGCCTGATCACGATCGTGATGGCCGTGGACGTGATATATTTTTACGAGGCCTGGGCCGTGTGGATGAACAAAAAATTTCATTACCGGACGGTCTTTAAACCGCATCATCATTAAACGAACTATTTACTACATACAACCTTAAACCTAAACAGATGAAAAAGCTACAATTCATTATCCTCTTTACTGCCCTCGCAGTGTATGCATCTGCCCAGAACCAATACCTCCTGTACAGCTATAAGGGAAATGTTACGGTGATCGAAAACAAGGTCGAGAGCAAGGCCAAAGCGGGCAAACCGCTGAACAATATGGCCACGCTGAAGATCGCGCCCGGCGGTACGGTGACCCTGATCTGCAATGAAGCGGCCATGTTCACCCTTACCAAAGCGGGCACATTTCCGATGAGCAATTTTGGCGATTCCTGCAAGATCGTCAACAGCTCCGTGAGCGCTAACTATGTAAAATATGTATGGGCGCAGATGACCAAACCCACCGGTTCTGCCGGCAGCAACCGCAAGGCCTATATGAACACCGTGGGTGCCGTCAGCCGCTCTATCAATAATATATGGGTGGATCCGCGCCTGGATACCGTGAACTATTCAGGCGGCGAATTCCCGCTTTCCTGGAAATCATACGCGGAAGCCAAGGAATTCGATTTCTTCCTTTACAACCCCGATAATATCGCGGAACCTTTCTATTCCACCACCGTTGACAAACTTAAAATTTCCATAGCCTCCATCAGCGCCCGTATCAAACCCGGGAACACTTACTTCTGGATCTCCGCCGTGAAAGGCGAAGAGAACGAAGAGAGAAAGATCCTGAACTATGTAACAAAGGAGACCTTCAATGCCGTGGTGGAAAAGATAAAGGCACAGGGAGCCGCGTTCGAAGCGCCTGCCGAACAGGCTTACCGCATCGCTTTTATGCTGGAAGACGCGCATTACCTTTCCGAAGCCTACCAGTACTATACCAAGGCGGCAACACTGGATTCGGCGAATGTGCTGTACCGGTCTACGTTAATGTCGTTTAAGAAAGATTATGAAATTAAATAGGTAAAAATCAATAAGCAATAAGCAAAAGGTCCCGTTAACATCGGGGCCTTTTTAATTTAGCAAGTGAAATAGAACACGAAAAACCAGATTTAATGGCACACGGATAACACGGATATTACGGATATTCACGGATTTTATACAATAATGCATAACCCTGTTACTAGCCGGATAAGCCGAACTACTATAGACACGGATATGTTCCGGCGAAGCCGGAATAAATCCGTTATTATCCGTTCCGTCCGTGTTATCCGTGTGCCATTAACCCCGTATGCCATTACCTCCGTGTGCCATTACCTCCGTGTGCCATTCCATTAACTCCATAAATTTTAAGAAAGGTTGATTTAGTCGCCGGCCTTTCCTTAGCTTAGCCAATCCAAAAAAATCTAGCATGAAAAGAATTGCACTCAATGCGATGCTGCTCCTGGCCCTTTCCGCCCAGGCGCAGATGAAGGCCGACGATGTAAAGACCTTCACCCTTAAGAACGGGATGAAGTTCCTGGTGGTGGAAGACGCTTCCATCCCCAACGCCAATATGTACCTGTTCTACAAAGTGGGCAGCCGGAATGAATACCAAGGCATCACCGGTCTCTCCCATTTCTTTGAACACATGATGTTCAACGGCGCCAAAAAATACGGTCCCAAACAATTCGACCAGGTGATGGAATTCAACGGCGGCGCCAATAATGCCTATACCCGGGAAGACGTGACCGTGTACACCAACTGGTTTCCTTCCTCTTCCACGGAGGTGATGTTTGACCTCGAGGCCGACCGGATCTCCAGCCTGAGCATCGATCCCAAAATGGTGGAAAGCGAAAGAGGCGTGGTGCTGAGCGAAAGAAGCACGGGACTGGAAAACTCCCCCTGGCGGGTGCTGTTTGAGACCGCACAGGGCGTTGCATTCCTCGAACACCCCTACCACTGGCCCGTGATCGGCTATGAGGACGACATGAAGAACTGGAAACAATCCGACCTGGAAAGATATTTCAGGACCTATTATGCGCCGAACAACTGCGTAACCGTGATCTCCGGCAACGTGAAATTCGAAGAAATTAAAAAACTGGCGGAACAATATATCGAACCCATCCCTTCACAACCCGAGCCTCCCAAAGTGAATATCACGGAGCCCCCGCAAACCGGTGAAAGAAGGGTGATGATAAAGAAAGATGTGGCCACCCCCTATCTCGCCATCTCCTGGCATGTGCCGGACGCCAGGCACGAAGACTATTACGCGCTCACGCTGCTGAGCGATATCCTTTCCAGCGGACGCTCTTCGCGGCTTTACAGTTCACTGGTAGACCAGCAGCAACTGGCCACGCAGCTCTTTACCAATTTTGGCGAAAGCTTTGATCCAACCCTGTTCACCATCGCGGCAGTTACGGCAAAGAACGTGCAGGAGAATGACCTCGAGAAAGCCATCTATGCCGAGCTGGAAAAGATCAAAAATGACGGCATTACGGAAACTGAACTGCAGAAAGTGAAAAACCAGAAGCTGATGGAATTCTACGGGCAGGTGGAGACCATCAACGGTAAATCGAATAATATCGGCACCTATGAAGTATTCTTCGGGGACTACCGGAAAATGTTTGACGCGCCGGCCGCTTTCAACAAGGTGACCACGGACGACATCAAAAAGGTCGCGGCGAAATACTTCACCCGGGCCAACCGCACCGTGGGTGTACTGAAATCAAATACGGAAGAATAATCCATCAATAAGAAATCAAATGAAACGACTACTTTATATACTTGCCATTACATTGCTCAGCGGCACGGTCATGCAGGCGCAATCCTACAAACTTCCGGCCTACCAGAAATTCAAACTGAAGAACGGGCTTACGGTGTACCTGATGGAACAGCACGAAGTGCCCATCATCAGCGTTTCCGTGATCCTTCCCGCCGGCGCCATCTATGACGGCGAAAAATCGGGACTGGCATCCCTGACCTCCACCGCGCTGAAACACGGGACCAAAAATTTCAACAAGGAAAAACTCGATGCGGAGCTTGATTTCCTTGGGGCAAACATCAATACATCGGCATCCAAGGAATCGGCCGGTCTTTCTGCAAGAATGGCCGCGAAGGACCGGGACAAAGTGCTGAACCTGCTGAAAGAAGTGTTGCTGGAACCCAGCTTTGACAAGGAGGAGTTTGAAAAGGAAAAAAAGAGGCTGCTGACGGGACTGGAACAGCAAAAAGAAAGTCCGCGTAACGTGATCGGTTCCTACTTTGATAAATTCCTGTATGGCGACCATGTGTACGGGAATATCGTACAGGGAAAGATCTCCACCGTATCGGCACTGACCGTGGAAGACATCCGGAAATTCTATGCTGAAAACTATCTCCCCGAGGGTTCCGCAATTTCCGTAGCCGGTGATTTCAAAACAGCTGAGATGAAAGCGAAGATCACCGAACTTTTCTCCGGCTGGAAGAAAGGCATAAAGCCGCAGGTCAACCTGGCCTCCCTGCCCATCAGCAAACCCGGCAAGCAACAGGTGTTGCTGGTGAACAAGGATGACGCGAAGGAAACCACTTTCTATATCGGCGCCCCGGGTATCAGCCGCAACAACCCCGATTTTGTTTCCATTGATGTGATCAATACCTTATTCGGTGGACGGTTCACCTCCATGCTCAATGACGAACTCCGGGTGAATACCGGTCTCACGTATGGAGCGAGAAGCAGTTTCTCGGCATTAAAGAACGGTGGCAGTTTCCTGATCTCCACTTTTACCGCCGGTAAAACAACCGAACCGGCCATTGACAAGGCACTGGAAGTGCTGGACAAACTGCACAAGGAAGGCATTGATGAAAAAGCCCTTACCTCCGCCAGGAACTATGTAAAGGGACAGTTCCCTCCCCGTTACGAGACCGCCGGTCAGCTCGCCGGGCTGATGACGCAGATGTTCTGGTATAATTTCGACGAGTCCTTTATCAATAATTTTGAAAAGAACGTGGACGGGCTTACGCTGGACAGGGCCAAAGAGATCATCGCGAAATATTTCCCGAAAGACAAACTCCAGTTCGTACTGGTCGGAAAATCCGCCGATATCAAAAAGATCGCGGAGAAATACGGGCCGGTGACGGAAGTGCAGATTAAGGAGGAAGTTAAGAAAGGGTTTTAATGGAACACGGATGACACGGATAGAACGGATTTGCACGGATTTTTTTCTTTTCGCCTGTATTTATCCGTTTCTATCAGTTTCATCCGTGTCATCCGTGTGCCATTAAATCCAGCATCCAGTATCCAGTTTCCAACATCCAGTATCTTTACCCTTACCACCCCCGCAAGCATGAAGATACACCTCTGGAGCATCGGCAAAAATCATGAACCGTATATCAAACCCGGTGTGCAGGAATTCACCACACGGATCGCCAAATACTATCCCGTGCAATGGAATATCATTCCCCTGCCGAAGAACGCGGGGATGATGAGCGAAATGGACCTGAAAAGAAAGGAAGGTGAAATAATACTGGACTGGCTGGGCAAGGATGATTACCTGGTGGCGCTTGACGAGCGGGGCAAACAAATGAGCAGTGAGGAACTGGCGGGTTTTATTCAAAAAAGGAGCAATGAAAGCAACAAGAACCTGGTGTTCCTGATCGGCGGGGCCTTTGGGCTGGATGAAGCGGTGCTGAAGAGAGCCAACTATACCTGGAGCCTTTCCCGGCTGGTGTTCCCGCACCAGCTCGTGCGCCTGATCCTGGCCGAACAGCTGTACCGGGCCTGCAGTATCCTGAAAAATGAGAAATATCATCACAGATAATTTTATTTTTGAATGCATGCCGCGGGGGAAATACGGTTCACACAGCGGGCGCGGCGGAACAGCAAACACAGCGAGAAAAAAACCATAACTGATAACTACCATGTCCATCTCCATCACCCTGATCATCGGCATCATCACCGTTCTTGTGTCGCTCTCCGCTTTCAATAACCGGCGGATGATGGACCAGCTCATCTTTTACCCGCCCGCGATAAAGCGCGGACAATGGTACCGTTTCTTCAGTTGCGGGCTTATCCATGCGGATCTTGGGCACCTGATCTTTAATATGCTGGCGCTTTATCTTTTTGGCCAGGGTTCGCGGATCGAAACACCCGAAGGGGTTTACCAGACCGGGGTGGAGTTCCAGTTCATTTATATTTTCGGGGAGAAGGGCAAGTTCATGTATTTCGGCATGTATGTGCTGGCGCTGGCGGCCTCGCTCCTGCCCACCTATCTCAACCAAAAGGATAACTATCACTACCGAAGCCTCGGCGCATCCGGAGCGGTATCGGCGGTGGTATTTGCCGGCATCCTTTTCAGCCCGCTTACCGGTATCGGACTTTTCTTCATCCCCGTTTATGTAGCGGGATTCATTTTCGGCATCCTGTACCTGGTCGTTTCCAACCTGCTCGACAGAAAAGGCGGCGGCAATATCAATCACTCCGCGCATATTTTCGGTGCGCTTTTCGGGCTGGGATTTACCATTATCGCCTGCCAGGCTTTTTCCAATTACCCCGTGTTGCAGGTGTTTATCGACCAGATCCGGTCGGCGGATTTAAAAGATTTTATACAGGTGGGGAGGTGAAGCAGTCGGGCAGTCTTGCAGTCGGCAGTCAGCAGTCCCCAGTCTTCAGTCCCCAGTCCTCAGTCCTCAGTCCTCAGTCCTCAGACCTCAGACCTCAGACCTCAGTCCTCAGACCTCAGACCTCAGACCTCAGACCTCAGACCTCAGTCCTCAGACCTCAGACCTCAGACCTCAGTCGGCATTCTGGCAATTAGGGAATTAAAGCAGTTCGAGCTGCAGGACTTCTTTGGTCTTTTCCGTGATCCTGAACCGCTCATCGATGCGGTGACCCAGCACCCAGATGATGCGTTGCGCGCTTTCCAGCACCCACACATTTTCTTTCTCGGTTTTGGAAAGCTTGCTGTCGATCAGGAAACGCGCGATCTTTTTTTTCTTCTTCATCCCCAGGGGGTAGAAGTAATCACCGGTTTTCCATTTACGAAGCAATAAGGGGAAAACGATGTCTTTGCTGTCCAGGCATGCCCTGGATGGGACAACGGGCAATTCGCAACGGGCAATGGGAACTGTCCTTATAAGTATACGGCCGGTTGCATATGGTACCTCGTCAACATTTTTTTCAATAATGAAATGCCCCGAACCGTCCGCGGCAACGGGGCTGATGATGAACCAGTGACGGTGTTTGATGATGCGATAAGCGCCATCGGGGGAGCTGATGTATTTTCCGGAATCGCTGGCGGCCAGCTTCACCAGTTCCTCGACTTGT
>JBGATE010000095.1:0-10742 GCA_044229375.1 Chitinophagaceae bacterium
ATGCAGACCGGCGGTCGGCGCTGCCACGGCCCCTTCATGTTTCGCGTAAACGGTCTGGTAGCGTTCCTTATCCTCTTCATCGGGTTTTCGCTTGATGTATTTGGGAAGCGGGGTCTCGCCCAGGCGTTCCAGCACGGCCCTGAACTCTTCTTCCGAACCTTCCCATAAGAAACGGATGGTACGTCCGCGGCTGGTGGTGTTGTCGATCACTTCCGCTACCAGGTCCTCCTGGTCGCCAAAATAAAGTTTGTTGCCCACGCGGATCTTTCTTGCGGGATCAACGATCACATCCCAGAGACGGTTGGGTTTGTTCAGCTCGCGGAGCAGGAACACTTCGATCTTGGCGCCTGTTTTTTCCTTGCGTCCGTACATACGGGCGGGAAACACTTTGGTGTTGTTGACCACGAACACATCCTTGTCGTTGAAGTAATCCATGACATCGCGGAAATGTTTGTTCTCAATTTCGCCGGTGTGGCGGTTCACCACCATCATACGCGCGTCTTCGCGGCGTTTGGCCGGATTTTGGGCAATAAGGTTTAATGGAAGATCGAAACGGAATTGTGAAAGCTTCATGAGTATGCAGTAATTTATTCGCTAGTCTCATGACGCAAACCGGGTTGCCGGTGTTCATCCAGATCCAACGTGCAAGGGCCCCGTCGGACTACGCCGGCCTTACGGCGCCGGGTTTGGTCAGAACGACTGTAATTTAAGTGTGCAAAGGTACGTTTTTTGGGGCCAAAATCCCGTTTAATTTTCAGTAGGGTGATGTGACAGACCCAATGACAGGCCACGACCTCCTGAAATACCCGCCAACACGCAGACAACGTATTGGTTATCAAAATAATTTTATGCTTTTTATAGCTCCCCGGCATCTTACATTTGTTTATGTTTGGAACAGCCGGCACCAGGCATCCAACTTTAATTTTTAAAAAATTGGCAACCCTTCCATGTATTTCCGCATGTCTTTGTGGCGTAGTGACTTCGTGGTCCAAAAAAATTGAAAAACGGAGACACAGTAGCACAGAAACACGCAGTTATTTCGCGTCTCCCCGGGTCATACCGGCAATACCCTTATCAACTTTATGAAACGAACCCCGATCTTTCTTCTTTTACTTTTCTTTTTCGGCAGCACCGGAGCACAGCTTCCCAACAAGCCGAAAAAATATCCCAGCCTTTTGTGGGAGATCAGCGGCAGGGGAATGAAAAAACCATCCTACCTGATCGGTACCATGCATGTGAGCAGCAAGCTGGCCTTTAACCTCCCCGATTCTTTTTACCTGGCGCTGAAATCGGCGCAGGTGGTGGCGCTGGAGACCAATCCCGAGACCTGGCAGGAGGATATGAGTAAATATGAACTGGAGACGGAAGGCAGTACGGAATACTCCGGGATGAGTAACATGTTTACGTCAATGCCTTCCGATTACCTGGGGATCAACACCCTTAAGTTCTACAAATACGATAAGAAGATCGAACGGGCACTTTACAGCAATCCTTCGGCCATCAATAACCTTTTGTACCGCAGTTACGGGAATGAAACAAGCGATTTCGAGGAAGACACGTATCTCGATATGTATATTTTCCAATGCGGAAAAAAATGGGGAAAGATGATCGCGGGTGTGGAAGATTACGGCCGGAGCATGGAACTGATGGCGGAGGCTTACAAGGATGCGGCAAAGGACAAAAACAAAAAAGAGCGTAGCTATACCGACTGGGATGAGGCCTATTCTGCTGACCGTTTACAGGAAGCCTATCGCCGCGGTAACCTTGACCTGCTGGATACCATCAACAAGTACAACAGTATTTCACCCGCCTTTGATGAAAAATTTCTTTACCGCCGCAACGAGATACAGGCGGGTTCTATCGATTCCATCCTGAAGAAAGGGCTTACCCTTTTTGTGGGCGTGGGAGCGGCTCATCTCCCGGGCGACAGGGGGGTGATCGAGATTCTCCGGAAAATGGGTTACCGGCTTCGCCCGGTGATCATGGGAGAAAGAGCCGGACGCGCCAAGGACCTGCTGGATAAGATCAGGGTGCCCGTTAGTTTCAGGACTGATACCGCCAGGGACGGATTATTCAGAGTGGACATACCCGGGAAATTTTACAAGTTCGGCGATGATGCGGCGCTCGACCAGCAGCAATGTGCGGATATGGCCAACGGTAGTTATTACCTTGTCACCCGCATCATGACCAATGCCTGGTTGTGGAACCACAATACGGAGGATGTGTACCGCGTGGTGGACAGCCTGCTGTATGAGAATGTTCCCGGGAAGATCATCACTAAAACGATGATCACCCGGAACGGGTATAAAGGATTTGATTTGGTGAACCGTACCCGCCGCGGCGACCTGCAGCGGTATAATATCTTCATCACACCTTTTGAGATCATCTTTTTCAAGATCAGCGGTAACGGGGATTATGTAAAGAACGGTCCCGAAGCGGAACGATTCTTCAGCAGTATACGCTTCTCGGAATATAAGAACGGGAACGGCAACGGAACGGGGATGAAAACATACGCACCGCCCTTTGGCGGGTTCTCGGTAGAATTTCCGCATCTTCCCTATACCGGCAACGACGGTAGCTGGATCTTTGATGCGACGGATAAAACGAACGGTATCCATTACCGCGTGCTGAGAACCGATATCCATAATTATCATTTCGCGGGTGAGGATACCTTCGACCTGGGATTACTGGAGGAAAGTTTCATGGGATCCGATTTCATCGCATCCAGGGTTTCACGCCGGCAATTCAGTTTCAAAGGTTATCCGGCGCTGGAAGGAATGTACAAAGACAAATCCGGAGCCATATTGCAGACCCGGTTCATCATACAGGGCCCGTATTACTACACCCTGGTGGCCCGCGCCAAACAGGAAACAACCGCATTGCAACAGTTCCTGAATTCATTTGAGATCAAACCATTTGTTTACGGGAACAGCCGGCAGCACAAGGACAGTACGTTGTATTATTCAGTAACGACTCCCTATTTCCCCGAAGAGAAAAAGATAAAACTCAGGATCCCGCGCTATAGCTGGCTGGGATTGGATGAGGAAGAGGAAGAAAGAACGGAAGAGGACCTCCTGGAAGCAGGCGCTTATCGTAACAGCACGATCTTTAACGACAGCACGGGGGAGAAGATCTATGTTACTTTTTCAAGGTCATCGAGGTACCAGTACCTCCGCGACAGCGCCGAACTCGAAAAGGGTATCAGGCCCGCTTATTTCTATGACAGCAGCACGGTTACCCGGCTGAGAAAGAAATCAGTATTGCCGGACCAGACAAGGGTTTGGGAGACCGTCATCTCCGATACCGGCAGCAGCCGAACACTGCGTACAAAGGTCTTTTATAAGAACGGGATCGTGTTTACCCTGGCCACCCAATCCGATACGCTCACGATGCCCAGTGCCTTTATAAAAACTTTCTTTGAAACGTTCACTCCCGCCGACTCGCTGAAAGGCATCGACCCGCTGGTAAAAAAATCGGACCTGTTCTTTGCGGATCTCGGCAGTGCGGATACGGTCCTGTATAACCGCGCCGTGAGTCATATCGATGATATCTATCTTGATTCGACGGACCTCCCGCAGTTGTTACAAAGTATCAGTTCACTGGGCTGGGAAAAGAAAAAATACCTGGAAACAAAAAAATTGCTGATCGATAAGCTGGGAGATATCCCGGTACCATCCGCCGCGGATCAGCTCAAAAAATTGTATTACGCGCTGGATGACACGGTTCAGTTGCAGTATTCCGTACTGGAGAACCTGTTGCAGCACAGGACAGCTTATGCTTATCATCATTTCCGGGATATCATCGCGGCTGAACCACCCGTGCTGGATTTTACAGGGGGTGGATATGTCAATTACTGGGCCCAGATTTTTGCCGCCAATTCAGGCAGGGGAACAAAGTACCGGGACGGGAAGTTCCTGGATGAACTTTTTGATTCGCTGGAACTCACCCGTACAATTCTTCCGGACCTGCTTCCTTTACTGAATTTGGAGGATTACCGTGAAACCATGATGAAACTGCTGGGGCAGATGATCGACAGTAACCTTGTAAAACCGGGAGATTACGAACAGTATTACAGCAAATTCCTGCTGGAAGCGAAACAAAAACTGAAGAAGCAGACCGTTGCGGAAAAGAAAAAATCAATCGCAAGGGCGGAAGAAAACAAGACGGATAAAAAGAAACCTTCCTACCTGAGGGATGATGAGGAGGATTATGGTAATTCCGACCTCAGCCTGTATGCGGTGTTGCTCCTGCCTTTCAGCGAGCGTCAATCCGCCGTGCAGCCGGTGATCGATCAAATGCTGCGCTCGGGGGATAAACGCCTCCGGTATAATACATTCCTGCTGCTGATGAGAAAGGGGAGATCTTTTCCTGACAGTTTGCCCGGTTATTTTGCCGGCCTGGATGATTACCGTTATGAATTGTACAGTGACCTGAATGCGCTGAAGAAGCTGAACCTGTTTCCGGGGAAATATAATACGCATCTCGACCTTGGCCGCAGCGCCCTGCTTGACAGGAGCGCTTATGATAAACCCGATTCTGTGGTTTACCTGCAGCGCCTGCGCGCGGAACATATGGGCAAAAAAGGATTTGTTTATTTCTACAAGTATAAAAAGAAAAAGGACGACCTCACCTGGAAGCTGGCCACGGTGGGACTGGTGCCGGAAGATCCCGCGGTATTTGAATTTGCTGATCCGGGAGAACTGGACATATCCCTGTTCGGATCTTCGTATTCGGAGGAATCTCCGAGAAACGCACTGGACTTCACCGGTTTTTCGGCTACCAAACTCAAGACGGAGACCGCCCTCGATATTCAACTGAACATGGAGTTGAAAAGAATGCTGTATTCGCGGCATAACAGCGCCCGGGAATTTTACAAGGATGAAGACACGGGTGGTTCCGAATTGGCGGAGGACTGACGGTGTTCGCTAGGCGGCAGGGATCCCGCGGGGGATGGACGCAATCAGTTTTTGCGTATAGACCGAACGGGGATGGAAATAAATATCGTCGGCCGGTCCGCTTTCTTCAATTTTTCCTTTGTTCATCACCATGATCCGGTCGCTGGTATAGCGAACGACCGACAGGTCATGCGAGATGAAGATCACGGTGAATCCAAATTCTTTTTTCAGGTCATTGAGCAGGTTCAGCACCTGGGCCTGTACGCTTACATCCAGCGCGGAGACCGATTCATCGCAAACAATAAAGGATGGATCAAGTGCCAGTGCCCGGGCGATCACGATCCGCTGGCGCTGTCCGCCGCTGAATTCATGCGGGTAGCGGGAGAAATGTTCATGTTTGAGATTCACTTTCTCCAGCAGCTCCGCCACCCTGTCTTTTCTTGCTTTGTCAGTTGCAAGTATCCCGTGCACTTTCATCGGTTCGGCGATAGCATTCCCGATCGTCATTCTAGGGTTGAGGGAAGAATAAGGGTCCTGGAAAACGATCTGTATCTCTTTTCTCAGCGTGAGCAGTTCCCTTTTTTTCTTTTTCGCGAGATCGGCATCCTTGTAAATGATCTTACCGGATGTCGGCTCTATCAGCCGCAGCAGCGTCCTTCCCAACGTTGTTTTTCCACAACCGCTCTCACCTACCAACCCCAGCGTTTCTCCCAGGTATAAGTCAAAACTTACATCATCCACCGCCTTGGTATACGAGGTAGGTTTACCCAGCAATGTTTTTTTCGCCGGAAACCAGACGGAGAGATTCTGCGCTGATAGAAGGACTGTTGACTGCGGACTGCCCGGCTGCCCGGCTGCCCGATTGCCGGGCTGTTCGACTGTGGACGACTGCATAAAGTCACTCACCACCGGCAATCTTTCCCCTCTCTTATGGTTCACCGGCCGGCAGGCGAGGAGGGCTTTGGTATAAGGGTGTTGCGGATCTTTAAAAAGATTGCGCACCGTATTTTGTTCAACGATCTCTCCCAGGTACATTACCACGGCCCGGTCGGCGATCTCGGCCACGACGCCCAGGTCGTGGGTGATGAAGATCACGCCCATACCGGTTTGCTTCTGCAGTTCCTTTATTAATTCGAGGATCGTTTTCTGAACGGTCACATCCAGCGCCGTGGTGGGTTCATCACAGATCAGCAGCGATGGTTCGCAGCACATGGCGATGGCAATCATCACCCGTTGTTTCTGTCCGCCGCTGAGCTGGTGCGGATAGCGTTTGAAGATCTCAGCGGGGTTGGGCAGTTTCACTTTTTCGAACCAGCCGATGGTTTGTTGACGGGCCACTTCCTTTGAAACATTTTTATGCAGCTGGATGGCTTCCATCACCTGTTCACCGCAGGTAAGTACGGGGTTCAGCGAGGTCATGGGTTCCTGGAAGATCATGGCGATCCTGTTGCCGCGGATATCCTGCAGTTCGTACCGTTTCCGCTGCAGGAGGTCCGTTTGCATATTTCCATCTTCAGAAAAAAGGATCTCCCCGCTGCTGTACCGGGCCGGGGGAGCCGGCAGCAATTGCAGGATGGAAAGGGAAGTGACCGATTTGCCCGAGCCGGATTCGCCCACGAGGGCCAGCACTTCCCCGCGGTTAACCGTGAGCGTTATATTCTTTAATGCATTGACCGTTTCCGATTCAGTGATGAAGTCAACGGAAAGGTTACGGATCGTCAGCAGGGGGTTCATGTCATTCGGCAACTTTTATGGAAATCGCTTTTTCCGGCGTGGGGTAGTAGGCCAGGCAAACAGCACATTCTCTACCCTTTGTGGTATCGATCGTAAAATAAAATTCATCGCCCTGTTTGATGGTGGAAGGGAAATCGCAGGGGTTACCCAGCCGGAAAACGTTGGTATATTCTTTTTTGGTCACCTCATCGGTCCACCGGGCAACGATCTTATCCGCCCCGGGGTTTCCTTCGGTTACGCCGATGGTATAGTTCATGCAGATCCCGGCCACTTCCAGCCGGCCCCTGAATTTTGTGCCATCCTTCTTTTTCCTGCATTCACCTGCGGAAAGCAGGATCGTGGACAGGAAGGCCAGGAGGAAGAATTGTCGCATGGCGGTTATTTTAGAATTTCAGATGTCGCACGGTCATTCCTTCGTTAATCAGTTGTTTCAGGGATTCGATACCGATCTTCAGGTGTGTTTCTACGAACTGTGCCGTTACGTTTCTGTCGCTTTCTTCCGTTTTTACTCCTTCCGGCACCATGGGCTGGTCGCTCACCAGCAATAGGGCGCCGGTGGGGATCTTATTATAAAAACCTACGGTAAAGATCGTGGCCGTTTCCATATCGATGGCATAGGCCCTTATTTTTTGCAGGTACTCCTTGAAAGGTTCGTCATGTTCCCAAACGCGCCGGTTAGTGGTATATACGGTTCCGGTCCAGTAATCCACACCAAAATCGCGGATGGTGGTGGAGACGGCTTTCTGCAGTGCGAATGCCGGGAGGGCCGGAACTTCGGCGGGGAAATAGTCATTCGAAGTACCTTCCCCTTTTATCGCGGCAATGGGCAGTATCAGGTCGCCGAGTTTATTTCTTTTTTTAAGTCCCCCGCATTTGCCAAGAAACAAGGCGGCCTTTGGCTGAATGGCGGAAAGCAGGTCCATGATGGTGGCCGCTGTGGGGCTGCCCATCCCGAAATTGATGATGGTAATATTATCCGCCGTGGCACACTGCATGGGTTTGTCTTCACCGATAATTGAGGTGTTGTTCCATTCGGCGAACATTTTTACATAATTGCTGAAATTGGTCAGCAATATATATTCCCCGAAACTGTCCAGCGTTGCCCCGGTATAACGGGGGAGCCAGTTCTGTACGATCTCTTCTTTGGTCTTCATATATGCGAATTTAATCAATTACCGCGTATGATGAGGCCGTCTTGTTCTCCGGTCTTTCTCATTTTCACCTTTCTCCTTTTTACACAAACATTCCTCTGTTAGTTTTGCGCGTAATAGTAATTTTGAAGCATGGTGGTTGTCAAATATCCCGAACCGGACTTTCAGCTGAAGAAGGAAGGGTACAAAGAATTTATTTTTGATACGATTCGGAGAAAATGGGTGGTGCTTACACCGGAGGAATGGGTGCGGCAGAATTTTATCGCGTATCTCATCCGGGTTAAAAACTATCCCTCCACGCTGATCGCGGTGGAAAAGGAGATCCGCCTGGGAGAGATGAACAAACGCTTTGACATCCTCGTATTTAACAGTGATCACCGGCCCTGGATGATGGTGGAGTGCAAATCGCTGGAAGTGCAGCTTGATGAAAGCGTATTGCAGCAATTACTGCGTTACCATATCAGCGTTCCGGTCGATTTCCTGGTGATCACCAACGGGAAGCAGTGTTATGGCTGGCGGAAAAAGGAGAATAAACTGGAGGAGTTGATGGAATTGCCGGAAGCCGAGCAACCAGGGAGTAGATTGTCCTCTTTGCCGTAAAAAAATCACCGCGAGTGACTTAAAGCAAATGAATATACAACTGCAATTGGTCCGATTAGACCGGTGAGCTTCCGGGAATTTGAATTTGCTACTTGTCAAATATTTTTTCATCCACCGGCACATTCAGTTCCACATTGCTGTATACAATGGTTTGAAAGACCTGTCCCCCCATTTTCTGTTCCCGGTGCATCGCGAATTTGAGCCCGGCGAATTCTTTCATATCGCTGTAAAATGTCTCCACTTCGATCGTTTGCCCCTGGAATTCACGGTTGGTTGATGTTTTGATGAGGATATTATCGGCTGCACTGATAAAATAATTCGTGACGCGGCCGTCCTCGTTGGCGGTGAGTTTGATCTTGTTGGTTCTGACCCCTTCCACATCTTCCTGCCCCGCCAGTTCAACCTGGTGCCCCCTGGTTTTATAGTCCATGAGTGCGCTGACAATACTGGACTGTGCCTTCAGGTCAAGCAATTCCGCGCCCTCCACATCCGTTGCGGTTTCGGCGCCTGCAAAGGGATTGATCTTCCAGCCCTTTCCGTCCTTAAAGCAACTGATCACAAACTGACCCATCACATCCGCTTCAGTCCGGAAGGCCCTGCCATTGATCATTTGCGTGGTAAAAGGCAGGTCCATTCCCTGGGTAGTAACCGTGCCGGTGATTTTGACCGTCTGCACTTTCTGAAAAGCGTCCAGTCCGCCCATGGCTGCGGAGTATTGCCGGATCACCTCATCGGCGGTTTGGGCATTGGTAATAAAAGAAGCGAAACTGAAAAGAATCAAAAGGATCTTTTTCATATATAAGGCTTTGTCGACGAAGTTATGGAATTCGGTTTTCCGGAAGAAATTTTGGAAGGAACCTGCACCAGCAGGATAAGTCATTTCTTAAGGTAGGAACGGGGAATATTGACCGGGAAATAATGTATACCGTAAGCATGTTGCAGCAGCAAGGATACGGTTTCCGTGACGGTTCTCTCATCCCGGTACATTTGCGGGAGCAGTCCCATCATCGCATAACTTACGGGGTTAACAGCGGGTATAAATGTTTCCCATTCGTATCCCCTGCCCCAGATCAGCCGGGTACGGTCAGGTGCAGGTCGGCGTTTTATTCAAGGAGATAATGCAGTATGTCCGCCGACTGGTTGTTGTTCTGGTTCAATTCGTTGATCAGCGGTTCTCCCTTGTATTCCTCATTGGGATTGAGGCCCCGTGCAAAACAAACCAGTATGCCTTCGGCATCATAAAGTTCAACGGCAAGAATAAGTTGGCGGAACAGTTCTATTTATTTTCCTACCAGTAAGGAAGTAAATAGATCAGTCAATCTCAATATCATATTTGTCCAGCAAGCCCAGCACAGCGGGATAGGAAAATTTTGTTTTTTTGATCCTGTTCAGCTCCGGGTCGATGGAGTAATTCCTGGCCGTACGGAGATCTGCCTTTTCCAGCAGGGTATTTTCGAACCGGGCCAGTTCCAGATCACAGTTTTCAAAGATCGCCCATGAAATATCTGCTTCGGTGAAGTCGGATTCCTGCAGGTCACAATCCGTGAATCGCGTTTTCTTCATCTTCACCCGGTAAAAAGAACATAACCTCATATTGCAATGGCTGAAGGAGGCGGAAAAAAGGAAATGATCGCATTGGTCAAAATGCAAACCCAGGAGCTTGCATTTCTCAAACCGGACATCCCGTAAGACGGTTTGTGCAAGCCGGGCCGTGCTGAGGTTGCAGTCCCTGAAAACGCATTCCGTAAAACGGTTTCCCGAGAGGTCGGCCCCGGAAAGATCGCAATGTTCGAATACACAATTTTCGTACTCGCCCCCCGGCAGCGGGTTATCGGAAAAGTTGACGTTGATAAAGGTCTTTGATTCGGTAAGAGAGCGTTCCATGAGATGAACAGGTTCAATAATAAGTCTGGATGGTTTGACAACCGTAAACAATTGGAAAGATAAGCCGGTATACGATGGTAAACAAAAAACCCGTTCCTGGAGGAACGGGTCTTATACACAAAGCAATTGGTTTGGCTCCCTTCCGTTTTGGGAAGGGATGGTTGAAATCAGGGGAAAATGCCCAGCTCGGCATAACTGGTGCCAACTTTATTGATGGCCACCACATAGGCGGCGGTACGCATATCAGGAATTGCCGGATTGGCCTTCCAGGCGTTCATGATCTCATGCGTGGCATTGATCATGGTCTCTTCGAGTCCGCTGTATACCAGGTCCACTTCATCCGGTCCGTGCAATATGAACTCCCTTTCGTTCCCTTTTACTGTTTTACCGCTCAGTTCTTCCATCTGGCCAAGAATATGCGCGTTCAGGTTTTCGGTAAAGCGTTTTTCCAGGCGGCCATAACGGACGTGGCTCAGGT
>JBGATE010000096.1:0-10496 GCA_044229375.1 Chitinophagaceae bacterium
GAAAGTTCCGAAGAGTTTATCCCAGATGATAAAGATCTGGGAAAGGTTTTTGTCCATGTACTCGGGATTTACGGCATGGTGCACGCGGTGGTGACTGGGAGTGACAAGAATCTTTTCTAAAAAACCCATCCTGTTGATATGCCGGGTATGGTACCAGAACTGGGCGAATAACTGGATGGGGCCCACAATGGCGATCACGTCTTCCGGAATGCCAAGCAGGGCCGCGGGTAAGAGCAATACGGTAAACAGGTTAAAGAAGGAAGAAATACTCTGCCGGAGGGCGCAGGCCAGGTTGAATTCCTCGCTGCTGTGATGGATGACGTGCAGGTTCCAGAACAAATTGATTTTATGGCTCCAGCGGTGCACCCAGTAACCGATAAAATCAATGATGATGAAAGTGATGATGTAAACGGCCAGCGTATTTTCTATTGTTGTCAGTGCCAGGTGTTTCAGCATGAAGGGATAGATGCTGATGGCGATGGTCAGTCCGAGCACATCCTTGGTCACATTGGTGACCCCGGAACTCAGGGAGGAGATCATGTCCATGTTCCGCACCGTGTCAAACCCCTTTTTCCAGCCATACCATTTTTCAAAAAGTACGAGGACCAGGAAGGCCGGCATGGCGATGAGTAGTATCTTGCCGTAAAGCTCCATAGGGGTAAATTTACAAAAGATACTGGATATTGGATGCTGGATGCTGGATGTTGGATGTTGGATGCTGGATGCTGGAGGTTACTGCTGCCGTTTTGAGTAAACACATTTTTAACGCTTAAAAACGACAGTATGAGTTATGAGAAATTGCAAATTTGGAAATTGGCCAGGGAACTTACGATTGAGATTCATCAGATGAGTTTGCGTTTGCCCGGTTTTGAGCAATTTGAGGAAGCGCAACAAATCAGGAGGTCTGTGAAATCTGTAAGGTCCAATATCGTGGAGGGGTATGGGAGACGATATTACAAACAGGATTACATAAGGTTTATTATCATTGCACTTGCATCCAATGATGAAACCATTGATCACCTCGACACCCTGTATGAAACCTGCTCGTTGACAGACGAGGAAGTTTATAAAGGGATCAAATGTAAACTTGAGATCCTTGGAAAAATGATAAATAATTTTTTGAAGGCTATTGAACGGGAACACAGGCCCCCCGGCAAAAAATAAGGAATTAACCGTGTCATCCAGTATCCAGTATCTAGTATCCAGTATCTAGTATCCAGTATCTAGTATCCAGTATCTAGTATCCAGCATCCATCACAACCCCCACACCATGAAACACATCTTCCATTGTATCGATGCCCACACCTGCGGTAACCCGGTAAGACTGGTGAAAGAAGGCGGCCCGGCGTTGGAAGGAAATAATATGAGCGAGAAACGCCAGCATTTCCTCCGGGAATACGACTGGATCCGCACGGGTCTTATGTTTGAGCCCCGGGGCCACGATATGATGAGCGGGAGCATCCTTTACCCCCCGCATGACCCGGCCAATGATGTGGCCGTACTCTTTATCGAGACCAGCGGCTGCCTGCCCATGTGCGGGCACGGTACGATCGGAACGATTACCATTGCCATCGAGGAAGGGTTGATTCAGCCGAAAGTTCCGGGAATCGTCAGGATGGAAGCGCCGGCGGGATTGGTCATGATTGAATACAAAGCAGTCGCGAGCCAGGAGCCGGGAGTCGGGCCTGCCCGCAGTAGCTTTCGCGAAGGCGGGAGTCGGTCGCTAAAAGTGGAGTCTGTCAAATTGACGAATGTACCGGCCTACCTGGACTCCACTGAACTTGTGGCTGAATGCCCGGATTTGGGAGAACTGGTTTTTGATGTGGCTTATGGCGGGAATTTTTATGCGATCGTGGATGTACAGAAGAATTTTAAGGGGCTTGAGCAATATACGGCTGATAAACTGATCGCGTGGGCCAGGGAATTACGTAAGAGAATCAACGCCAGGTATGAGTTTGTGCACCCGGATGACCCGACGATCAGGGGCTGTTCGCATATTTTATGGACGGGTGCTGTGCTGGACAAGACCTCCACAGCCCGGAATGCGGTCTTCTATGGCGATAAAGCTATCGACCGGTCCCCCTGCGGCACGGGCACATCGGCAAGAATGGCGCAGTGGTATGCAAAAGGAAAACTGAAAAGGGGGGAGAAGTTTATCCATGAAAGCATCATCGGGAGTAAATTCACCGGCAGGATAGAAGAGGAGTTAATGGTACATGGCAAACCGGCTATCCGGCCCTCCGTTGAAGGCTGGGCGAGGATCTATGGCTATAATACGATCTGGATCGATACGGAAGATGATCCTTATGCATATGGGTTCCAGGTGTTGTAGAGTGTTAGATGCTGGATGTTAGATGCTGGCTTGCCCGCCGAAGCCTCAGCGTAGGCGGGATGTTAGATGTGTTTCCGAAAGTTATGAAGAGGATGAAAGGCTATAGGAGCACGGTGGGCGTCAATCATTTTCTTATGACCCAGAAATGGATTATTGATGTTGAATGTTCAATTTTCAATACAAAAACTAAGTTACTCCACGCTCGCGGTTATTTTCATCCTGTTCATCGTGTCGGGTTGCGGGCCGGGAAAGAATTCATCGCCTCCCGGTGAAAATGAAAAAACGCTCCCGACAAAATTCCTGGTGGTGCTCGGCGTCGCGCAGGATGCAGGCTATCCGCAGATAGGATGCCAGCAGGATTGCTGCAAGGCCTACTGGGAGGGGAGGGAATCAAAAAAGCATGTTACCTGCCTTGCGCTGGTGGACAGGACGAATAACCAGTACTGGTTGCTGGAAGCCACTCCGGACATCTCATCCCAATTACACACACTTCAGGCCTTTCTCCCGGCCGGGAATGATTATTCTCCCGATGGCATCTTCATCAGCCATGCCCATATCGGCCATTATGCAGGTCTGATGCAACTGGGCAGGGAAGCCATGGGCGCAAAAGACATTCCCGTTTGGGCCATGCCGCGGCTGGATTCTTTTTTGCAGAACAACGGTCCCTGGAGCCAGTTGGTGAAACTCAATAATATCAGGTTGAACCGCCTTAAGGCTGACAGTACGATTTCGCTCGGTTCCTCATTCAGGATCACACCGTTCAGGGTGCCGCACCGGGATGAATATTCCGAGACCGTCGGGTTCATTATCCAAACCGAAAAGAAGAAAGTGATTTTTATCCCTGACATTGACAAATGGGAAAAATGGGAGCGAAGTATCACCGGTGAAATTGCCAAAACGGATATTGCCCTGCTGGACGGGACCTTTTATAAGAACGGGGAACTGCCGGGCCGGGATATGGGCGAAGTGCCGCATCCTTTTGTCGAAGAAAGCCTGCTACGATTTTCATCATTACCTTCGGCGGAACGGGCAAAGATCAGGTTCATTCATTTTAATCATACCAATCCCTTATTGAGGGAGAAGTCCCTGGAAAGGATTGCGATTAAGGCGGCTGGATTCGGGTTTGCCGAAGAAGGAATGATTATCGAACTGTAAACGGTAAAAACTGGCTTATGAAGAAAACAATGCAGATCGTAGCGGCGCTCATTGCCGTGCAATCCGGATCCTCCCAAACAACCCTGCAGGAATTTGAGTTTGTAAATTTCTCACAGGTGAATATCACCGACAATTTCTGGAAGCCGAAGATCGACAAAGTGGCTACGGTGACCCTGAATGCCTGCATTTACCAGACGGAAACAAAAACCCCCCGAATCAGGAATTTTGAGAAAGTGGCCCGGAACAAGGGAGAGAAATTTGAAGGACTTTATTACGATGACAGCGATGTATATAAGGCACTGGAGGCAATAGCGTATGCACTAAAAACCCATCCCAGCAGCGCCCTCGAAGCTAAAGCAGATGAATGGATCGATTGGATTGACGCGGCGCAATTGCGGGACGGCTATGTCGGTACCTATTTTACCCTCCGGGATAAAAACCTGCGCTGGACCAATATTGAAGCGCACGAAGATTATAATGCCGGTCATATGTTCGAAGCGGCCGTGGCCTATTACAATGTGACAGGTAAAAGAAAATTCCTGGATGTCGCTATTCGCTTTGCCAACCATATTGATTCTGTTTTCCGTCTCGGCGGAAAAAAATGGTTCAGTGGCCACCAGGAAATAGAACTGGCGCTGGTGAAACTGTACAAAGTGACCGATGATAAACGTTACCTGAAGCTGGCCGACTGGTACCTGCAGCAGCGGGGAAAGGATATTTATACGTATGGTAAGACCTGGTTCACCCGTGCCTACTGGCAGGATATTGTTCCGGTGAAGCAACAAACGGAGATCACGGGCCATGCTGTTCGGGCCATGTACCTCTATACCGGCGCGGCGGATGTGGCCGCGCTAACCGGGGATACGGATTACATGGACGCGATGAAAAAAGTCTGGGAGGATGTGGTGCACAGGAATATGTACCTGACCGGGGGGATCGGTTCCGCGGGCGATAATGAAGGCTTCAGCAGGGATTACGATCTTCCCAATGAAGAAGCCTATTGCGAGACCTGTGCTTCCGTGGGCATGGTTCTCTGGAACCAGCGGATGTGCCAGCTTACGGGCGACAGCAAGTACATAGATGTGCTGGAAAGGTCTCTTTATAACGGAGCGCTGGATGGGTTGAGCCTTGATGGAGGTCTTTTCTTCTACGACAATGTACTTGCCTCCAACGGCCAGCATAAGAGAAGGGAATGGTTTGGCACGGCCTGTTGTCCCGCCAATA
Organism: Chitinophagaceae bacterium; assembly: GCA_044229375.1. Lineage (GTDB taxonomy): Bacteria > Bacteroidota > Bacteroidia > Chitinophagales > Chitinophagaceae > JJ008. The sequence goes on from JBGATE010000096.1 coordinate 4,712, forward strand.
TTGCCCGGCTGGTTACTTCGCTGGGAAACTATGTATATGGAAAAAGCGCGGATGGCATTTGGATCAACCTTTTTGTGGGAAGCAATACTTCTGTCAGGATCGGTAACACGGATGTGGCCGTTAAAATGGAAACCAATTATCCCTGGGACGGGAAAGTGAAGCTGAATATCGATCCGGTGAAGAAAGCAAAGTGCAAATTATATATACGGATGCCCGGATGGGCAAGTCATAAGATTGAAAAGGGAGAACTCTACCAGCCCTTTGCGGCAGCAGGCATTCTCCCCGATCCCGTGTTGAGAGTTAACGGCAAGCCGGTGGAGTATAAAATGCTGAACGGTTACCTGGTGTTGGAACGGGAATGGAAAAAAGCCGATGTGGTAGAGTGGGAGATACCGATGGAAACCAGGAAACTCATCACCATCAGTGAAGTAAAGGCAAATAAAGACCGGCTGGCGATCCAGCGGGGACCCCTGGTTTATTGTGTGGAGGGAGCCGATAATATGGAAGGTGTCTGGAATCTTGTATTGCCGGTGGAAACAATTTTTTCAACCCTGCCCTATAAGATACTGGATGAACCGGTCATTGCCCTTCAGGCGGAGTTGCCATCCGCATCCCCTGATCCAGGCGGCACTTCGATAAGGATCACAAAGAGAAAAGTAACGGCCATCCCTTATTATTGCTGGGCAAACCGCGGCGCCAATGACATGCAGGTCTGGCTGCCGGTGAAGATCAAAGAGGTGAAGGTTAATTATGCGGGGAAATACGAGGATGGGGGGAATTATTGAGTTAGGAGTTTGGAGATAGGAGTTAGGAGTCGGTCCAAAATAAGTTGGTACTGAAATATTGTTATGGTAGATAAATTCCACCTCAACCTTAAACTTATCCTCATACTTAATCTATCAACTGTATGTTACCAATATGAAAGCAACAATCATAGGAGGCGGGATCATTGGTTTGAGCACCGCATACTATTTAAGCCGTTCGGGCTGGGAGGTAACGGTGCTGGACAAGGGAGATTTCCTGGATAATTGCTCCTACGGGAATTGCGGTTATATCTGCCCCAGTCATTTTATTCCCCTGGCAACACCCGGTGTGGTGAAGCAGGGGCTGAAATGGATGTGGGATTCAAAGAGCCCATTTTATGTTCAGCCTCGTTTCGACCGGAACCTGCTGAGCTGGGGTATGAAATTCATGCGCAGCGCTACAAAGAAGCATGTGGAAACGGCTGCAGTGCCGTTACGGGATATCGCGCTCCTCAGTAAAAAGGAATACGAAAGCTGGTTGGCTGTTCCCGGTTTTGATTTTGCCTATGAAAGCAAGGGCCTGCTGGAGATCTTTCAGACCGATGCCGGGGGAGAGCATGCCAGGCATACGGTCGAAAAAGCGCATGAACTGGGTCTGGCAGATACAAAACTGCTGGATTATGATGAATTGCAGGCGTTGGAACCGCAAACCAGGATCACCGCAAAAGGCGCCATTCATTTTAACTGTGATGCGCATTGTTTTCCCAACAAACTGATGCATCAGCTGATCGCCCATCTTAAAAAAGAAGGGGTGAAACTGCTGCCCGGCCAGGAAGTGATAAAATTTGAAAGATCCGGGAATAAAATAACCAGGATTCATACGGATAACGCTGCCTATGAACAGGATGAAACCGTTATTGCCACGGGTTCCTGGGGGAGAGAAACGGCCCGGTTGCTTTCTTTACGTATTCCCCTCATGCCGGGACGTGGGTATTCGGTAACACTGGAAGACTCGCCTTATAAAGTGAACTATCCCTCGGTACTGGTCGAGGGTAGGGCGGCGATCACACCCATGGACGGGAACAAGATCCGTTTTGGCGGTACAATGGAGATCACCTCACATAAAACCCCACCGCGAATGAACCGGGTACAGGGTATCCTGGATGCAGTGAAACGCTATTACCCGGATTTTGAAGTGGCCATGCCGCCTAAAGAAAAGATCTGGTATGGTTACCGGCCCTGTTCCGCGGACGGGCTGCCTTATATCGGGAGGGTAAAAAAGTATTCCAACCTGACGGTGGCCACGGGTCACTCCATGCTTGGGTTGAGCCTGGGCGCCGGCACGGGTAAACTGGTGGGAGAGATCATTAATAACCAGCCGTCGAGTATGGAGATGAAACATTTTAATGTGGAAAGGTTTAACTGAGAGGGTTTGGAATCGAATTATTATTCCTTCAACATTGAGTTGCCGGTGAACAGAGGCGCACAAAGGAATACAGCACACTTTCTATGTTGCTCTTTAGCTCCGAATCCCTGCGTTGACAATTTGTCATTCAACAGTTTGAATTAGCAATTGTTTAAGTAATTAACATTCACACACTTCGGAAACTACTTCTTATTTTTATACCTGAAATGAACTGTACTTCTACCCGAATTCCTTATCGTCAGACCGGTGCTTTCTCCAGTATCGCCATGGACTATATTGACCAGGAGGATTCATTGGGATCTTTCTTTACTCACCCGCCCACCCTGCAGGGCATACAAAAAGCTATAGAAGCGCGAAAAGAGTTCAAACAGGACCGCAAAACTCTTGTACAGGAATTAAGGAAGCAATATGAAGGGGTAGTGACAAGCGAAAAAGTAAAACAGAATATTGAGGCCCTTTTGTCGCCGGAAGTGTTTACGATCACCACGGCTCACCAGAACAATATCTTCACCGGGCCCCTCTACTTCATATATAAGATCGTTCATGCCATTAGGCTGGCCGGTCATCTCAACGAATCACTGCCCGAATACCGGTTTGTCCCGGTTTTTTACATCGGTTCCGAGGACGCTGACCTGGAGGAACTGGATCATATTTACCTTGGCAACGAGAAACTGACCTGGAAAACAAATCAAACCGGTGCCGTGGGGCGGATGAAATGCGACAGGGAACTGCTGCAACTGATAGGAAAGATGGAGGGTCAGCTTTCGGTGATGCCCCATGGGACGGAGATCATTGCCCTGCTGAAGAAATATTACCAGGAAGGCGCGAGCATTGCGGGCGCCACATTTGGCCTGGTCAACCATCTTTTCGCGGAATATGGACTGGTGCTGGTTCAGCCGGATAATGCCGAACTTAAAAGAATGATGATCCCGGTCTTCGAAGATGACCTGTTGCGTCAAAAGGCTTCGGGTATCGTGGAGAAGACAACGGAAAGGCTGGAGAGGGAGGGATACAAAGTGCAGGCTCACCCGAGGGAGATCAATCTCTTCCTGCTGGAACCCGAACTGCGTGAAAGGATCATACTTAAGGGAGAAAGGTACAAAGTGAAAGGCGCAGGCATCGATTGGTCCCGGGAGGAGATGGTGAACGAATTGCATTTGCATCCGGAGCGATTTAGTCCCAATGTGATCCTGCGGGGCTTGTACCAGGAAACCTTATTACCCAATGTCGCGTTCATCGGCGGAGCGGGAGAAACGGCGTACTGGCTGCAACTAAAGGATCTTTTTGAATTTTATAAGGTTCCTTTCCCGGTACTCGTGCTTCGTAATTCCTTTTTGATCGTGGAAAAAAAATGGCAGGAGGCGGTAAGTAAAATGGGTTTCAGCACCGAAGATTTTTTTCTCCCGGAACAGGAATTGATGAACCGGATCGTGAAAAGGGAAAGCCGTAATGAGACGAAACTCAACGGGTACCCGGACGAAGTGGAAAAACTTTATTCGGCATTCAAAAAGCAGGCCGCCTCAATTGACAGCACGCTGGAAAAACATGTAGAAGCGCTGAGATCCCGCACTATCTTCCGGTTACAGGAACTGGAAAAAAAAATGCTAAGGGCGGAAAAACGAAAATTTGCAGACTGGCAGCGGCAGTTGCATGCGACCAGGTCGCATTTATTCCCGGGTGACGGATTGCAGGAAAGAAAAGAGAATTTTTCCCGGTTTTACGCAAAATGGGGCGCGGACTTCCTCCAAAAAATTTACGACCACTCCCTGGCGCTGGAACAGGAGTTTGTCCTGCTCACCGAAACACAAATCAGCGCTTCCTCAGGTAAAGACTCAGCGTAAAAGAATTCTTTTTCAAATCTGTCAGGGCGGCGGCGTAAGGAGTCGCGGTGGGATCATCCCGCATGTCCGACATATCCGTTGAATACTTTAATTCAGGCGAAAGGCAGAGTCCCGATTTCAGCAAGCCAATATCAACCCCGATACCCGCATGCGCTAGCATCATTGATTTTTTAACAGGCAGCAGTTCCCTTGATTCGGTGTTCTGGCTAAACAGGTAACTGAAGGAGGTCCCCAGCGCGAAATAAGGGGCAATGGTTTTAGAGGAAAACCGGATGATCAGCGGTAAATCTACATTCACGGAAGTCCCTTTTACGGACACTGTTTCAAAAATCGGGTTGCCGGTTGTACCTCTTCTTTCAAATTCAATGTCGGTACTTCCGAAACTGACCGTAGTGGCGGGCCTGATCGAAATGGTATTGCCCAGGTTAACCTGGTAAATGATTCCCAGCAGGCCGGTGGGGGCCGTGTTTGATGCCACTCCGACGAACCCCGTATTGACATTACCTGAATATCGCGGGTTCGACCGGTTCAGTCCGCCACCGAGTGTAAAACCAAAACTGGTTTTTCTCAGCGGGACGTTATTCTTTGTTGTTTTTTTCGGATCGGCCGGTTTGTTGTTAAGGGCCTGCTGCGCAAGCGCCAGCGTGGCGAGTGCGCAGGGCCATTTGGGCGCTGCATTCGAAGCCCTTTGGGCATAATAGACGGCGCTGTCGGCGCGGTTATTTTGCAAATGAAGCCGGGAAAGCCAGTTCAGAATATAGGCTTTATCAGGGTCGATCCTCCTTGCAGCGTGCGCATAATTCAGCGCTTCGGCCGGGTTGCTGAGATCACCCGATGATTTCAGCAGGTACATTCTTCCGCGCAGGTCGCCGGCGATCTCCGGATCATCCTGTTCCAGCAGCGCAATGGCTTTTTCCAGCCGGATACCCGAAGCCGCGTATTCCTGCTTTTCTTTCGCCGTGCTGAGTGTTCCGCAATTGAGATACTGGTTTATTTTTTTCTGTGCATCCTGTATCAACTCATCCGTAAGCGTGCTTTTGGCATCCAGCGTATAAGGGTTACCGGGGAATTTTTTTTCCAGTTGCCGGTAATAATCTTCGGCCGATGTGCTGCCCGTCAGGTTATTTCCTTTTATCGCCCGGTTAAACCGGTTATAGGTTTCCACCAGGGCGGTATCGGCGGCAAACCTCTTATAATCCGCTTCGGTAAATCCATCAAAGGAATTTCCGCCACCGCGGCTTTTCTTCTCTTTCAGCCATTTCTGAAGGTAAGCCGGGTCTACATTGCTGATCACTTTATCACTGTATTCGTTACAGCAGAAAACGGGGTCCTGTTTGCGGTTGAATCGCTGTTGCGCTACAGAAGGTACATTTTTGTCAACATAGGACTTGATCTCTGCGAATGTGATCCTGTTGTCCGGCCGGCTGCCTTCATCGGCCACACCACTAAGCCCATCCACCAGGTACCAGGTAAACAAGCCGTGACCGTTCCCGATGGAAGCGTCTTCCAGTGATTCCTGTCCGGCGGCTGTCGCCAGCATCATGATCTCACCCACTTTCTTCTCGGTGACGGCGGTGTTCAGGAAATTAAGCCCCTCCTGTCCTCCCGGCAATTCGTTGGAACGGCAAGCGTCCATCACAAAAAACACTTCCACACCTTTGCCTGTTTCATTGGCTATTTTCTTTTTTAAATTGTACAGCTGGATAGCGCCACCCACCAGGTAATTGTTCTTGTCGCCCGCGGGATTGCAATCATGACTAAGAAAAAAATACTGG
>JBGATE010000097.1:0-10434 GCA_044229375.1 Chitinophagaceae bacterium
ACTAAAAGCCTGGAACCCTTCACTGGCTGAAGTTGATACCCAGTCGCTGTTACCGCAGTTTATTCCAATGACCTGTTTCCTCCTTTTTTGGTTACTGAACATGTACATTGTATACCTGGGTGTGGAAAGCATCCGGAAACTACTGGTGTTCAAAGCCATTTTTCTGCCGCTGGCGGCACTGGCCTTACTCGCCTGGGCCATCACGGCGACAAAAGGTTTGGGCCCAATCCTTGAACAACCGGCCCGGATACATGGCAGGGAATTCTGGAATTATTTCTTCCCCGCACTTACCGCAATGGTTGGTTTCTGGGCGACCCTTTCATTGAATATCCCTGACTTTACCCGTTATGCCAAATCGCAAAAGGCGCAGATCAGGGGCCAGGCGATCGGGCTGCCACCTTCGATGACCTTATTTGCATTTATAGGTGTGGTAGTCACTTCTGCCACCCCTATTGTATATGGAAGCACGATCTGGGACCCGGTGCAACTGGCCGGAAAGTTTGAGAACAGGATGCTGGTGAGTTTTGCCATGCTGGCGGTGATCATTTCCACGCTGGCCACCAATATCGCGGCGAATATTGTGAGCCCGGCCAATGATTTTTCCAACCTGGCACCAAAGAAAATAAATTTCAAGACCGGAGGATATATTACCGGGCTTGTCGGCATTCTCATCTTTCCCTGGAAACTGGTGGCGGATCCCAGTGGTTATATTTTCACCTGGCTGGTGGGCTATTCCAGCCTGCTCGGCCCCGTTGGCGGTATCCTGATCGCTGATTATTACTTTATCCGGAGGCAACGTTTAATGGTCAGCGAACTCTACAGTCACAGCGGGCAGTATGGGTACCAAAACGGTTTTAATAATGCAGCTATACTTGCACTATTGACAGGAATACTGCCCAATGTGCCAGGTTTCCTGGTCCATGTCAAGCTAATGGCAGCCACAACCATACCGGAATGGATCAGCGGCTTGTATAATTATGCCTGGTTCGTTGGGTTTTTTGTCAGCGGTTTTATATATTGGTTATTGATGAAGAAAAAATAAATACTATGTCAATCCTGATCAGAAACGGAAGGATCATAACGGCCACCGATGATTATGTGGCGGACATCCTGGTAGAAGGGGAAACGGTCAAGGCCATCGGCACCCATTTGATTGCGAAGGCGGATAAAGAGATCGATGCCGCCGGCAAATTCGTCTTCCCGGGTGGGATTGATCCGCATGTGCACCTGGACATGCCTTTTATGGGGACTTTTTCCTCTGATAATTATGAATCCGGTACAAGGGCCGCCCTTTTCGGTGGCACCACCATGGTGATCGATTTCATCCTCCAAAAACAGGGGAATTCCCTTCGCTCCGCCCTGGAAGAATGGCAGGGCAGAAGCAACGGGAATTGCGTGGGAGACTACAGCTTTCATATGGCGGTCACGGATTTCAATGAGAATACCCGGAATGAGGTGCAGGAAATGATCGAGAAAGAAGGGATCACTTCTTTCAAAACATTCATGGCCTACAAAGGAGCGTTGATGATCGATGACCGGCAAATGGTTGGGCTGATGCAGGAAGTAAAAAAACACGGAGGGTTGATTAATGTGCATGCTACCAACGGGGACATGATCGATTACCTGGTCGCCAAACACAGGTCGGAAGGCAAACTCTCCCCCCTTTATCATTACTTATCTCAACCCGAAGTAACCGAGGCAGAAGCCAGCGGGCGTTTTGCCGATATGGCCAATTATACAGGTTGCCCGGGTTATATCGTTCACCTAACCTGCGAAGGAGCGCTGAATGCGGTACGCGACGCTACGAAAAGGAACCAGAAACTATTTGTGGAAACCTGTATACAATACCTGGTCCTGGACGCATCTCTCTATGAAAAAGAGGATGGCGCCAAATGGGTGATGAGCCCTCCCCTGCGGGAAAAAAAGGACCAGGCTACCTTATGGGCTGGTATCAACCAGGGACTCGTACAGGTAGTGGCCACCGATCACTGTCCGTTCAGGTGGGAGCAGAAACGCATGGGTAAAGATGATTTCTCCAAAATACCCAATGGTCACCCGGCCATCGAGAACAGGATGGAGCTTTTATACAGCGAAGGGGTGAACAAGGGAAAGATCACCCTCAGCAAATATGTGGAAGTGGCCTGTACCAACCCGGCAAAGATCTTCGGCATGTTCCCCCGGAAAGGAACGATCGCCGTGGGCAGTGATGCGGATATCCTGATCTTTGACCCTAATGAAAAGCATAAGCTGTCCGCGAAGACCCATCATATGAATGTGGATTACAGCGGGTATGAAGGTTGGGAAATTACCGGTAAAGTGAAAACAGTACTATTAAGGGGAAAGATAGCGATCGAGAACAATCATTGCCATATTGACAAAGGATATGGTAAATTTATCAAAAGGAATAAGGTTTCGCAGACCATTTAGTTTTTCCGCGGCAAATGCAAAGGAGTTGCAACCTCCATGACTGAACGCTGTGTCGCGGCTCCTTTGCGATCGCCGCATGAAACAAAAAAAACAAATATGCCAAGGATCATCAAATCAGGACTAATCCAGATGTCACTCCCCAAAACCGAGGGTGAGGGAACGATCGAAGAGATCAAGGAAGCCATGCTGCAAAAGCATATACCCATGATCGAAGAGGCCGGAAAAAAAGGGGTGCAGATCCTTTGCCTGCAGGAAATATTCAATACACCTTATTTCTGTCCGGGGCAGGACAAGGCCTGGTACGAGAGTGCCGAACCCATTCCCGGTCCCACCGTGGAACGAATGCAGCAGTATGCAAAGAAGTACAGTATGGTAATGATCGTTCCGATGTATGAAAAGGAACAGGCGGGTGTTTTATATAATACGGCAGCTGTTATTGATGCCGACGGCACCTATCTTGGTAAATACAGGAAGAACCATATTCCCCACACTTCCGGGTTCTGGGAAAAATTTTTCTTCAAACCCGGTAATTTGGGTTACCCCGTATTTCAGACCAAATATGCGAAAGTTGCTGTGTATATCTGTTATGATCGTCATTTCCCCGACGGGGCAAGGATACTGGGATTGAATGGTGCAGAGATCGTGTACAATCCTTCGGCAACCGTCGCAGGCCTTTCCCAATACTTATGGAAACTTGAACAACCCGCCCATGCGGCGGCCAACGGGTATTTCATGGGCTGTATCAACCGGGTGGGTACCGAAAAACCCTGGAACCTGGGTAAGTTTTACGGCAGCTCATATTTTGTTGATCCCCGCGGACAGATCTTCGCCCAGGCCAGTGAGGATAATGATGAGTTGCTGATCGCCGAGTTTGACCTGGATATGATCGAAGAAGTGAGAAGTGTTTGGCAGTTCTTCAGGGACCGGAGACCGGAGACCTACGGTAAAATAGTGGAACTTTAACCACCGATCCCAGGTAAATAAAAGGAGACCAGGACCCATTAGTCATTGTAGACAACAGCATTTTCGGTTGATCTCACTATTATGTCAATTAAGAACAATAGATTAACAAAGCCGGAATACGAAGCAAACTTCGCAGATATTCACCCGCCGTTTGAAAATAAAACTGCGGCGCAGGTGGAAGCAGGCCGTTGCTTGTTTTGTTATGATGCTCCCTGTACCAAAAGTTGTCCCACCCACATTGATGTTCCTAAGTTCATCAAGCAGGTCACCACGGATAATATAAAAGGTTCGGCGCATACCATCTTCACTTCAAATATTATGGGTGCAGGTTGCAGCAAGGTATGTCCTGTGGAGAAACTTTGCGAAGGCAGTTGTGTTTTTAATTTACTGAATGAGCCCCCGATCCCGATCGCCAGGCTGCAGCGCTACAGTACGGAAATGGCGATGGAGAAGAATTGGCAATTATTTGAAAGAAAACCCGCAACAGGCAAGAAAGTTGCGATCGTTGGTGCTGGCCCTGCCGGCTTGAGTTGCGCCCATGTGCTGAGTCGTGAAGGAGTGGATGTCACGATCTACGAGAAAGAAACCAAGGGCGGTGGTTTGATGACGTATGGCATTGCGGCCTATAAAGTGACCCCTGAATTCTGCGAGGATGAAGTAAATTTTATTACGTCGATCGGTGGTATCTCGATCCAATATAACCAGGAACTTGGAAAGAATATTTCTCTTGCCGTTCTGCAAAAAAACCATGACGCTGTTTTCCTGGGCATCGGTGTGGGTGTGGCAAGACAACTGGATATTCCGGGTGAAGAACTGGAAGGGGTGGAAGATGCGATCCGTTTCATTTATAACATAAGGGATAAGGGGTATTCCTCTGTCCCGGTGGGTGATAAAGTAGCCGTGATCGGGATGGGAATGACCGCCATTGATGCGGCCACCCAGGCAAAACGGCTGGGAGCAAGAGAAGTGACACTGGTTTACCGGAGAACCGAAGCGGAAAAACCCTGTACGGATGTGGAACTTGACATCGCCAGGCTGGATGGCTGTGAGATCATATGGCTGGCAGCACCCAAAGAAGTGAAAGGGGTCAATGGAAAAGTAAAGGAACTCATCTGCAGCAAAATGAACCTGGGTGAACCGGATGCCAGCGGCCGCCGCTCCCCTGTTGACACCGGCGAGACCTTTTCCCTTGATGTGGATATGGTGATCAAGGCGGCGGGACAGGTGCCTTTTGAAAACCTGGTCAATAAAGAATCGATTCAGAATAGTAATGGTAAGATCACGATTGATGATAACTGCAGGACTAATCTGGCTGGCGTTTTTGCCGGCGGTGATGCGGTGAACGGAGGTAAGGAAGTAGTGGATGCCGTGCAGGCAGGAAAGGATGGGGCGTATGCGATTCTGCAATACCTTGGAATCTAAAAAATGTTGGATGTTAGATGTTTAATATGGCATCCAATATCCAACATCCAGCATCCAGCATCCAACATCCAGCATCCAACATTAAACATCATCATCTATGGCAGACATTTCGTCAAATTTCCTGGGAATCAAATCACCCAACCCTTACTGGCTGGCGAGCGCCCCGCCAACGGATAAAAAATACAATGTACTGCGTGCATTGGAAGCGGGCTGGGGCGGCGTGGTATGGAAAACACTGGGGAGCCAGGTGAAGAATGTTTCATCAAGATATTCAGCAGTGGATTTTGGCGGGCAGCGGGTAATGGGATTTAACAACATTGAACTGATCAGCGACCGGCCACTGGATATCAACCTGAAGGAGATCACTGAATGTGTGAAGCTTTTTCCCGACCGGGCCATGATCGTTTCGCTGATGGCCGATAATGATAAAAAGAGCTGGCATGAACTGATAAAAAAAGTGGAAGATACCGGTGCGCACGGACTGGAATTGAATTTTGGCTGCCCTCATGGTATGACGGAAAGGGGCATGGGTGCGGCTGTTGGCCAGGATCCGGAGATTGCCTGCATGGTGGTGGAATGGGTGATGGAGGCGGCCACCATCCCGGTGATCACCAAACTCACGCCCAATGTCCATTCGGTAGTTCCAACCGGGCGCTCGGTAGTAAAAGCGGGGACCAATGCGCTTTCCCTTATCAATACGATACAGTCTGTTACAGGGATTGACCTTGATACGTTAGTTCCCAATCCCTATGTGGCGGGTAAATCGGTGTTCGGAGGCTATTGCGGGCCGGCGGTGAAACCGATCGCGCTGAAAATGCTGACGACGATTGCGCAGGATGATCTTACCAAAACTGTTCCCATCAGTGGTATTGGCGGGATCAGCACCTGGAAAGATGCCGTTGAATTCATGTTGCTCGGTGCCAGTAATGTACAGGTATGCACGGCGGTTATGAAACACGGGTTCCGGATCATCGAAGATCTCTGCGAGGGATTGAATAACTGGATGGATGAGAAAGGTTTCAGGACACTGGACGACTTTATCGGGAAATCGGTACAAACGATCACACATTGGGAAGACCTGGACATCAATTACCATCATGTCGCCAGCATCAACCAGGACAAATGCATTCACTGCGGGCTGTGCTATATCGCCTGCGAGGATACATCGCACCAATCCATAAAACTGGAATATGGCAAGCCGTATAACAAATACACCGTAATTGAAAAGGAATGCGTAGGTTGTAATCTATGCAAATTGGTATGCCCGGTTGATAACTGTATCACCATGGAAGAACACCGGGTGGCCCCGGAATATCTTAACTGGATCGATTTCCAGAAAAAAGGCATGCCGCTGAATGATCATTGATAGCCGGAGGAGAAATATTCTCTTTACAATTGGCTTCATTTTTGTTTTAATCCGGGCCTGACCTTATGCCGTGAAATATGAAAAAGTTCCTGAAGATTACCGGATTAACGATTTTGGTGTTGCTGTTGCTGGCATTCACTGTTCCTGTTGTATTCAAAAAACAGGTACAGTCGCTGGTAAAGAAGGAAATCAACAAACAACTGAATGCCAATATCGATTTTAAAGACGTTCGTCTCTCCCTTTTCCGCCATTTTCCTAAAGTAACGATCCGTGTAAAAGGAATCCAGATCACGGGAAAAACCACCTTCGCTAAAGACACCCTTCTCTCCGCAGAAAATATTGATATTACCGCCGGGCTTTTCAGTGTGCTGCGAGGAAAAGATATAAAAGTTTACGGATGTTACCTGACTGCGCCACGGATACATTTGCTGGTCGACAAACTGGGTAAGAACAACTGGGATATCGCCCGGTCGTCATCCGACACCAGCGGCCTGGCTGACACATCGGCCTCCCGTTTCAAAATATCACTGAAGGATTACAGGATCACAGACGGTTATCTTGTCTATGATGACAAACAGGCCAATACCTTTACTGAACTGAAAGGTCTTGACCATAGCGGAAACGGCGATCTGACGGCCGATCTGTTCACCCTCTCCACATCGACCCGGGCCAAATCGGCAACTTTGATCGTAAATGATATTCCCTACCTCTTTAATACCCGTACGGACCTGGATGCGAATATTAAGATCGATAATAAAACAAACACCTATACTTTTAAGACGGATGACATTCAGGTCAATGCTCTTCAACTCTCCGCGGAAGGATTTGTCCGGATGATCGATGGGCAGACCTACAATATGGATCTGAAATTCAGCTCCCCGGCCAATAATTTCAAAAACATCCTTTCGATGGTGCCCGCCATTTATAAAAAGGATTTTGAAAAGATAAAGACCGGCGGGGAAGCCTCTTTCAGCGGATTGGTGAAAGGTATTTATTCGCCCGGGCAAACTCCTGCATACGACATAAAATTGCTGGTGAAAAACGGTTCCTTTCAATACCCTGATCTTCCGAAACCGGTAAGCAACATTCAGCTTAACCTGCATGTTGCCAATTCTGACGGTAAACCTGATAACGCGGTCATCGATATTTCCAACGGTCACCTTGAATTTGACAAAGAACCATTCGATTTTCATTTCAATTATAAGAATCCGCAGACCATTCAGTATATCGATGCAGGCGCCAAAGGCAAACTGGATCTGTCTCAATTATCAAAATTCATCAAACTGGATGCCGGAACCAGGCTGGGCGGTCAGGTATGGGCCGATGCTTTTGTCAGAGGTCCATTGAAAGCTCTCCAGCAACAATCCGGGCCTTTTACAGCGGGAGGATTCTTTGATATCCGGAACCTTTATTATTCGGCCAAAGATTTTCCTCAACCGGTGCAGAATGGGAATATGAAAGCCACGCTGACCAATAACGGCGGGATCGCCGACAAAACGTCCATTGATATTGAACGGGGACACCTGGAACTGGGCAATGATCCCATAGATTTTACGCTGCAATTACAAAACCCGGTTTCTTCCGTGGATTTTTCCGGTCATGCCAAAGGCCGGCTGACACTTGATCACCTGAAACAATTCCTTTCATTTCCTGCAAGTTCCTCCCTGAGCGGAACCCTGGATGCCGATATGGGATTCAGCGGCAGTAAAACGGCGATTGACAATGCCGATTATAAAAAAATTAAAATGGAAGGCGGGGCCGGTCTTGCCAATGTAAAATACCAGTCAAAAGACTACCCTACCGGTATCAGCATTACTTCATCTTCCTTGCAGTTCAACGAAAAGAATATAACCCTCCATAATTTCACCGCAAAATACCTTGGCTCCAGTATCAGCGCCAGCGGCATACTGGATAATCTCGTAGGCTACCTGGCGGAGGAACAATCTCTTTCCGGTAATCTCAATGCAACCGCAGATAATATGAACCTGAACGACTGGACCGGAACTGCTTCTTCAGATTCAGCATCTGTTGTCGCAACCTCTGCAGGTGGAAGCCCGTTTCTTGTTCCGCCTGGGATCAATTTCACCATCCAGGCAGCAGTGAACAAAGCCCGTTACGATAAAGTTGATTACAACAATATCAATGGCACGGTCCTGATCAGTGATGAAAAGCTGACGTTCCGGGATATCAGGGCAAATGCGCTGGAAGGGAATATTCTGATCAACGGGTCCTACTCTACCCTTATCAATAAAGAAAAGCCGGATATCAGCCTCAGCTATGATATTAAGGATATGGATATACAGAAGGCATTTTATGCCTATAATACCATGCAGTTCCTGATGCCCATCGGGAAATTCCTATCCGGGAAACTTCAGTCACAGCTTTCCATGACCGGCAATCTCGACGGCACGATGATGCCCATCCTGAACAGTCTTTCTGGTAAAGGGAACCTGTTATTGTTACAGGGCGTGCTGGCCAAATTTGCTCCGCTTGAAAAGATCGCGGCAATACTCGATATCGACCGGCTGAAATCGATCAGCATAAAAGATATTAAGAATTATATTGAATTTTCCAATGGAAAGGTAATGGTCAGGCCCTTTACCGTTAAGGTCAGTGATATTGAAATGGAGATAGCCGGATTTCATGGATTTGACCAGTCAATGGACTACGCCGTTAAAATGAAATTGCCCCGCTCCGCCATGGGAACAAAAGGGAATAATCTCATAAACGACCTTACCACGAAAGCGATAGCAATGGGCATCCCCATGAAACCCAGCGAAACCGTGAATCTGAGCCTGAAAGTGAAAGGAACGGTCAGCAATCCTTCCGTTTCCGTGAACCTGGAGAAAATGGCCGGCGATGCCATCCGGGAAGTGGAAAAACAGGCGGTTGATTTTGTGAAAGCCAAACTGGACAGCGCCACCAAAAAGACCAGGGATTCACTGGAAGCTGTAAAAAAACAGGTGGAAGATAAGGCTAAGGAAAAACTGGCGGATAAGGGGATCGATACGACCAATCTGCGTATTGAGACGGTGAAAGACACTATTAAGAAGAGGGCTGCGGATACACTGAAAAGCAAGCTTAAGAAAATGATCAAAGGGTAATTGGATGCTGAAAATCAGGATGGGCTTGCCAGGTAAATCCTGCTTAAATTCTATGCTTTTTCTAAAATAAAGCCCGCCGTCGCAAAAGCTTTGGCGGGCGATGTCGGGCAGACTGGATTCGAACCAGCGACCCCTACGTCCCGAACGTAGTGCGCTACCGGGCTGCGCTACTGCCCGTTTTTCCACCAAAACCCCGGTGAAGGTGGAAAAAGAAGGGTAATCATTAAGATGGATGACTACCCTTTTTTATGATGTCGGGTGGACTGGATTCGAACCAGCGACCCCTTGCACCCCATGCAAGTGCGCTACCGGGCTGCGCCACCACCCGAACATTCTACCGGTATCAGGGGGGCAAATGTACGGCAGAATCCTGCAACTTTAAAATCAAAAACAAAGCTTTATCTTCGCCCCTTAATGAAGCTACTCATTAAGCAGACCCGCATCGTTGATCCCTCTTCTCCATTCAACGCACAGATCACAGATATTTTTATTGAGAATGGTATTATTACCCGGATCGGTAAGGTTGTAACTGACAAAGCCGACCAGGAAATCAATGCGGAGAACCTGCATGTTTCACCGGGATGGGTCGACGTTTTTGCCAATTTCGCAGACCCGGGGTATGAGTTCAAGGAAACTCTTGAAACAGGCGCCGCCGCCGCAGCGGCAGGTGGCTATACCGATGTGCTGGTTATTCCCAATACCAAACCTCCTATCCATGACAAGGCAGGGGTAGAATATATTCGTCTGAAAAGCGGATCCCTGCCGGTAAATATTCACCCGGTAGGCGCGGTCACAAAGAATATCGAAGGAAAAGAACTGGCCGAGATGTACGATATGAAGGCCAGCGGGGCTGTCGCTTTTAGTGACGGACTCAATGGCATACAATCTGCCGGGCTACTGGTAAAGGCCCTCCAGTATGTAAAAGCCTTTGACGGCATCCTGATTCAGATCCCGGATGATAAAAGCATCAACCCTCATGGCCTTATGAACGAAGGTGTTGTCTCCACCCAACTGGGACTGCCAGGCAAACCTGCAATGGCGGAGGAACTGATGGTGGCAAGAGATATCAAACTGGCAAGATATGCCGAATCAAAACTTCACTTGACCGGCGTAAGTACCAAAAAATCACTTGAATACATCAAACGAGCCAAA
>JBGATE010000098.1:0-10375 GCA_044229375.1 Chitinophagaceae bacterium
AATAATAGGAGAGGAAGCTACCCGGAAAATAAATGCCGGTCATGATGCGGTGCGTCAGATCGTGGCAGCAAACAAAACGGTCTATGGTGTAAATACCGGCTTCGGCATCCTCGCCAATACTGCCATTTCGGCCGCTGATACGGCCACCTTGCAATACAAGATCCTGCAAAGCCATAGCGTAGGAGTGGGCGACCCTGTTTCGACGGAGATCGCCAAAATAATGCTCATCACGAAAGTTCATGCACTGGCACAGGGATACAGCGGAGTGCAGTTATCCACCCTTGAAAGGATCATCTGGCATATTGATAATGATGTGATCCCGGTGGTACCGGAAAAAGGAAGCGTAGGGGCAAGCGGCGACCTCGCGCCCCTGGCACATTTATTCCTGCCATTGATCGGGCTGGGAGAAGTTTTTTACAAGGGAACAAGGTACCAGTCACAAGAACTGCTTCGCCAGTTTGATCTGTTACCGATTGTGCTGGGTCCCAAAGAAGGACTGGCGCTGATCAACGGCACCCAGTTTATCCTTTCCTTCGCGGTGAAAGCCGTGCAGCGGATGCATAACTGCCTGGAAGCGGCCGATATCATCGGGGCCATGAGCCTCGAGGCGCTGACCGGGACCAAGGCACCTTTTGATGAGCGACTGCATGCATTAAGACCTTATCCCGGCAATCAACTGGTGGCCCAACGCCTTCGGTTATTACTCCACCATTCGGAGATCATGCAGAGTCATGTGGATTGCGGCAGGGTGCAGGACCCTTATTCGCTGCGCTGCATGCCGCAGGTGCATGGGGCCAGCCGTAATGCCTGGCTGCATTTAAAGGAACTGACGGCGGTCGAATTGAATGCCGTTACCGATAACCCCATTATACTGGGTGCCGCAGAAACTATCAGTGGTGGTAATTTTCACGGACAACCACTGGCCCTGCCACTGGATTATGCCTGTTTCGCGGCGGCGGAGGCAGGGAATATTTCCGACCGTCGTTGTTATTTGTTGCTGGAAGGCAAATGGGGACTACCCATGCTGCTGATGAAGGATGTGGGTCTTAACAGCGGGTTTATGATCCCGCAATACACCACGGCGGCCCTGGTTTCCGAAAATAAAACGCTATGTTTTCCCGCCAGCGCCGACAGTATTCCTACCTCGCTCGGGCAGGAGGACCATGTTTCCATGGGCAGCATCAGCGGCAGAAAACTGAGCCGGGTGCTGGATAATCTTGAATTCATACTCGCCATTGAACTCCTCTCGGCCTGCCAGGCCATTGAATTCCGCCGCCCTCATAAAAGCTCGGAAATACTTGAATTTGCGCACGACTATGTGCGTGAATTTGTGAGTTTTGCAAAGGAAGACCGGATTTTTGCTGAAGACATCAATAAAGTTGCCGGGCTTATCAAAGATTTCTCTTTTGTGGAGAAAGTAAACGGGTTTGCGGAAGGAAAGGGGATTCTTTTGAACCAGGGATTTGAAGGGTTTGAGGTTCAGACATTTTAATGGCTCAGAAAAATCACACCGCCTCCAGCGCCAATTCCATCATCGGCAATAAAGCGGTCTCCCTTTCTTCAGAAGAGATCTTTTGATGGGTTGGGATAACATCCGAAACGGTAAGCAATGTCGCCGCCGTTTTACCCAGCCTGCGGGCATTGGCAAACAGGGCGAAGGCCTCCATTTCCACCGCCAGGCAATTATTTTTCTTTGCAATGGCGGGTACTTCCTTTTTATCCCCGTAAAAAACATCGCTGGAATGGATATTGACGCTGCGCAGTGGAAGGTTCATACGTTGCGCGGTGAGGTTGAGCTGGTCATAAGCGGGTCCCTGGTATTTGAACCGGTTCTTGGAAAAACCAAAGGCGCATTCCGCGTAGGTGGATTCGCTAAAGGCCCGGTTCACATTCACCAGGTCAAACAGTTTCAGTTCTTCGGTATAAGCGCCGCAGGTGCCGATGCGGATGATGGTTTCCACATCATACTGGGAATAGAGTTCGTAGGAATAAATGCCGATCGAAGGGCAGCCCATTCCGCTGGCGCCGATGGTCAATGTCTTTTCCTTGTATTCCCCGGTAAAATAAAAGGCATTTCGTGTTTGGCTTACCAGGCGGATATTCTGCAGGAAACGTTCCGCCATAAATTTGGCCCGCAGCGGGTCGCCGGGCATCAGAACGGTCCTGGCAATTTCCCCTTTTTGGGCGCTGATATGAATACTCATTGTAGGTTTATGATTCAGGGAACAAGATATATTTTTTATCAGATAATAACGACTTTTGTATGGTTTCCCGCAGCGCACGCTGCGGAAAAAAATTATTCGTTCACACCGCGAGAAAAAAATACGTATGAGCACCATGACGAAAACAAAATACGACGCTGTTAAATACAAAACCCCGACCGGCCCCCGGCTCAACTGTAAGGGCTGGATACAGGAAGCCGCCCTGCGGATGTTATTGAATAATCTCAATCCCGAAGTAGCCGAGCGGCCCGAAGACCTGATCGTCTATGGCGGCAGGGGAAAAGCGGCCCGCAATTTCGAAGCCCTCGATAATATCATCAGGGCATTAAAAGTGCTGGAGAATGATGAATCATTGCTGATACAATCCGGTAAACCCGTGGGCATTCTCAAGACCCATAAAGATGCGCCCCGGGTGCTGATCAGCAACAGCCAGCTCGTTCCCAACTGGGCCAACTGGAAACATTTTGACGAGCTCGAGCAAAAGGGACTGATGATGTACGGCCAGATGACGGCCGGCTCCTGGATCTATATCGGCAGCCAGGGAATTGTTCAGGGAACTTATGAGACCTATGCCGCAATTGCCGATAAACATTTCCACGGCACATTAAAAGGTACACTGAATGTAACAGCAGGTTTGGGGGGCATGGGCGGCGCCCAGCCCCTGGCCATCACCATGAATGAAGGTGTTGCCCTTATCGCCGAAGTGGAAGAGTGGCGGATCGACAAACGCATCGAGACAAAATATCTTGACGAAAAGTATACTGATATCGATGAAGCCATTGACAAGGCACAAGAGTACAAGGCCCAGGGTACAAGCAAGAGCATCGGGGTGCTGTGCAATGCCGTTCATTTGCTGGAACGTTTGATTGAAAGGAACATCGTTCCTGATACGCTTACCGATCAGACCAGCGCGCACGACCCGCTGATCGGGTACTGGCCGCATGAGATCACGTATGAGCAGGCAAGGATCCTGCGCGAAAAGAACCCCCGGGAATATATTGATTCCGCCTACCGCAGTATGTATCTACATGTACAACTTATGCTGCAACTCATGGATAAGGGCGCGATCACGTTCGATTATGGTAATAATATCCGGGCGAGGGCGCAGGAGTTTGAATCCGGGGGTTACGGGTCAGGAAGTCCGCAGGACCGTAAGTCAGGAAGCCAGTCAGAAGGGGATTGCTTCCTGACTTCCAGACTTTCCGGCTTTCCGGCCTTTACAATGGGGCGCTGTTTCGGTTTTCCGGGCTTCGTACCGGCTTACATCCGCCCCCTCTTCTGCGAAGGAAAGGGTCCTTTTCGCTGGGCGGCGCTGAGCGGTGACCCCAATGATATTGCCGTGACCGACGAAGTGATCATGAACCTGTTCCCCCATAACAAAGGGATGATCCGTTGGATGAAGATGGCAAAGGAGAGGATCGCCTTCCAGGGATTACCCGCGAGAATATGCTGGTTAGGACAGGGTGAAAGGGAAAAGGCCGGTCTCGCTTTTAATGAACTCGTACGCACGGGGAAAGTAAAAGCGCCCATCGTGATCGGCCGCGACCACCTCGATACCGGTTCTGTAGCTTCTCCCAACCGCGAAACAGAATCCATGCTCGATGGCAGTGATGCCGTGGCCGACTGGCCCATATTGAATGCATTGGTAAATACTGCCGGCGGAGCCAGTTGGGTTTCATTACATCATGGCGGTGGGGTAGGAATGGGTTATAGCATACATGCCGGCATGGTGATCGTTGCAGATGGAACGGATGATGCGGAAGCAAGACTGAAAAGGGTGCTGAGGAATGATCCGGGGATGGGTGTGATACGGCATAGTGACGCAGGATATGATTTGGCGAAAGAGACGGCACGGAAAAACGGGCTGGATATTACAGAGCGATTATAAGTCCTTATTTCAGGTTGGATTTAATAAAGTGGATTATAAAGCAAGGCTGAAATAATCCTATGCCGGTAGTCTTACTATGATCCTCTTTTGCCCCATACTCTTCTGGATTTTGAGCCCCATTTAACACCTGATCGACCCCTGTACCTGCAAAAAAGGTTTCTCCGGTGTAAGAGAATTTCCTTCCGCGAAGGGAACTCGTCGAAAACAGTCAATGATCTTTTAGAAGCGTAAACCGCGGACAATTTATTAAATTCCATACGGCTAATGAAAAAATGTACCTTCCCCAGCCAACCGATCATTCACCAAACTATTTTTTATGAAAAAGACGATTGTAATTTTCCTGGTTCATTTTTTTATTTTGTCCGGCTCCCAAACCTTTGCCCAGATATATATCTCCTTTGATGGGGTGAAAGGGGAAAGTAATTTCAAGCCATTTGCCTCCTCCACCGAGATCAGCAGCCTTGCCTGGGGCGTTAAAAACAACAGTACCATCGGCGGTGGCGGTGGAGCAAGTGTAGGGAAGGCGCAGGTGGGTGAACTGGTCATAACCAAACCCCGGGGCAGCATTTCCGCGGCCCTTCAGATGTGTGTCTTTCACGGCAAACCGATTCCCAAAGCCGAGATCAGGTTTTATAAAATGGGGGCGGGAAACCCGACATCCTACCTTACCATCAACCTGGAAAATGTTCTTATTACCAACTGGTCAATATCAGCAGATGGTCGGAATGCGCCGGTGGAATCCTTCTCACTTATTTTTACAAAATTTAAAACGGAAGACGCCACCCAGAAGGCGGACGGTTCGATTGAAAAAAACCCTGCAGTCGGCTGGGATATTCAGCGGAATACCAATTATCAATAGTATTCAATCCGCTATTTTTCTGGTCGCTCGTTCTTCCGTCCGAGCTGATCTTACCGCGGAATATTATTTTTTGATTCACCCCGGTGTCCTTAGTATGCCACAGCAGCTAAGGACATTTTATTTCATCTCCGCACCGTTCCGAACAAATCCCCCTCATTCCACAACGGCCGTTCCGTTGTTTGTGCAATGGAATAGCTCACCAGGAAATTCAACTGCACATAGGTTTTGGCGGCGGTAAAATTGAAGATGCCATCCATTCCATCGGCGGCCTGGTGATAATATTTGGCCCTCCATTTTTTGATAAAGGCATCCATGTCAAAACCGGGGATATTGGACTTGTTGCCGTATTTGATATGCAAGGCGGGGATCCCGTTCATCACGAAACTGTACTGGTCGCTGCGGACAAAACGGTTCTGTTCGGGTTCGGGATCTTTTTCGATATCAAGTCCCAGGTGGGCAGCGGCGAATTTCACATGGTTCATCAGGCTCGAATGTTCGGCTCCCAGGGGTACAATAGAAAGGAGAGGAGCGATTACGGTTGGCATATCCGTATTCACATTGGCCACGATCGAGGATTTGGGCACGGTCGGGTTGGCGGCGAAATAGGAAGAACCGATCAGTCCCATTTCTTCACCGGTTACCATTGTAATGAGTATGGAACGTTTTGGTTTTGCGCCGGAAGTTTTATAGATCCTGGCGATCTCGAGCAAAGAAGCGACTCCGGATGCATTATCGTGAGCGCCGTTGTAAATGGAATCGCCGTTCACCACTCTGCCAACGCCCACATGATCCAAATGCGCTGAATGCACAACATATTCATTTTGCAGTGCCTTGTCTGCACCGGGGATCAATCCCACCACATTATAACTTTCAAAATCGTTGTGCGTGTTTTTGTAAGAAGCGGAAAGGCTGAACGCGAAATCAAAGGAGGAAGGATTACTGTTTTTCATCCCGGCAAGTACCTGCTGCAGATTCTTCCCCGAATTCATAAATAAACGGGTGAGTAATGACCTGCTGCCGAACAGTGCGAGTTGAAGATTGCCGGTGAAAAATCGTCCATAGGCAGTCGTCTTTTCAGGGTTCAGCGCCACATTGGATTGATAGACCTGCCCGGGGTTAACCGTGGCTCTTGCATTCAGGTTCACCAGGACAGCCGCCACCGCGCCTTTTGCGAAAGCGGTATTCAACTTATTTCCCGCGCTGGATACATGCGCTGTTATGGTGGAGGACAAGCCATCAGGTGTGCCGTTTACCATCACTACGATCTTACCCTTTACGTCTATTCCCTTATAATCAGAATACCCGCCGGGTATATCAATACCATAGCCGGCAAAGACCAGTTGCCCTTCCGCCGCTGCAAAAGCATTTATCGGGTGAGCGATGGGTGAATAGTCTTCCTGGAATTGCAGGCTGTCAATATTGCCGTTCTTATCTTTTAATACCGCAACACAGGAGCTGTTGGTGACAACCGTTTTCCGGAGGATTACTTTTTGCGTATACCCGCCATTGTCGCCGCCGGGTACCACACCCATTTGTTTGTATTGACCGATCACATAATCCACCGCAGCCTGGTAACCTTCCGTTCCGGGCAGCCGTCCTTTCAGCCTGTCATCCGCCAGGTAGGCGATATGAGAACGGATCGTATTGGTATCGATCCTGTTCATGGCCTGTTGAATGTTTTTTGAGATCGTAATGTCCTGCGCGCCGGTATACAAGGCGGAGAGGAGGCAGGTAATAACCAGGTATTTTTTCATGTCCAAAAGATAAGGATTTCCGCATGATCAGCTACCATTGACCTGCTACATTAAAGCTTCCCGGTCATGCCATTCACGATTCACGATTCACAATTCACCAGATCATCTCCACTTAAACGCAAAATAACTGCACGGCTTCTCCGAAGCCTTGCCCACCCCGTGCATCTTTCCGGGTATGCGGCGCCCGGGGTACGGCTCCCTTATCCTGCGTGGTGGCATGTATCTCGAAATATTCAAATTCATGGGTGGTTCTTTCCGCGATCTTCCGGCCTTCGCGCAGGTCAGTTTTTGTTAAGGGCAGGTCGGACCAGTGAAATTCGCCCGAACCAATGGATTGCAGTTGTGCAAGAGTGCTCATGGCCATGGATTGTATCAGGAATGTCAGTCCGATCTTTATGCTTAACAGAATTGGTACCCCAGGTTAATTTTTTCCGCACTTGCTGCCCGGTTACCGGTAAAAGTTCTGCCGTTGAGCATACATTGTTTAAACACGTTAATTTTAAGACATGAAATCAGTATCCGTACAGGAACTTAAACAGGAGATGGCCGGCCTGAAACCGGCCGAATTGGCGAACCTTATCCTTCGCCTGGCACGATTTAAAAAAGAAAACAAGGAACTGCTGACCTATCTCTTATACCATGCACAGGATGAAGAAGGCTTTATTCAACTGGTGAAAGAGGAAATAAAAGAATTATTCACTACCGTCAATCGCACCCAGCTCTACTTTGCGAAAAAAAACCTGCGGAAAATCCTCCGGGTGATCAATAAAAATTCCCGGTACAGCGGAAACAAACAGACGGATACTGAACTCCGCCTCTTTTTTTGCAGGCAATTAAAAGAGTCGGGGATCCCCTTTGAAAAGAATGCGGCGCTGAACAAGCTGTATATCGGCCAGCTGAAAAAGACCCGGGCCAGCATGGCTGCCCTGCATGAGGACCTGCAGCATGATTACAGGAAAGAAATCGCGGAACTGGAGAACAAGAATTTAGTAAACCCGCATCACTAACCGTTTAGCGGGGAACGAAATGCAGAATCACAATAAAAGGGTGACCGCCAGGTTTAATCAGAAAACCTCCATATTAATTTTCTCCCTTTTCAAACTGAGACCTGGCAAAAACCGGCATTCACGATCGTGAGTGGCATCTGACATTATTTTGGCCCGTGTTAATTAAGTTTCGTAACTTTTCTTATCCCCTCTTACCAAAACATTTCATTATGGACATCCTTCCTTTAATTATCCAGTTGGCCTCCGGCGCGGTCGGGGGTAATGTTGCAGGCAAAATATTGCCAAAATTATCATTGGGCACCCTTGGTAATTCCCTTACCGGCATCCTGGGCGGTGGTCTGGGTGGCCAGTTGCTGGGTCTGCTTGGACTGGGTGGTGGTGCAGCCGCTGCCGCTTCCGGCGGTGGTATGGATATCAGCAGTATCATCAGCAGTGTGGCCGGAGGTGGTGTTGGCGGCGGTGTGCTGATGGCCATCGTGGGCCTTGTAAAAGGGATGATGAATAAGAAGTGAACATCGTTTTCCTTTTTGAAGTATGATTGTCATGAAACCGGCAGTCTGTATAACCTCATGCCCGGCAGGGCCAGGTTAGTTTGAATTTTATGGGTTCAAATAGATCCGCAACGGGGTTTGCTACTTCCGCGCTGCGCGTATTCCGGAAAAAGGTTATTAGGGAGGGGGATTGAACAGTATCAGGATGATCTGAGTAAGATCATCAGGATTGCTGCCTTCAGTCAGTATCAGCACCGCTTGTCCTGCACTAACTTGCAAATGTCAGTTTCCTGTTTTATTCATCTCATATATTATTTTTATGAAAAAGATATTGTTCCTGTTTGTTCTTGCACCGCTGATGATAAGCTGTACAAAAAACCTTATCACCGGCCGCAAGCAACTGAACCTGGTTTCTGAAACTGAACTCCAAACGGTGGCGAGCCAGGAATACCAGACCTTTCTAAGCCAGAATAAAGTAGTGGCCATATCCGGCAACCGGGATGCTGAAATGGTGCAGCGTATAGGGAACCGGATCTCTTCGGCCATCACTGCTTTTTACGATAGTGCCGGTTATGGATCTGTTTTCGAAGGATACAACTGGGAATTCAACCTGGTGGATAATAAAGAGGCCAATGCCTGGTGTATGCCGGGAGGTAAAGTGGTGGTTTATACAGGGATCCTCCCCTTTACCCAGAATGAAGCAGGATTGGCCATTGTGATGGGACATGAGATCGCCCACGCCGCCGCCCAGCACGGCAGCGAAAGGATGAGCCAGTACCTGCTGCAGCAACTGGGAGGGGTAGCCCTCCAGGTAGCGTTGAGTAATAAACCCGCCGAAACACAGAATTTGTTCCTGAATGCCTATGGTATCAGCACAACGGTGGGTGTTATGCTGCCTTTCTCGCGTAAGGAAGAGAACGAAGCGGACCGTTACGGACTTTATTTTAGCGCAATGGCCGGATACAACCCGCAGGAAGCGATCGTCTTCTGGCAAAGAATGGCGGCAACCGGGGATGCGAACGTACCCGAATTTTTAAGCAGTCACCCTTCGTATGAATCAAGGATTGAATTACTGAAAGAACATATGCCCCAGGCGCTGGAATATTACCAGCCGGTGAGGAAATAGATGCCGGTATCTTTTCTCACAGAGATGCAAAGAGAAGTTAAGTGGTATCAGGAGAGTGTTACTTATTGTAGTTATTCATCCAGGGCCCGCAACGAAAGCGCTTTGCCAACAAAGGCGGTAATTCGGGGCGACTTTGCGTAAAATACAGTAAGGGTGAAACTCGCCAATAGAGCTGGAAGTAATATTTCAGCGGGTATTACCATGCTTCCGCAATGAACGCTGAATAATCGCAGCGCCAACCGCGGCAATTTCTTCCAGTTGGGCATTTCCTCCGCTGCATATTTTCACATGAACCAATCCATCACCTGTCTTGAAGTAAACTGGAAGAGCAGGTAACAGGCGATAATGCTCACCATGCTTTTTATCCCGATCAGCCAGGCAGGCTTTTCACTGAAAAAATTTATGTAGGTCCAGGAATTATAAAGTACCAGGAAGATAATTTCCAGCAGGGAGATAATACCATTCGGCAGGAAGAAGGAGAGCGCGTTGATGGGTACGATGAACACCGACATGAAACCGAGCATATACACATTCATCACCAGCGCCTCGGCATAGTAGAGCTGCGGGCTTTTAAAAAGCAGGTAAGTGATCAGTCCGTACAAAGGGAGGAGCGAGGCCTGCACGATGAAGTAATAATGTTTGTAAAAATACTGGTCGGTCTGTACCGGGGCATTATGGTAGATCAGGTAAAGGGAAAGGGCGCAGAGTGTTCCTGAAATGGCAAACAGGGGAAAGGGTTTCTGGTAGTTCAGGCGGATTCCGGATAAATATTTTTTTTGTATCACCCCCGGGTAGCGACCCAGTTCTTTTAATGTAAACAGGAATCCTTTTTCAAAATGCCAGAATGTATGCGCCACTTCATGCAGTAAATGATGAAGGGTGATGCGTTTTACTTCAAGCGCCTGCCCGCAAGCCGGGCAGTATGTTCCGCTACCCGGGTTCCCGCAGTTTGGGCATTCTGTCATTTGCTGGTTTGTTTTGTACTCCTGTCTTTAGAAAGGTACTATAATATTCAGTATATTTAATAA
>JBGATE010000099.1:0-10250 GCA_044229375.1 Chitinophagaceae bacterium
GATATATCCTGAAACAAAGAATTGATAGAGGGGGTTATTACACTGTTAGATTAAGTAAACCAAGCATTAAAAGTAGTACGGTGTATGTACACCGGTTACTTGGATATGCTTTTTTCGAAAACCCCTCCAATAAGTGTTGTATAAACCATAAGGATGGAAATAAGCTTAATAATCGTCTTGAAAACCTGGAATGGGTCACCACCTCTGAAAACATGAAGCATGCTTATTCTACGGGATTGGTTGTTACATTGCCTGGTCGATGCAGAAAAATTATTGATAAATGCTCTGGAACAATTTTTGAATCCATAAAACAAGCTGCAGATTTGAATTTGATCCCATATAGCACTTGTAAGGGGTATTTGAGTGGAAAGAGGTTTAATCCCACTTGCCTAGATTATCTAAAAGCAAATGCAGCCTAATCGGTGCATCTCAGGCAAATTTATTTTCAATATTTTTTAGCCTTTCATTTTGCCTTTGTTTTTCCCCGATTGCATAGTATTTACTAGTTATTTCTATGGACCCATGAGAGGCCATTGCAGAGGCATCTTTAATGCCAAGGCATTCAGCAGTTTGATCTAAATTGAGATGTTTCAGAGAATAGAAATCTTCCTTTATTCCAAGCTTCTTTTTAACATGCCTGTTCCACCTCTTGGTAATCTGATAGGACTTGATTTCAGATTTGCCAGGCTCCAATCCTTTTGAAAAGATAAAATCATCAGGACCAGCGTTTAATATTGCCTTTTCCCAAAAAGGGAGAGCTATGGTTTTTATGGGTCTAATAATTTCCTTGTAATACGAACCTTTTTTCACAGTGATTAGAAAGTGTTGCTCTTTCAGGTCAAGGTCCCTTCTTTTTATTTTAATTAATTCAGTAAGCCTTGCTCCTGAATGGAAAAAGATTTGCATAAACAGCCAAAATTGGTAATGATAATTTTGGAGATAACTATTTATCGTTTGTCTATCTTCAATAGTTGGAAGCTTTCGAATTCGTTGCACGTATTTCTTTTTGGATAGGTCCCTAACAGGGTTAAACTCTATTATTTCAAGCTCGATCAGTTCTTTAAATAATATCATCAAATAACTCCTTATTTTGTTATATCTGTGGGGACTCTCACCACTACTAAGGTCTATATGGACCAATAGCTGTTTGATATGCTTTTTGCTGATTTGGTTTATCGGTATTTGTGAATATTCAAGTTGGCTTGCTGCTTTTGTTATAAATCGTAGGGTGCTTTTCAAATCCCGCTTGGTTGAATCGGAAGCTGAGATTCGCTTTTCAGCAGTTGTAAGGGCTATGATAAGAGGTGTTGAGGATTCAATTTCTAACCTAGTTGGTACTACATCATTACTGCTACGTTTTATTGGGTTATAGGCTTTACATTTTAGTCTATCTAATTCCTGCTCGATGATTAACTGAGTATGTGTTTGGCGCTCTAGAATCAATTTAAATCGATTCATACGCTTGATCACCACTAGTTTGCCATATTTGAATTTTGGCTGGTCTAGGAAATTTGGATCATAGAACCTGTAATATACATACCAGTCTTTCTTAACGGATGCGTTTTTATAAGTCCAATTATTGGGGAATACTTTTAGTTCAGTGCAATGGCACGAAAAGGGCAAAAGAATCATTGTTTCAGGTTGTTTTGTTAACTCATTTGTTAACTTTAGATCCTTACAATCAATGATTAAGAGGGACATAAAAAAGCCTAAACCCTTAATGATAAAAGGCTTAGGCTTTGTACCGGAGAGCAGACTTGAACTGCCGACCTTCGGGTTATGAATCCGATGCTCTAACCAGCTGAGCTACCCCGGCATGAGGGTTGCAAAAATAATGGTTTTCAGGCTATTTTTTAAAAGAAAACCTCCCCTTCCAGGGGGAGGCCTCTTCCAAAACCGTCCTTCGTGTTTTTTATTTTTTCGCCACGTCGAATTTCTTAAAGATCGAGCGTACGGCATATTGTATCTCTTTTGTTGTCAGGTTCCTGCTATTCACTTCCTCCGTGGTCCAGCCCTGCCAGATCGTTTTGTCGGTTCGCGCATCGATCATGGTTATCGTTACGGTCCCTTCCCGGATCGGTCGCTCGTCCCTGTCGTATCCCATGAACTGCGAAGGGTACGTAATGGTGGTATAGCGGCGTGTATAAGGATTATAGATCACCCTGCTCCAGGGTCTTGAATAAACCGGGCTGCTGATCTCTTTGGTGGATCTTTCCACCAGAACATCATAGTTCAGCAATACGTCGGGACGGTGTTTTACTTCTCTCCAGCCGGCGGTTTTCTTCATTTCAATACTTACCGCCTCCCGGATCTTCCGCTCGGTCAGGTCATTGGCCCTGTCCCGGTCATTCCTGCCTTCCCCGTCTTTATCAAGCCAGGCAAAGGTTTTAAAATCACGAAAATCCACCGTGTCATCCTTTTCAAAATGGGCGGTGGTGCCGCAGCCTGCCAGCAGGATGGCAAAAAGGGGAAAAAAGGCCCAGCGCAAATAGTTGCCCGAAAATTTTATCGTTTTCATAATAACTCCTTTTTGTTTGTTTTCAAAAGTTGAAAATTCTCAAAAGCAAAGGAGGTGTTGAGTACTGGTATTTAAACGGAAAAAATAGTGCCGGGTTTACTAAGAAGATGTGAAAATCTGCCCCCCGGGGCAAATGGCACAGGTATGACGCGGATAAAACGCCATCCTGCAGCCAACCGGTATCTATACTGACTCGTTTGAAATGCTGCTGTGGAAAAATTCAAACCGGTTTCCATGTTCTGACAAGGTATCAGGTCAGACCGATCTCGAAGTGTTGCGGGGGGATCTCTACATCGTCAAATCCTTTTTTCATCAACCGTCGCTGGAACTCCTGCTGCACTTCATATTCCCCGTGAACAAGGAAAAGCTTTTTCACCATTTTCGGATCCTGGCAGGCCAGCCACTGGCTGAGATCCTCATAATCGCCGTGAGCGCTCATGCTGCGTATCGCCCCGATCTCGGCATGCACTTCATGCTGCACACCGTAAATGCTGACCTCCTTATCACCGGCCATCAGTCTTCCGCCGAGTGAACGCGGTTCGCAATAACCGGTAAAGAGGATGGTATTGCGGCTGTTCTCGATATTGTTGCTGATATGGTGCTTTACCCTTCCGGCATCCGCCATGCCGCTGGCCGAAATGATCACCATCGGGCCGTTCATGAAATTCAGTTGCTTGGATTGTTCCACCGTTTTCACATACCGAAGGCCCTTAAAGGAGAATGGATCGCTGTCCGTTTGCATGACCCGCTGTATTGTCTTGTTGAAATACTCCGGGTGATTCTTCACGATCTCGGTAGCTTCAATGCTCAGCGGGCTGTCCACGTAATAATCCAGGTCGGGCAGGCGGTTCTCCAGGTCCAGCTGGTTCAGCGAATATAAAAGTTCCTGTGTTCTTCCCACGCTGAATGCGGGCATGATGAGTTTGCCTTTCTTCTGCAAACAGGCTTTTTCGATCCAGCGCAGCACCATATCCGGCGTGGTAAGGTTATTATCGTGCAGGCTGTTACCATAGGTCGACTCCAGGATGATAAAATCCGCCTGGGGAAAGTCCTGCGGTGATTTCAGGATCACATCGCGGTACCGGCCCACATCGCCGCTGAACGTAAGATGATAATCTTTTCCGTTCTCTTTGAACTTAAGATGCACGCAGGTGCTGCCGATGATATGTCCCGCATCGGTGTACATGGCCTGCACATCTTCCATTACATCATACCATTCATTATAGCCTCTTTCCTCCAGCTGATCGAGAGAACGCTCCGCTTCTTCCAGGGTGTAGAGAGGTTTCAGGTAGAGCATCCCGTCTGCGGCCCTTCGTTTGTTCTTGTATTTGATGTCGTCTTCCTGTATCTCCGCGGAATCGCGTAATAATACAGCTGTAAGATCTTTCGTTGCGGAGGTACAGAAGATTTTGCCTTCAAAACCTTCCGACACCAGCCGGGGTATCAGCCCGCTGTGATCGATATGGGCATGCGAAAGGATCATTACGTCCACGGTGGCCGGGTCAAACCCGAAATTGCGGTTGAGCATATCCGTTTCCTTCCCCAGGCCCTGGAACATGCCGCAGTCCAGCAGTATTTTCTTTCCGTTCCTTAAGGTCAGTAAATGCTTGGAACCGGTTACCGTCCTGGCTGCACCGTGAAATGCGATTTTCATACCTCCTCCGCCTCCTGAAGGGGGAACGTCAGCGTTCCTCCCAGGAGATTTTTTATTGATTGAAAATTATTTTTTGGCCTTTGCTTTAAACGACCATGTAATATAGAACTCGGCAATAACTTCCCCCTCCTTATTTTTTCCAACGGATCTTGCTTTTACTACCCGGGGCTCACCGGTTGCAATGGTCTCTTCAATGGCGCTTTGGAAAAGCCCTCCGTCTTCACAGGTAAATATAGTTCTTGCCGTTGCCTTCTTGAAATATTCCGACTCCACTTTCACCACCAGCATGGAAACCGGCGGGCTGATCCTGTAAAGATGCGCCATGGCCAGCGCGCCGGTACTCATTTCCGCCGCCATACTCAGGCAGGCAAAATAGGTGGAACGAAAGGGGTTTTGTGACAACCATTTGTACGGCACCGTTACACGACAATGCGTTTCACTGATCTCCCGGACCCTTACGCCGGCCAGCCAGGCGGCGGGCAATCTTGAAAAGAGAAACAGCCTGAACTTAAAAGGGTTCCGCATCTGCCTGATAAAAGTGGAGCTATGCGGGTTCATTAATTCTCTTTATAGTTTGCAGGATCCAGTGCGGCAGTTGTCCAATGCGAAAAAAATTCCATCACTTTCTCCCTGCTGTAACCTTTGCTCTCTTCGAGATAGGCTGAATTCTGCGTATGCAGCAGGTTACCCTTCCCGTCTAATACCAGGAAAACGGGAAACCCAAACCGCTGGGGGTAACCATATTTCGCCAGGATGTCCTTATTATAATTCTCCTTGCTGTAATTCAAATGATATACCACAAAATTCTTCTGAATCATTGAGTCTAGGGAAAGGTCCTTTGTAACAAAATCATTGAACCGCGCGCACCAGACACACCAATTGCCTCCCGCCTGGACAAAAACATGTTTCCCTTCTTTCTTTGCCTCTTTCACCGCGGCGGCAATTGCCTTTTCGGCATTTTCTTCCGGTTTGTAGAGGTTGAACTTCTTCATGTCCTGGGAAAAGGCGCACATGCAGGACATGCAAACCATGCCTGCCAGTAAGAATATTTTCATTGTTAGCCGATGAATTGCAGTCATATTTATCGTTTATCGATCGTCACCACGCAGGCCACCGCCTTATTGGAATTGGCATCCACTTTAAAATAGATCGTTCCGTCATTCGTATTATTGAACCTTGCCGAGCGGATCATGATACTTTGCAAAGCCTCATTGACCTTCCCGGCGTAATCCGGCCGGTTGCTTTGACTGATGGCCCTGTTCAGGGCGTTGTAGTCCAGTTCGTCCTTGCTCACGACAATAGCGATCTGGTCGCTGTTACCGATCGTATCCGCTTCAAACGATTGGGCTTTGGGGAATAAACGGTAACCGGTGATGCCGCAATAGGGTGAATGTTTGGAAATGGTTTCACCGGGTTTCAGGTAAGGGAATAACACATAGCTGGAATTATCCGTTTCCCTGCCGAAAACATAGATATAACATTCAGTTGCGTTTTTAATGGACATTTTAAAACGGGTCCCGATCGCAATGGGTGATGCCGTTTGAAACAGGTTGGCCCCGGTGACCCGCAATGGAATATTGGCTCCCCCGTTATTATCCACCAGGCCGATATTACATTCCAGCGGGATATTGGCGACATTGCTTCTTTTAGGCATAGGGTCGATCCCGTAAGCTTCCCTCACATAGTTTTTAAAATCCCCGTAGCGCACCCAGCCCACACCGTTCTTTCCCCATTCCGGGCCCCAGCTGTTCATGATCTGGAAAGCACCTCCAAATTTGCGGTCGTCATACCCGATCACGCACATGGCATGACCACCCATTCCCATCTGTGATTCATCCATACCGGTAGGTTCCCAGAGTTCACGACCCATCATATCCTGCATAAAACTCTGGCCCACCATCATACCGATCGCCACGGGGGCATCCTTTGCCAGGTGCTCCTTAATACCCCGCACGCTGATCTCGTTTATATTATCCCCGTTCGTGATTCGGGTAAACCCGTGAATGACATTCTGACGTCCCGCCTGGATATCGGAAGAGGAGGGTTCCCGGTTGCAGTCCTGGTCGGTATAAGGATACTGGCTCAGCGGAACACCCCCGTTGGAGCGCATGGATTCCATCGCCCTTTGCAGGTAAGAACCCTGGCAGTCTTCCAGCTTGATCTGGTTATAGAGATACGAGGGGCTGAACGCGATCCGGTTGGGGTCCTGCCCGGTTGCAGCCGCAGTAAGTATCGTTTGCGCCCCGTAAGCCGAGCTCCAGGCTACGCAACTACCCTGCTGGCCCTGGTTGCCACGGTCGGGTGCAAAGCGCAATAAGGAAACGGCTTCCGGCAGGGGATTCTTATTGGCATCATCTTCCAGTCCTTCGTAAACGGAAGCCTTATTGAATTCGGAAGGACTGAAATTATACCCGCTCTCCGAAAATTTCTTGACGATCTCCGCGGGATTGCATCCCTTCCCCTTAAACAGGAAAAATGCGCCTGCCGCAATAACGAGAAGGAAAATGATACCCTTACCCTTGAACAGGCCCAGTAACATGGGAAGCAAAGACATGATCCCGCCGCCTCCGCCACCAGGAAAACCGGGTTGTCTTCCGCCACCACCACCATCATCATCCTGCTGATTGGGGTCGATCGGGTCATCGGTCATTCGTATGGGCATAGCAAACCTTTTTTGTTAAAAACGGTTATTAAAAATAAGAAGTTCAGGCGAAATTAACAGGATACATGTAAAGCCGTAAAGAACTATTTTCCACCTTTTGCAACGATTGTTGTGCTTATTCGTCAACTTTGAACATTATTGCCCGGAATATGAAAAAAACCATTGTTTCCTCCCTGGTTCTGCTGTTCTCCATGTTACTCCATGCCCAGAAGGTAAGCAGCAAACTCAAATTTGACCAGGGCCAGGTACTGCAGGCAACGCTTCAGTTAAAGACCACGATCGCCCAGCAGGCCATGGGCCAGGCCATTGATTTTACGGTGGATGCAACCGGCGATCACACCTATACCGTAACCAACAGCACGGAGGATAATAATACAATCAACCATGCTGTTCAGCGCGTCCGTTTTTCATTTGACGGGATGGGCCAGAAAAGGAATTTTGATTCCAACGAGGAAAAAGACATGAACGGGCCATTCGGGAAACCCGTGAAAGAACTACTGGAAAAAAAATATGATATGGTGATCGACCCCGCGGGAAAAACCCTGCTGAGCATACCTGAAAAAGTGGAGCTGACCGGGGGCGACAGCCGGATGGCGATCATCAGCAATATGATGAAGGATGTTTTTAACCTGGTGCAGCCACCGCAAAAAGGCGGGCCCAGTTTTTTTAAGATACTGCCCGAAACCGAAACGGGGAAAGACGAACCATGGACCGAATCCTATACGAATGCAAGCGGAAAGTTTGATGCCGCTTACAAGATCACCGATATCAATGATACGACCATTGTAGTTGATTTTGCCACCAGCTCCGTTACGGTTTCGAGGGCCGAAATGATGGGGAACGAAACGACCACCACCATGAACAATAAATCCACCGGGAAGATGATCATTGACCGGGCCACCGGCATTCTCCGGGAAAAAACAGAAACGACTGAATCCAACGGTAATACGGAAACCTCTTTTGGCACCTTACCCGTTACATCCCGAACCATTACCACCATCACTGTAAAGAAGGCGGAGTAGTTTCTTTAGTAAATTTGATTCCTTAAAAGGTCCTCCATGCTGTCTCTTTTGCGGATCAGGTGCGGCTTACCATCCAGCATCATCACTTCAGCCGGTTTGAAGCGGGAGTTATAATTGGAGGCCATTTCAAAGCCATAGGCGCCGGCATTACATAAAGCAAGGATATCCCCTTCCCGGATCTCATTTAGTTCCCGGTTGGAAGCAAACGTATCGGTTTCGCAGATATTTCCGGTCACCGTATAAACCTTCAATTTCCCAGCGGGATGGGAGAGATTGAGGATATGGTGATAGGCATCGTACATCATGGGTCGAATCAGGTGGTTGAGACCGCTGTCGACCGCCGCGAATTCGATCGTTCCTGTATCTTTCAGTACGGTTACCTGCGCGAGCAGGTAGCCGCATTCGCTTACCAGGTATTTTCCGGGTTCAAACCATAGTTGAAATTTTTTACCGTTCGCCACCGGGTGATTGTCAAATGTTTCCTTAAGTTTTTGGGCCAGCAGGTTTACATTGGTGGGTTCCTCCCCCGGTTCATACGGCACTTTGAAGCCTCCGCCCAGGTCGATCACTTCGAGTTCGGGGAAATGCGGGATGAGGTCGAACAATACTTCAATGCCCCGTACAAAGACGGCAACGTCTTTAATATCGCTGCCGGTATGGATATGCAGGGTGCGGATGAATAAGTTATGCCGCCGCATCAGCTCTTCCATCTGTGGCAGCTGGCCTACCGGGATACCAAACTTACTGGTATCGTGCCCGGTGGAGATCTTCAGGTTGCCCCCGGCCATGATATTGGGCCGGATGCGGATACCCACCGGGTAATCGTGCCCGTATTTCCTGCCGAATTTCTCCAGGTTGGAGAGGCTGTCGATATTGATATGCACACCCGCCGCCACCGCTTCCTCAATTTCACTGAAGGCAATACCGTTGGAAGTGTACAGGATACGGTTCGGTTCAAATCCCGCCACCAGGGCCAGGTTCACTTCATTGATGGAACTGCAATCTACGTTGCAACCCATTTCATTAATGTAACGGAGGATGCTGATATTGGTAAGCGCCTTACTGGCATAAAAGAAGGTTGTATCAAGGGCCTTAAAAGCGCTGGTCAGTTCCTGGTACCTTTCCCTGATCTTTTCAGCATGATAAACGTACAGGGGCGTCCCGAACTCTCCGGCAACCTGTAACAATTGTTCATGGGTCAATCTTTCCGGCATAGCTGCGAATATACTGTAAACAGCTATGCCACCGGGAAGGTGGCATAGTTACAATACCAAAATATTTTTTTTCAGCTTTCCTCATCCTCTGCGGCGTCATTGTTCCCGATAAGTTCTCCGCCTTCCGTAACCGCCAGGGCTGTTATATCATCGTTCTCATCGGTAGTTGCTTCATTTTCCGGGGGCGGACCCTGCATGGCAGTAGGTTCCACCGTATGGTCGGGCAGTACTTCCCTGATCCGGGGCAATTCCTCTGCCGAATTGATACCGAAATAATCCATGAAATTTCCTGAAGTGGAATACAGCAGGGGCTGGCCCGGCGACTTTTCGTTGCGGCCGCTGATGATGATCAGTTCCTTTTCCAGGAGTTTCTGCACGGCATAATCGCAGCTCACGCCGCGGATGGCTTCGATCTCACCCTTGGTAACGGGTTGCTTATAGGCAATGATCGCCAGGGTTTCCATGGCCGCCGCGGAAAGTTTCTTCATGAACTTATCCTTGTTCAGTTGCGACACGGTCTTATGATAGTCGGGCCGGGTCAGGAACTGCCAGCCGCCGCCGCTCTGCTTTACTTCGAAAGGATAGAAATCGGCGCTGTATTTTTCCTGGATGCCATCAAGAGCGGCTTCGATCTTATCAAGCGATATCTTTTCTTCAGCCTCCTCAAAGGTATTATTGATCAGTTCTGTTATCTCCAATGTAGTCAACGGCTTCTCGCTCGCAAAAATGAGCGCTTCTATGTGTGGTATCAGATTAACTATTTCCATGAGATAATTTCATAACGGTTTGAACGAAATTAATATTACTTACCCCAAGGTGAAAGCGCACTTATTAACATTGTTAACAAAGACCCGGTATAACAATCAGGATTGGAGCACTTAAGTTCCTCCTGCGGGGGACAGGGGGCTTTACCCCTGCAACGCCGCCGCACCACTTACGATCTCTGTCAGCTCCGTCGTGATCGCCGCCTGCCTTGCCCGGTTATAAGATATCTTCAATGAACGAAGCATCTCATTGGCATTTTCGCTGGCCTTATCCATAGCGGTCATGCGGGCGCCATGTTCCGAAGCATTGGAATCCAGCACGGCTTTATATAATTGTGTATTGAGTATCTTCGGCATCAGTTCAGCTATCAATTCTTCTTTCGAAGGATCGTAGATGAAGTCAGACTTGGTTGCAC
>JBGATE010000009.1:0-36013 GCA_044229375.1 Chitinophagaceae bacterium
GCGTAGGCAAGTTCCACTCCGATGAAAAACTCGGGACCGCCGCACAATTGCAAATGCGTAATAAAAAACTGCGGATCTTAAATATCAGTTGTTTCCCCGATAATAGTTTTGCGAACCCTGACTTGACCAAATTTGAAAACCTGGGGGATTATGTGATCCTTACCAATTTTGATCTGAAGAGGACGTACTGATGCCCCCCCTTCGGATGCTGGATATTGGATGTTAGATGCTGGCTTGCCCGCCGAAGCCTTAGCGTAGGCGGGATGTTGGCTTGCCCGCCGAAGCCTTAGCGTAGGCGGGATGTTGGAGACTGCAGACTGCCGACTGCCGGCTGCAGACTGCAATTACCTCGTAATAACCCTCATCCCTCCCCCGCCGCCGCCATTATTCAGCCCCGTTTTACTCAAACTATAGGTGAAGCTCAGTAAAAAGAACTGGCGCAGGGTCAGCACCCGGCTGTCCTCGATATAGTTGTTGCTGGTATTGCGGCTGATCCCCACATTTTTGTTCAGCAGGTCGCGGGCGCTGAATTTGATCTCGCCACGGTTGAATTTCAGCACCTGTTTGCTGATGCTGGCATTCCACAGTGGTACTTTCACATTGAAACCTGCCGCCCGCTGGCTGTTGATCGTGTAATTGAAATCGGTGGAGAAGAAAAACCCCTTGGGCATCTGCCAGTCAACCGAGGCATTATAATCCTGGGATAAATACTCCGCAGGCGCCAGGGACTGCAATGAATATTTTGTTTTGTTATAGCTGATGCCACCACCGATGGCCAGGTTCAGTTTTTCGGTGGGATTGATATCGAAACGCAATTCAGGACCCACGGTGAGAGTACGGATATTGTTCACTACCGCTTTGCCGGTAAGGTCATTGATCATCTGTTTTGTCCTGCTAAAGCCTCCGCCGCTGCTCAGTTCCACCGTTCCTTTCAGGAAACGTACCGGTCTGCTGTAGCTGATATTACCATTAAGATTGTACACCCCGTTCACATTCACCGGTTTGAATTTTCGCACCCCTGTCTGCTGGTTGATCGAATCATAGTTCACGATCTTGTTCTTCACCGCCTGCAGGGTGAAGTACATAAAGAAATTCCTGTTCTTATAAGGGCTCAGCAGGTTCATATGTCCCTGCACGGTATGAGCAAATTCCTGCTTGAGGTCCGGGTTGCCCTCACGGATATTCAGCGGGTTGCTGATATCGGGCACCGGCTGCAACTGTTGCATTGTGGGCTGGTTGGTCGAACTGGCATAGGTCAGCGACAAACTCTTGAACCGCGTGAAATTGTATTGGAACCGGGCATTGGGTAACAGGTTGCGGAATGTTTTGCTGATCACGGAGTCCTTGATCCCGGTGGTAATGGTCCCTTCCAGTTCGGCCTGCTGCC
This sequence comes from Chitinophagaceae bacterium, assembly GCA_044229375.1. Classification (GTDB taxonomy): domain Bacteria; phylum Bacteroidota; class Bacteroidia; order Chitinophagales; family Chitinophagaceae; genus JJ008. The sequence continues at coordinate 1,388 of JBGATE010000009.1, forward strand.
AGGCGCCACCCAGCGAAAAATTGTATTTCTTCTGCTGGTGCCGGAAGCGGATACCCGCACTGGTTAATCCGTACCTGTTTTCAAAATCATTGCTCAACTGTTCGTTCAGGTCATCATACTTGCCATTGTTATAATCGTACGTAAGCCTTTCTGAATTATTCCGGCTGTTGCTTTTCCCCGCGCTGAATTCCAGCAGTGATCTCCTTCCCAGGGGTTCGGTATAAACGGCCCTTGCATTATAACTTTTATAATCCGCCCTGCTGTCGCTGCGTTGGTTCAGCGTATCGCGGCGGTTCAGGTTTCCGTTGGGATCGTAAAAACTGTTGATGGAAGAAAGGGTTCCATCCCCGTCGCTTTCATTCAGGCTGGTTTGCAACGAAAGGGAGAAGGTTCTTCCCCTGCGGGCGAATTTCTTTCTCCAGGTGATATCGTTGCGGAAACTGAAGCCCTCGTTGGCCGATGTGGTATTGCTGAACCCTTCGTTCGTCAGCGTTTTCATTGCCGATAAGGTCTGGTAATCGGACCGGCTCCTGTTGTCTGTTTTCTGGTAACTGAATGAAGGGGTGATGCGGATTGAGTTCAACGAATCCAGCTGGTAGAGCATATTCAGGTTCAGCCGGTGGTTATTGTTCAGGTTATCCGTATAGGAATTCTGGTTGTAATAAGAGGTGCCGGGTAAAAGGTACTGACGCTGTATATGGCTTTCCCGTTCGGGGTTCATCCGGTTATAGAAATAATTACTCTGGAAATCCAGTTTCTTACCTATGATATTATTGTAGTTCAATCCGCCTCCCCAGGCCGTGGTGATCCCGTTGTTACCGCCGAAATTGGAGGCTCCCATCTCAGCGGCCTGGTCGCCCGTAACCGTGATATTGATATTACCACCGCTGCCTCTTTGCATCCTGGCCATTTCACCGGTGAAGTTGAGGATATCCATAAAGGTGAATCCCTCCCCGTTATCATTATTGCCCATGCCGATGGCGGATAACTGCCGGGCACCCTTGAAGGAGTTCACATTGAACTTGCCTTCATACCGTTCTTTGTTACCGGCGCCGGCCATCGCCTTACCAAAAAGGCCTTTCTTCTTATCCTTCTTCAGTTTGAGGTTAATGGTCTTTTCATAATTGCCGTCCTCAAAACCGGTGAGTTCGGCCTGGTCGCTTTGTTTGTCATACACCTGAACTTTATCCACTGCATCTGCCGGCAGGTTCTTGGTGGCGATCTTGGGATCATTGCCAAAGAATTCCTTGCCGTCCACCAGCACCTTATTCACTTTTTCTCCCTGCGCCTTGATCGTTCCGTCCTTTTCCACTTTTACCCCGGGAAGTTTTTTTAATAACTGCTCCACCGTGGCATTGGGTTGCACTTTAAAGGATCCCGCATTGTATTGAATGGTATCGTTAATGAGCGTTACCGGCGGAGCCTCTGCAGCCAGTACCACTTCTTCCAGCACTTTGACCCGGTCATTCATCACCAGGTTGCCCATCTCCGCGGTCTTAGTAGTGTCCGAGATGCTGAAATACCTGTTACTGTTATGATAGTTCACATGCGTGATCAGCAGGCGGTAATCGCCGTTGGCAAGACCTTTCAGTTCAAATCGTCCGTCACTGCCGGTCATGGTAAACGTTACCAGGGAAGAATCTTTTCTTTCCAGCACGGTAACCGTTGCCGCTCCCACAGGTTGTTTAGCGAGGGTGTCAAAGGCCAGCCCCTTCACCGAACCGTTCTTCTGTGCAGCCGCCAGCATATTTATTCCGGCAAAGAAGAATAATAAAAAGCAGATTTTTCTCATAGCTAACTGATTTCGGCTACGAAAGTATTCCCGCGGGGCGGGATGGGGGGTTAATGGGGGTTGGTTTAATGTTAATGAAAGTTAATAAATGAGTTCGGAGTCGGGAGTTCAGAGTCGGATCACTAAAGTTCATATATTTCTACACCTGCGCACGGTAAAATACTTCACCCCTACAGGCTTCGGTGCTATACTTTCAAGTGAGTAGTGTTCGTTCAGGTGCGTCAGCTTATTCGCTGCCTGCTCATGTCACCCTTTCCGGGTCTTGAGTTAGTCAGGAAATCGTACAACTGAGAACCCTGACTCTTAACTCCGAACTCCGAACTCCGAACTCCGAACTCATAACTCTCTCTCCGGTCCACGCTCCGCATCCTCCCTCTCCCTATCATACACCAGCACCTTTACCTTCCACTCCATCGGTTCAAAGAACTGCAGGCTCAGTTCCACCCGGAGCCGTGTGGTTTGTTCCGAAACGGGTTCGGGGTTGAATACAATAGTGGTGAATTTCATTTTCCCCTCGGGTGCCTCATAGGGAGCTTTAAAGCGTATGTTCCGGGAATTGCCAAGGTCGGCCGACAGGTTATTAAGCTGATTGTACAGCGACTTGAATTTTTGCCTGGCTTTCTCAAAATTATCCGTGGTCAGCATCAGGGCCTCAAAGCTGCACACTTCCTTTTTCGCAGAATAACGGGTGATCCTGCATTCTTCGGCACCGTACACTTTGAAGTTGCACTGGTAGTCGGTTGACTGCGGATGCTCCTCGATGATCTCGCCCATCAGGTTGATGAACCGGTTGGGATAATCCCCGATCACCTTTTTAATATCGGTTGCAACGGCGCTAAGCACGGGCAGTTTAAGCTGCGCGCTGGCAGGGAGAAAAAAAGAAAGGAAACTAGTAATAAATACAAGTGTTTTTACGGATTTTTTCATATGTAACGGAAATAACGGGTTAGAAATCATTCCCAATATTATAAAATTTACCTTTTATGACATACTTTTAAGATGACAGTATCCGTTTACCCATTGTAAAAACGATAACTATGAAAAGCAGAAGACTGAAATACCATACCCAGGCGGCGAAGATCTACCGCCAGCATTACAAACCTTCCTATAATATTTTCCAGTTGCTGAAATCAATACTGGCAGTGCTGATACACGGTTCATCCGCCGCGGCATCCTCCTCCCCTCACCGGCATAAGTGAGCGAAGCTTAACGGTAAGGATCAATAATTTTATTTACTAACCCCCATAATAGTAAAACGTCCCGCTTTTGGCGGGACGTTCTTATTTCCGGTCAAACCGTTTATTGCATTCTTACATCCCGCATATTCCGTTCCATGAAACGGGGCATCCCCGGCATGGTTTGTTGCTGCTGCCCGGTCTTTCCGCCCATCCTGTTCAGGTTAAACAGGAAGCTGACCATAAAGTAGCGCCTCAGCACCATACTCCTGGTGTCCTGGATATAGTTATCGCCGGTGCTGCGGGTAATGCTTTGATTCTGGTTCAGGATATCGTTTACCGAAAACTTCAGTTCGCCGTTCTTGTTTTTAAAGAATTGCTTGCTGAGGCTGGCATTCCAAAGGGGAACGCTCTGGTTGAACCCTTCGGCCCTGCCTGAATTCACCAGGTAATCAAAGTTGGTGGAGAGAATAATGTTCTTAGGAAACGTATAGGCCACATCGCCCGAATAGGTTTGTGTAAAGTAATCTTCGTTAAGCTGTGTATTGATGCTGTATTTTACCTTGTTGTACGAGATGTTGGCCTTTACCCCGAAGTCGATCTTCTCCTTGTTGAAATTGACCCCGGCACCCTGGGTTATGCTGACCGTCTTTGTCTCATTCTTTTTGTGATTCACCAGGCTTATATCCTTTACATAGAACATATTATTGGTAACGTTTACGCTGGAACCTTTCAGCTTCGGGTTCTTGAACGGCAGTCCCAGGGTTACAAAAGAGAAGGCCCTGAAATAACCATCCACGTTCTCATAGGTGGTGGTCTGCACCGGGCCGCGGGTGGCGATGCTGTTAACGATCTTATTACGGGTGGTGCTGAAGTTCAGGTTAGCCGCAATGTATTTGAAGGTAAGTACATTGAATGTATTGAACCCGATATTGAAATTGTGGTTGAATTCCTGCTTAAGTCCGGGGTTGCCGATCTTAATATTCAAGGTGTCCGTCGCATCCGGAACATTCTGCAATTGTGATACATTCGGCTGGTTCGTTCTGCCATTGTAGGAGATCCTCAGGTTCTTGCTCTTTGCCGGGGTGAAATTGAAATTGGCCGTCGGGAATATATTGGTGTACGTCTGCGCCGTAACCGAGTCCTTATTGGTCAGGGCCTGGTAGCTCTGGCTCTCCAGTGTGGCTCTTTGCACGCCGATACCAAACTGGTAATTGTATTTCTTTTCCTGTACCCTGAAATTTGCCCCAAACCGGTGCGCCAGGAAGGTATTGGTGAAATTATTTGTCTGCAGCAGGTTGGGGTTGTCATACTTATCCGTAGCGTTGTTATAATTGAAGGTTTCCTTTTTGGACTCGCTCTTGTTATTGGTATATGCGTAATTGAACTCCAGCAGCTTATTCAGTCCCAGCGGTTCCGTATAAGAAGTGCTGATAACGTTGTTATGAGTTTCCGTTCTCTGCTTGTAATTCTGGTTTTGTGAAAATGAATTGTAGAGCGTGCCATCGGGCAGGTAAAAACTATTGTTGGAGATCGTGAGTCCGTCGCTTTCACTGTTTCCCAGCGTATTGTTCCAGCCCACGGTAAAAGTGCGCCCGATCTTCCCGAATTTATGACGGAATAAGATATTATTTCCCAGGTTCATCCCGTTCCGCTCATTGCTGTTCTGTGAGCGCCCCGTGATCGCCAAAAATTCTTTCAATGGAGTAGTAGACACCGTACCGGAGCTGTCTGAACTGAAATTCTCCGAGTGCTGGAACGTGAGCGTTGGCGTATACAGGATGGAATTCATCGAATCGATCTGGTATTCAAACCGCAGGTTAAAACGATGGTTCTGGTTCAGGTTATCTGAAAAAGTTTCCCGGCTCAGGCGTGCCGTTGAATCGTTTGCGAAAAAGGTCTGACGGAATGTGTTTTGTTCCTGCCGGGGTCTTGAGTCGGAAAAGAAATAGCTTCCGCTCACTTTAATACCCCTGCCCCATACATCTGAATAATTAAGACCGGCCGACAATGATCTGATGATGCCGGTAGTGCCGGAACCGCCTAAACCACCAAAGCCACCGCCGCGGGTGGAGATCATTTGCATCCCTCCGCCAAAGCCGCCCCCGCCGGTTCCGCCGCCCCCGCCAAAGCCGCTGAAGCCTCCCATGGAACTGATGATATCAGAAAAGGAGAATCCTTGCTTATTGATATTATTAGTATTGAAGAGGACCGATATCCGCTGATCACCGCTAAACTTATTCACGCTGAGGTTTCCTTCATAACGGCTGTCATTGCCAACACCCAGCAGCGCCCTTCCGAAATAACCCTTGTTGCGGTCTTTCTTCAGTTTGATATTTAATGTTTTTGTCCGGCTGCCATCATCGATCTTGGTGAATTTTGCCTGGTCGCTCATATCGTCAAATACCTGTACGCTCTCGATCATATCGGCCGTGAGGTTTTTGGTGGCCAGTTTGGGGTCATTGCCAAAAAACTCCTTTCCGTCAACCAGCACTTTTTGAACCTGCTCACCCTGTGCCTTTACGGTTCCTTCCTTGTCCACTTCCATTCCGGGGATCTTCTTCAAAAGGTCTTCAAGCGAGGCATTGGGCTGTGTTTTGAAGCCACTGGTATTGAACTGGACCGTATCATTCTTTACCTGTATGGGAGATTCGCTGATAACGGTAACCCCTTCCAGGGTTTTGTAATCTTTCTGAAGGGCGAGATTGCCAAATTCAATCGTCTTATTTGTTTCTGTTAAAGTAACGGACTGTTTGAACTCCATATATCCTTTGCTGGATATGACCACCCGGTAGCTGCCGGTTGCAAGCCCCTTTATTTCAAAAATACCCTGCTTATTCGACAGGGTAAAAGTGGCAAGAGAAGAGTCTTTGGCGTTAAGAACCGACACCGTAGCATCGGAAATGGGTTGTTTGGCGGTTGTGTCCACCAGCTTTCCCTTGATACTGCCATCGGCTTTTTGAGCATGACTGGAGGATAAAAACAGTATGAATACTGCGGATAAGGTAAAAATCTTCTTCATAATCAATTAAATAGGTCTACGAAAATAGACGTAAGAATAGGTTGCAACCTTCGCTGAATTGTTAATTTTTGTGGCAAAATCGTGTAAACCGGCCAAAAATGCCGATGAACGGTTTAGCTGAATAGATATTCGACATCTTCTCTTGTCAGCGTCTTCACAAACGTTGCATCGTCGGCAATGATATCCTTGGCCAGGGCCCGTTTCTTTTCCTGGAGTTGCAGGATCTTATCCTCGATCGTGTCCTTGCAGATCATCCGGTAGGCAAAGATGTTCTTGGTTTGCCCGATACGGTGGGTCCGGTCAATGGCCTGCTGCTCCACGGCGGGGTTCCACCAGGGGTCAACAATATAGACATAGTCGGCTGCCGTGAGGTTCAATCCCACACCACCCGCCTTCAGCGAAATGAGGAACACCCTCACTTCCTCGTTATTCTGGAAACTCTGGATCGCTTTTTCCCGGTCCGGCGCCGATGTGCTACCGTCAAAATATTCGTACTTGATCCCCAGCGCATCCAGTTTGGCCCTGATCAGCGCGAGCATGCCGAGGAATTGCGAAAAGACCAGTGCTTTATGGTTGCCGATATTCTCCGTGATCTCACGCGATAGTTCATCCAGCTTGATGGAGTGGTTCTCAAATTTCTCCTGCTCATTCAATATGGCCGGTGAATCACAGATCTGCCGCAGCTTCATCAGGCCCTGCAGGATGGTGAGCTGCGATTTTTGTATGCCCTGTGTTTCGATGGTGCCCAGGATCTGGTTCCGGAAATCGTTCCGGTAGGCGTCGTAAATATTTCTCTGCTCTTCTTCCATTTCGCAGAAAAGGATCATCTCCTGTTTTTCCGGGAGGTCTTTGGCCACCTGCTCCTTTGTTCTTCTTAAGATGAAAGGATAAAGGATCTTTTTGAGATGCTCTTTCCTTTCCTGCTCCCCGAACTTATCAATGGGTATGGCAAATTCCTGTCGGAAGAATTCCATGGTACCCAGCATCCCGGGATTCAGGAAGTTCATCTGCGCGAAAATATCAAAGGTGTTATTCTGCAGCGGCGTACCGCTCATGCAGAGCCGGTGTTTGGCTGCCAGCAGGCAGGAAGCTTTCGCCACTTTGCTGGCCGGGTTCTTGATGGCCTGGCTTTCGTCCAGTATCACATAATCAAATTCCACACTCATCAGCAGCTTGATATCGCTGCGCAAAGTGCCATAGGTAGTGATCGTTATATCATGATCGGTAAGTTCTTCCTTTACCCTTGTGCGGGTAGCGCCATGATGGATCCGGTAGGTCAACCCGGGCGTGAATTTTTTGATCTCGTTCTCCCAGTTATAGATCAGCGTGGTGGGGCAAACCACCAATGCCTTGAGTTTTCCGTGTTCATCCCGGTAATGTTCCAGGAAAGAGAGGGCCTGCACCGTTTTACCAAGACCCATATCATCCGCCAGGATACCGCCCCATTTGATATCCGTGAGATAGTTCAGCCATTGGAAGCCCGCTACCTGGTAAGGTCTTAGAATTTTTTTAAGGTACGTGGACGGTTCAATTTCTTTTATCTTATTGAACTCCCGGAGGCTGGCGTATTTTTCTTCCAGTTGCACCACCAGTTCCTCTTCATCTCTTGTCTCATACAATTCATCCACCACGCTCAGGTGGTAGCGGGATAATTTCAACGAATTGGTCTTGCCTTCGCCCACGCGGAAAAGCAGGGAATATTTTTTCAGCCATTCTTCCGGCAGGATCCCGAATGTTCCGTCGTTCAGTTGCACGAACTGCTGCTTGTTGGCCAGCGCCCTTTTCACCTCGGCAACGGTCACCTGCTGGTCGCCAAACAATATATCCACCTTGGCATCAAACCAGTCGGTATTGCTGCTGATAAAGATCTTTGTCTGCGGTCTTGCCGTATTGAACCGGAAATTTTTCAGTGCCTCGTAGCCAAAGACCGGTGTCTTCATGTCCTTCATCGCGTCCACAAAAAGGAAGAACCAGTTATTCTTCAGCACGTCCGTGCCTTTCAGGGCCAGCGAACCGGTATCCTCGTTATGTATAAAGCTGGAGTGCAGGTTTTGCAGTTGATGGATGAACTCCTGTTCCTTTTGCCGGTTCCGGTGCACGATCATCACTTTATCCCCCTGGGGCACCACCACTTCATCGCGGTCCTTTGCACGGGTTTCGTATCCCTTATAGGAGAATGATGGCTGAAAAACGAGGTATTCGCCCTTTTCCAGCAGGAATAATTTCACTTCCGGATTGCCATCCTTTATTTCCTGTACGAGCGACTTGTCAAAATCCACTTTATGATCCCGGGCCAGCGGCATCAGGAACTTGCCGAGGGTATCGCTCCATTCATCCGTTTTCACGGTCATCTTTCCGGAAGGAAGGAATTTTTCGGTAAGCAGGATCACTTCATTGGACTTCCACAGGTAGGCCTGCTGGTTATATAAAAAGAACAGGGGGCTGGGGCTTTCGTTATCACCCAGGTCGAAATCCAGTCCGCCCACTTTTACCCGGCACTGTATCGTATAATGGGAATTCTTTCGTACCATGAAATGCGGCCGGGCCTCTTCCGCCTGCAATTGCAGGGGCACGAGGTTATTTGTTTTGAATGCCTTTTTAACGGGCAGGAGGAACACAAAGGGGTTGTCCGCCGATTCGGTAAAAATTTTCTTCAGCTTGGGCAACAGGTATTCGGCCATCAGTTCCCGCGTCTCTTCCGGCAGGTCATCTTCTTCCTGGTGAATGATATTTTCCCAGATACCGGAGAAGGGAGAATTGCGACTGACATATTTATTGATCTCGCTGTCCTGCAGTTTCCGCAGCAGGGTCAGCAGTTCCCGGTCCCCTTCCGAAAGATTATCCGTGCTTACATAGCGGCTGATGTCTATTTTTTCCACGGTCCCCGTAAACGCGTCATTTTGCTCATTGGGTTCGCCCATCACCACATCCAGCGTGAACTGGGGGTAATTCTTTTTATTGAAATTGAAAACCACTCCCAGCCGGTGCGAGGGAGCGGAAACGATCACTTCGGCGGGTTCTTCCGTAAGGGTTTCCTTTTTTTCTTTCTCCGGGATATATACCGGTCTCGTAGGTGCCGCCACCGGGGCCACGCGTTTGATACCGGGGTCCAGCACCCGTAAAAAGGGTTTGCCATCCTTGTACACAAATTCAAATTTACCCTTGAGGTCATCGCTGAGTGAGTAGCCGTACGCCTCGAGCAATTTATTTTTTTCCTTATCCCAGTTGCGGATGCTGTCGAAATAATTCGCGCCATGGGTATTCAGCAATTGCAGGAAAACGATCAGCTTGGGCAGGCAGAGCGGATGCTCTTCGTCCTCGTACTCGCAACTGGTGTCAAAATTTCTTTCTTCATTCTTCCGGATAAGCACTTTGTGGTCCTTCCCGTCCAGGGTGACCGTGGCCTTGACGGTTTCATTCTCCGCGAATTCGATCCCCGCTTTGTGGGTCCGTAAAAAAGTTTCGGCGGCCTGGAAAGCTTCGGGTGAAGAAAGCAGGCGCAGGGTTTTGAGTTCGATCGACTTCATCTTGGCAACCGTGTGCCGCTGGTCGTATTTTATTTCTTCCGATTGCAGGTGCCCCCGGTCGATCATTTCCTGTAACTGGAAAAGAGCCGCCGCTTCGTGACGGCAGATATCGCCCAGGTTGTAAGGACAGGCACAACGGAGTGATGTTGATTTGGGGTCCTTGAATTTCTGGATATAGACTTTGTAATAGGTGGCGTAGCTGTCGTCTTTTACGCGGAATACGGCGGAGCCGAACAGATCATCATATTCCACGAGTTCCACAAACCCGATGGCATGGATCTTCTTTCCTCTGCGGATCACTTCGTCCGTTCCATGGGTATAGACAAACTTGATAAGGTGCGGTAAGGCCATAATTCAGTGTCAATTGTCAACGGGCAATAGGTAATAGTGTCGCTCACTTACGAAGCGCTTTACTACGTACCGGCTATTGCTTGTTGTAAAAAGGTTAATCGGCAAAAATAAAAGAATGTGCAGCGGATTTCCTTGTAAAAAAGGAGAAATAAAAAATAAATCTCAAACCAAAATTAAGCCGGGAAAATAAAGTATCTTAGTAGGTTTTTTCTTCTCTAACCAGCTTCCCGTTCCGGTAAACCGGTAATACGTCCGCCACATCCGGAGTCAGGCAATACCGGATATCCTCGATCAGTCCGAATCTTTCCACGAGCCGGTGATAGTGCGTGAGTTTCGGTGCGAAGTCGATCAACTTGTTCTTATGTTTTATATACATGGTCTCTGCCATGAGTGAACTGTCGCAATGAATGGTGAACGCTTTCCCGATGGCATGGATCACGGCTCCCGCGAAAAGCGTATCCTCCAGGTTGAACCGGTCCTTCCATCCCGCGCAGCCCAGCACTACGTTCTTCTTTTCTCTCACCAGGTAATCACAAACCGATGACAGGTTGGGAAAAGAACCGGAGATGATGGTGTCGGCATTCCTGTCCAGCGCCATCTGCAGCAGGCGCGTGCCGTTGGTGGTGGTAAGCACCAGTGTTTTATTCTCAATAAAATCCCGGTGGTATTCAAGAGGAGAATTTCCGTGCTCCAGCCCTTCGGCGATCTTTCCATCCCTTTCTCCCGCGGGGATGCCCCCGATATTCTTGCTGATCTCAATGGCCTTGGGAACCGAGTCGACCGGAATCACGCATTTGGCGCCGTTGTGCAGGACCGCTGCAATGGTAGACGTGGCCCTGAAAACATCAATAATGACCACAACGCTGTTGCTGAGATCATAGAGATGGAGCAGGGCAGGGGACAGGGAGGTATGCAGTTCGGGTTTATTGCTCATGGTAATGATGGCGCAAAAATAACGGAACAGAAATAAATGGGATCTGGCTTACCGGGCCAGGAGATTTTTCCATTTCCCGCTTTCGGCATAGCTCTTTACCGTGTGGATGCGTTTTTCCAGCAAACGCTTCATGTACCGGGTAAGAAAGAGGTTATTGAACCACTGCCCCAGTAATCCATAGGGCGCTTCATAATGAAGGAGGTTGATCACGATCGTGCCGTTGTCGCAGGGTTTGAAATAATGCTCATGTTTCATCATCCTGAAATCACCCTGCAGTTGTTCATCGGTGAACATTTCCGGTTTTTTCATCTCCGTAACTTTCACGCGCAGCAACCGGTTCCGGAAAAAGTGTTTTGCCTTCCAGGTTACCGTTTCATCCTTTTCCAGTAATCCGAAACGGGTTCCCGCCACCGCATCTTCCTGGAAAGTGGACATGGCCTCCTTGTGAAGTCCGACATGCCGGCTCAGGTCAAATACCACTTCTGATGGTGCGGCAATGAATGTTGTTAAATGTATAGTAGGCATAGTTGATGTCTGAGGTTTGAGGTTTGAGGACTGAAGTCGGATGTCTGAGGTCTGAGGACTGAGGTCAGAAGTCAGAAGTGAACTCAATGTTAAGGACTCTATCGGACATCCGACTTCGGACATCCGACTTCTGACATCCAACTTCTGACATCCGACTTCAAACATCCGACTTCAAACCTCAAACCTCCTTTCTTAATCAAATATCATGCAAACGGTATCCTCGCCACCTTTGCTTTTACTAATTTATCCCGCACTTTGATGTAGATCTCCGCGCCGAATGAGGAATAAGGCGTACGTACATATCCCATTCCGATCGCTTTGCCCAGGCTGGGCGACTGCGTTCCGGATGTGACTACACCAATCGAAGCGCCATTGGCATCCGTTATTTCGTAACCATGACGGGGGATCCCCTTGTCGATCATTTCAAAACCCACCAGCTTTCGTTGGAGGCCTTCTGCTTTTTGTTTTTCAAAGATCCCCCTGGAAGTAAATTCCTTGGTGAATTTGGTGATCCAGCCCAACCCCGCTTCAAGCGGAGAAGTGGTATCATCAATGTCATTGCCGTACAGGCAATATCCCATTTCCAGCCGCAGGGTATCCCTGGCGCCCAACCCGGCAGGTTTTAATCCCTGCGTTCCGCCGGCTGCGAAAATCGCATTCCAGATCGTCTCCGCATCACCGTCCTTGTCTTCAAAATATATTTCTACTCCACCGGCACCGGTGTACCCGGTCGCGCTGATCAGCACATTGTCAATCCCGGCGAATTTTCCCTTTACAAAAGTGTAATACTTCAGGTTCTGGATATCCATGTCGGTCAGCGGTTGCAGTATTTTCGTGGCATTGGGGCCCTGGATCGCCAGCAGGCCGGTCTTACCGGAAATATTGTGCATCTCCACCGCGTCATTATCAAACCGTTTGATCCAGTTCCAGTCTTTTTCAATATTGGAAGCGTTCACCACCAGCATGTACACGTTATTTTCTTCGATACAATAGACCAGCAGGTCGTCCACAATTCCGCCCTGTTCATTGGGCAGGCAACTGTACTGCGCCTGCCCCGCTTTCAGTTTGGAGGCATCATTACTGGTGACACGTTGTATCAGGTCGAGGGCCTTCCCCCCCTTCAGGATAAATTCACCCATATGGCTTACATCAAAGATCCCGGCGTTTTTTCTCACCGCGGCATGTTCATCATTGATGCCGGTATAGGAGATGGGCATATTATACCCGGCGAATTCGGCCATTTTCGCACCAAGCGCAATATGTTTTTCCGTAAAGGGCGTATTTTTCATGCTGACAAAATTGTCCGCAAATGTAGAGCAATTTCATTTGTCAATCCCGCCCGTCCGGAGTGAAACGGGAAGTACGCCCTTCGTTTCTTTTTTTTTCCCCTGGGCGGAGACCTCCTTCACTAACCGGCCATAAAAAGAAAAGCCCCGGTTAAGGGGCTTGGCTGTTTGGATGATGGCTTGTATCGATTAGCAGTAATACCAGTATTTGTACCAGTAGCAGTATCCCCATCCGTCACAATAGTAGTACCAGTAATAGCACAATCCGGCACCGCGGGATTCAGCCGGAGCCTTATAGGCTTTCTTAAATGCCTTGACCGCCTTGTTGATCGATTTGGCATCAGAAGCTGTCAGTACATCCCCTGCTTTGTAGGTCTTGCCGCCAATGGTAGCGGTGGGCTCTCCCGATCCACGGCTTGTGGAAAGGTCGGCATTGGCAACCATGTTTAAGAACCCGATGTCGTCAGCAGTCAGTACGGTACCTTCTTTCATCGTAGAAATTGTTTTCTCCTTCTGACCAAACGCCACTGAAGCCATCAGCAACAGGGAGAATGATAACAGGAGCTTGATCCTTTTCATAATGTTTGAGTTTGTGGTTATAAAATCTGGTTTAGTTTTTCTGATTACAAGATAAAAGTAATTTTCTTACGGTGTGTCACCTATACCGTGAACACGGTATTTATATTTTTTCGGGTTTAGGGGGCCAAAAATCAGAAAGGCCCCTACCGGAGCCTTCCTGCGTCCCGGCTTCGCCGGGACCCAACTTCAACCTTCTTTTAACCCGCAGGGTCTAAAACCATTGGGCAACCGAATTGACCGGTGAGGGCCCCATGGCAAATGCTCCCCCGGGTTTCCCCTTTTTCGCTTTATTCAATATGGCGCCTGGTTTTGATGTCTTTATTTGGTCTTCGAGTTCCTTGATTTTCCGGTCAGATTCCTCTTTTTTGCGTTTTTCCTCCTCCAGGAGCTTCTGAATCCCGGCCGGATCCGGAGCGGGTAACGTGGTATCAGGCTGCTGGTAACGGTAATCATTATCCGGGTTAGTGGTCTTTATACCACCCGGACCTGTCAGTTCACCGCCGGGTCCCATGGTATAGTCAACACCGGGCAGGTAATGAAAACTATCATCATCTTCATCAACGACTACGCCGATCACCCGGTCACGCCTGTAATTTTTTCTGACTTTCACATTGATCGAGTTCAGTTTTTTCTTAACGGATTCGTCAAACCGTATCTTTTTGCCCACGGGTACCATGATCTCCACTTCCACGTACTGACCCCGGAACTTGCTGTCCTTATCAATGGCATACCCGTTGTCGATATCGAGCACGCTGTCTTTTGCAACAATATTGAACTGGATCTTTCCGGCCCTGTTGGCAGCGTCCGATTTGGTTTTACCAAAGCTGTATCGTTTCATTTGCACATGAAAGCTGTCATCCGTGCTGGCTTTAACATTGAATTTAATCGCGGCGATCTTCAGCGTATCATCGGAAAGATCCCAGCCATTACTCCCCTCATTCATCCAGCCGAACTGCCCGGTGAATTCCAGTTCCGGTTTTGAAACGGCAATGATCATTTTCCCGTTTTTCGGTTGTGTAACCGCCACTTCTGTAGTTACGGAGTTCTGTTGCCTGAAATCTCTGGCCATACTCGATACAAAAAGGACCATGGCCACCCACCCCAGGGCCCAGAGACCGCCGAAGGTCCAGCCCAGGTAGTTGGATTTCGATTTCGCACGGGTGATCCGGCGGATGATCCAGGTAATAAATGCCACCAGCGGAACAACCAGGAACAGGATCAGTGTGGCCCAGGCCAGCACCTGCTGCCAGCTGCTGGTCCATAAAAAATTATTGACCGGCCACCAGGCTACGCCGCCAAACAGCAGCGCGATCAGGGATACGAACAATCCGAATGCGATGGTACCGGCGATGAAAAGGAAGAACACTTTGAACAATACGCCAATGGCATGTCCCAGTCCGCGACCTCCCCGTTTTGCCGTTTCATTTACTTCCGCGGCAAAGGCCTTTCCTCTTGTTCCCGCGAATTCCTTTGCTTTATTGCTGAAATGCTGGGCGGAGGATTTTACTTCTTCACCCCAATCTTTCATTTTATCTTTCATACCGCCCATGCCTTCTTTTACATTCTGGCGGATCCGGTTGATATCCACGGTCTCTCCCCGCATTTCCATCTTCTGGTAGTCACTGTTCGCTTCCGGAAGCACCATCCATAAAATGATGTAGGTAAGGATGAATGTACCGCTCAGTGAACCGAACCCGATATTCCACAACCAGCCGGCATCATAATCCCAGCGCATGCCGTTGATCACGCCAACCAGCATGCTCAGTAAAAGCGGCGCGGCAAAGATCAGCCGGATGGTCCGGGCGCTTTTTCCAAAATAGGCGGCCAGTCCGCCGGCCACACCACCGACGATCTTGTCATCGGGATTGCGGTACAGCTTTTTACCGGAAAACCCTTCCATGTCTTTCGGCGGGAGCACGATCCAGAGAATGATATAGACCAGCACACCCAGGCCGAATCCACCAAAGGTGATGATGGCAAAGAGGATGCGTATGATTGAGGGATCAATATTGAGGTAATTGGCCACGCCACTGCAGACACCTCCTAAAAATTTATCGCTGGTATCCCTGTATAACCGGCCTTTTTCTTTTTTAGGGGCTGTATAAGCGGTTTCGGCCTGTTGTTCCCTGGCTGAAGAGCCGGCGGTGGTGCCCGCTGCGGCGGACTCCTGGTCGGCCGCTTCAAAATCTTCCACCCTTCCCATGGAACTGATGATCTCTTCCACATCGGAATCAGTGACCGAGTCGGCGCCCTTGCGCACTTTATCGCTCATCAGTTCCGCGATACGGCTCTCGATATCATTGATGATCTCGTCGCGACCTTCTTCGTTGGCAAAATAGCGGCGCAAACTGTCAATATACTGCTGCAGTTTTTCGTAAGCCGAGTCTTCGATCGGTATTACCCTGCCGCTGAGGTTTATGTTAATGATCTTTTTCATGTCTTCGTTATTGGGTTGAAGTCCCGCCTTAGGCGGGATGAATTGGTTTATTGGTGGGTGAGGGGTTCGTCTTGTCTTTTACTGGTCAGGGCATTCACACCGTTGGATAGTTCGTTCCAGGTTTGTTCCAGTTCCCCGTAAAAAAGTTCTCCCTTCTCTGTCAGTGAAAAATATTTCCGGGGAGGACCCGAACTGCTTTCCACCCAGCGGTAGGTCAGCATTTCGGCATTTTTCAATCGGGTAAGGAGCGGGTAAAGGGTACCTTCCAGTATCTGGAGATTGGCCGCCCGCATCTCTTCCACAATATCACTGGGGTAGGCTTCTCCCCTGCGGATGATGGAAAGTATGCAAAACTCCAGAATCCCCTTCCGCATCTGGCTCTGTGTATTTTCAATATTCATATCCGGTTTATTTGCTTTGACAAGACAAAGATAAGGTGATATTTGGTACTATGCAAAACAAAGTACTAAATATTTCTAAAATTGGTTGCCCCCATATATTTTTGGGACTCTTATTTTAATATAATACATTGAATTACTGATTATTAATTATTGATTACTACCTAAAGAGCCTGCTTTCCCTATAAATGAGGTTAATTTGCGGATGGGCCGATCCTTTAAATTGCTTCTGATTGCATTTATAACATTTAGCTCCTGTTCCAATAAATACAAGGCTTTCCGGGCCGATTACCAGTTTAAAAGCGCAGACGGGACTCCTCATTATAATGATTTGAATTACTGGGCGGCACATCCCTGGAAATGGGATCCTTCCGACAGCATCCCTGCTCCGCTGAAAGCTGAAGTAAGAGATTCAACCGTGGATGTTTTTTTTCTTCATCCCACCACGTTCACCAAAAAAAAATTCAGGCGGGTTGCCAATGCACGCATCGATGACGACTTCATCAACGCGAAAACCGATTACAGTTCCATGCTGTACCAGGCCTCTGTATTCAATAAGGACTGCCGGGTGTTCGCGCCCCGTTACCGCCAGGCGCATATCGTCAATTTTTTTAAAAAAGATAAAACGACCGCTGCGGCTGCATTCGAACTGGCATACGAAGACATCAAAACAGCATTTGAATATTATTTGAAAACATGGAACAAGGGCCGTCCCTTCATCATCGCTTCCCATAGCCAGGGCAGCTTTCTCGCCGAAAGATTACTAAAAGATTTCATTGAAGGAACAACCCTGAAGAACAAACTGGTAGCGGCTTACCTGCTCGGCTGGCCGGTACCAAAAGATTATTTCCATTCCCTGAAAATGTGCGAAGATTCCCTGCAAACCGGCTGCCTCTGCAGTTGGCGCACACTAAAGAGAGGGTTCGTTCCTTTTTACTTAAAAAAGGAGAACGGGAATTCCTATGTTACCAACCCCCTTACATGGAGCACCGAAGAGGGAAACTATGCTGCAAGGAATATGAACATGGGATCCGTACTGATAAATTTTAACCGGGTGTACCCGGCCACCACCGATGCGCGGATCAGCAATGGTCTGCTCTATGTGCGGAAACCAAAGTTCCCCTGGAGTTTCCTGTACATCAAACGCAACTACCATGTGGCCGACATCAACCTGTATTATCTCAATCTCAGGGAGAATATTGGCCGGCGCATTGCGATGTACTGGAAGTAATAATCTTCCCGGCACGGTTACTGTATTAAATAAATATCCCCATTTTTTGGCCAAACAAAATTTCTGGCCACGAAAACACACGAACAAGCACGAAAAATACAGAGCAGTGTCTGTGATCCCATTCGTGTAATTAGTGGCAAAATAATCAGTCACAAAATCACACGAATTTTTTGCCCCAGATTACAAGGATTAGCCCTGATTTACGTGTTGAAATGTTATAATATGTGAAAATCTGTGTACCGTGGTAAACTCTTTTTCGTGTCTTTTCGTGTGTTTTGGTGGCCAAAAAAAATACCGTGGCAGAAATCATCTTGTTTCTTGACCATCATCAGCCAGACTCGCGAAAACCGGGTATACCTTTATATTCAATAATAAGATCATGAAAATCATTATCATCCCCACCGATTTTTCGCCGATCGCCACAAATGCCCTGCATTATGGGATCGATATGGCTAAAGCAGTGAATGCCAGCCTCCTGCTGCTGAACGTGTACCAGGTGCCCGTCAGTTATTCCGATGTGCCCATCATGCTGGTTTCAGTTGATGAACTGAAGAAATCCGCAGAAGCAAAACTGGCCACGCTGAAGGCGGAAGTGGAGCATATCACATCCGGTGACGTAAAAGTATATACAGAGGCCAGGCTGGGAAACGTGAGTGATGAACTGGAAACACTGTGTAACAAGATAAAACCCCTTGCCGTGGTAATGGGGTCCAAGGGAAGTACCGGGCTCGAACGGGTTTTGTTTGGCAGCAATACCCTGTCTGCTATCAAACACCTAACCTGGCCCGTTATCAGCATTCCCCCCGGTAAGAACTTTGGCAACGGGATCAAAAAGGTTGGCTTTGCCTGCGATTTCAGAGATATCGTGAACACCACTCCCGCCGGCGCCATCAAGGAATTTGTAAAAGCCTTCAATGCGGAACTGCATGTGCTGAATGTAGACTACCACGACCAGCATTTCAAACCGGAAACACCCGAGCAATCCGCCCTGCTTCATACCATGCTGGAAGAAGTGAAACCGGTCTATCATTTTATCGAGCACCCCGACATAGAGGACGGCGTCAATGAGTTTGCTGAAAAGAACAACCTGGACATTATCATCGCCATCCCCAAGCGGCATAAACTGCTGGATGGAATTTTTAAACCGAGTTCCACCAAACAGTTGCTATTTCAGTCGCATGTACCGGTGATGTGTGTGCATGAGTAGGCACCCTAACCCTGCCGGTAGGCAAGCCCGCAAGGGGGACTTTGAGTCGTTTATAGTACTTAATTCCTTTTAGCTACTCGTAGTGAGTAAAATGCGTGTAAAATACCCAACCTGTTTATCGTATGTCATGCCGGCCGCCGCACTTTAGGGTCTGGCAATAGAAACCGGTATCTGTCGGAGTTGAAATCCTAATTAAATGAAATGAAATTGCGTTCCTAATAGACCCCGGGTCTCGTCGTTCCTCCTCGCCCGGGGTGACAGTCCGTTTGTGTCATGCCGGACGCCGCACTTTAGGGTCTGGCATTAGAAACCGGCATCTGTCGAAGGGAAAAAAACATGCAAATACCATTATCACTCCACCAGCACAAAGGCCGCCCAGTAAAGAGGCGCATATTTCTTTCTCATTTCGGCCTGCGCCAGGCCAAAGGCCTCGTTGGCGGGTTTGCCATTTATCCAATAATTATAGAAACCACTCATCAGTTCGGCCGTTTCCTTGTCCGGTACCTGCCAGAGGCTGACGATCATCTTTTTTACCCCGGCCATTTTGAAGGCCCTTTGCAAACCAAACACCCCTTCACTGCCTTTCACATCACCCAATGCCGTTTCGCAGGCGCTGAGGACCACCAGTTCGGTATTGCTTAAATTCAATTGAGAGATCTCGTAAGCCGTTACGATTCCATCCTCCACACCTTCGATCGGAGTTTTTCCGCTCCAGGCATAATTGCCCCCCGACAGGATCAGTCCGCTTCTCAGCAAGGGGTCATCGGCCAGTTTATAGGTGTTTTGCCCGGCGATACCAGGCTCTTTCCCTTTTTTAACGGGTTCGGGAAGAAAGAAACCATGCGTGGCGATATGCAGTATTTGCGGTGAATTACCACTGAGCGCTTTCAGGTTTTCCTCTGAAGCCGCAGTTTGAATGAATGTGCGGGTGCTGATCTTCTTTTGATCAAATAACTGTTGTATCGCCTTTACTTCCTGCGCGGTACCTGGGAGATTATCCCAAATGCCGCCCCTTGATCCGCGGCTCCGGTTAACTTCCGTAAAGGGTGTGATGATCGTGGAGGAAACACCCTCTTTCTTTATTCTGCCCTTCACAATTTGCAGGCTGTCCAGCGTGAACGCTGCGTCGCCGAACAGGATGATACTTTGCGGTTTTACTATTTGTTTTTCCTGTTCCCTTAAAACCACCTGGCGGGTGCTGGTAAATTGCTGCAACTGGTATTTGTCCATCAATACGGTTGAGCTGTCGGCAGGCAGGGCGTGAAAAGCGATACTGTATAATTTACCCGCCGGCGAATACGAAACTTTATTGATCCCTTTCAGGTAGGGTTCCAGGGGGGCCCACACAAGTTTATAGAGATCGGCGCCCAATGCCGCAGCCGGGTTCTTGTTTTTTATTTCGGAGCCGCGGTAAAAACTGCTGACCATGAGCGTAGCGGTGTTTCCCGCGCGGGTAAAAAGTTTTTGTAACTGCGTCTCTTCAAACAAAGGAACAAAAACCGGTATGCTGTCTTTTTTGGTAATAATATAAGCCGCGTAAATGACGCTGTCGGTTTGTCTTTTATTGAAATATTTGAAACTCACGAATTCAATGGCCGCCCCATCTTCCCCCAGTTGCTGCCGCACCTCCTTTCCGGTTACCCGCAGGGCGGTTAACTGCCGGCGGAATTCCACGGACCTGCGGTTCAGTTCTTTCTCCAGTTCCTCGGCTTCCGTTTCCTTCTGTTCCAGGTTCTTGATTCTTTTTGAAGCCGGCAATGAGTACTGGGTCGCCAGTACTGTTTTGGCCGATTGCCAGTCACCGGCCAGTTTCCTGATAGTGGGATCTTTGCTGTTGCGCAACACGTCCAGCATATTACGGGTATCTGCCAGGGAAAGCGATTTGAAAAAAAGCTGCAGGTTAAGGTTATTGTTGATGATCGAAACGGAAGCACCGGGGTTATTGTACAGGAAACTGTTGTTACAGTCGTTGAAAAAAAGGTTCTCATTGATATAGTTCCCTTTCTCTTTCTCCGAAAGTACCGGGAAGGTATTGAGCAGGTTTTGGGTGGTCTTTTGACTGCTTGTCAGCAGCAGGGGTTCGGCTTTTTTATACTGCTTCATATTCATATACAGCAGCGCGAGGTCATTTTCCGTGTCGGCCGTGAGGGGGTGGTTCTCTCCCAGTTGTTTTTTCCGGCGATCGATCGCCTGCAGGTAAAGTTGTTCCGCCTCCGGGTATTTTGTTTGTCCTTTCCGGTAAACTGCGGCCAGGTTGTTCATCCCAAGGGCGATCATTGGATTGTTGTCGTTCAGGACCCCCTTCCAGATCGCATTGGCCTGTACGATGAGCGCTTCCGCTTTGCTGTACTGACCCATCTGGGCATATAATCCCGCGAGGTTATTGAGACTGGTGGCATAATCGATATGATTAATCCCAAAAACAGCTTTGCGGATATCCCTAGCCTGTATGTAAAGCGGTTCCGCTTTCGAATATTGCAACAGGTCCTCATACAACGCGGCGAGGTTGTTCAGCGACATGGCATAATCCGGGTGAAGCGTCCCCAGTGCATTTTTCCAGATCCGGCCCGCCTGCAGGTAAAGCGGTTCTGCTTTTTCAAATTGTCCCATTTCATGATACAGGGTAGCCTGGTTGTTCAGGCTCATGGCATAACTGGGATGGCTTTCTCCCAGCAGTTTTTTCCTCGTTTCCCTAGCCTGCTGGTACAAGGGTTCCGCTTTTACATATTGGCCCCTTGAATGGTATAAAGCGGCAAGATTGTTCAGGCTGGTTACATAATAAGGGTGTTTTTCTCCTACACTCCTTAAGGTTCTTTCTTTTGATTCCAGGAAAAGTTGTTCGGCCAGGTCATACTGACCGGCGGCCTCATAAAACCCGGCGAGGTTATTAAGGCTCTGGGAATAGTCGGGATGATCCTCGCCCACTGTTCTTTTCCGGATGTCTTTTGACTGGGTAAAAAGCCGGAGCGCCTTTTCGTATTCGCCCGTTGTACTGTACAGGGAGGCCAGGTTATCCAGGCTGGTGGCATAATCCGGGTTGGTCTCTCCCTGTAATAGCTTATAGAGTTCTGCGGCTTTGCTGTAATTCTGTTCGGCTTCCTTGTATTGACCAAGGGTTGCGTAAACAAAACCCAGGTTGTTCAGGCTCTGGGCATAGTCGGGGTGTCGCTCTCCTACCGTGAGTTTTCTTAGTTCCACCACTTTTAGTAAAAGCGGTTTTGCTTTTTCATGCTGCCCCTTGTCGGAGTACAAAGTGGCGAGATTGTTTAACGTGGTGGCATAGAGGCTGCTGTTCTCGCCGGTCAGTTTTTTAATGAGGTCGCTTGACTGGATGATGAGTTGCTCCGCTTTGGTATACTGGCCGGTAAACTGGTACAGGGAGGCGAGGTTACTGAGGCTTTTCGCATAGGCGGTATCGTTCATCCCCGTCATCGCCTTTGATATGTCCAGCGCCTTCAGGTAGGAAGCCTCGGCCTGTTGGTACTTGCCCATCTCCCGGTGGAGTTGTGCCAGGCGGTTGAGGCCGGCAATATATTCCAGCGTTCTTTCGCCGGTATATTTCAAGTTGAGTTCATTGTTCTTTAACAGCCAGGTTTCCGCTTCGGGATAATGAAAAAGGCTCCAGTGGCTTATGGCCAGGAACAGCACCATACCGCTGTGAAAGGGGCTGTTCTCGCCCATTTCGGTCTTTGTTGTTTCAACTGCTTTTTCCGCAACCGGTATCGCTTTTGCGTATTCGCCCTTGCTGAAATGGTCCATGACCTGCTGCACGAGGGGTAATGACTGATATTGCGCAGAGGAAATGAAGGAATAGAAAAGCAGCACAGAAACCAGCAGGGATTTCATGGCGGAAAGTTTTGGTTAACAGGACTGTTAATGTACCAAAACTTTGAGGGAGCAACAAATAAGAAAATGTGGCATCACTCCACCAGCACAAAAGCCGCCCAGTAGTAAGGAGAATATTTTTTCCGCATATCCGCCTGGGCCTGCGTGAATGCGGCTTCTACGGTCTTTCCACCCAGCCAGTAGGAGTAAAAGGCGGTCATCAGTTCGGCGGTTTCCTTATCCGGAACCTGCCATAAGCTCACGATCATCTTCTTCACCCCGGCCATTTTAAAGGCTCTTTGCAATCCAAATACACCTTCGCTTCCCTTTACATCACCGAGTGCGGTTTCACAGGCGCTGAGCACCACAAGTTCGGTATTGGATAAATCGAGCTGAGATATTTCATAGGCAGTGGCAATCCCGTCTTCCACACCCTCAATTGGTGTTTTGCCGCTCCAGGCATAGTTGCCGCCTGCAAGGATCAGGCCGCTTCGCAACAGAGGGTCATCTGCAAGTGTATAAGTATTGTCGCTGCTGAAAGGATTATCCCTTCTTTTTTTATCCGGTTCAGGTAAAAAGAACCCATGAGTGGCAATGTGGAGCACCTGCGGAGAGTTGCCGCTGAGGGATTTCAGGTTCTCTTCGGTGGCTGTTGTTTGGGTATAGAATTGAGTGCTTATCTTATTCCTGTCAAACAGTTTTTTTACTTTTTTTATTTCTTCGGCAGTACCGGGCAGGTTTGTCCAGGTGCCGCCCCTTGTGCCACGGTTTTGCGGGGTGTAGTTATTGGAAATATTGCTGTTCCCTGTTTTGGATTTGGCAATTGTGGTGCTGTCTAATGTAAAAGTGGCATCGCCAAACAGGGTTATTCGTTGTGGCACTTTAGTTTTTTCCTCCTTGTTTCGTAACGCTACCTGCCGGGTGCTGCTGTACTGGTTCAGCTTGTATTTATCCATCAGTATCGTGTTACTGTCAACCGGCAGGGCATGGAAGGCAATGCTGTACAGTTTTCCTGCGGGTGAATAGCTGACGATCTTTATTCCCTCTAAATAAGGCTCCAGCGGGGCCCATAGCAGATTGAATAATTCTTTACCTAGTGCTTTAGCAGATGATTTGCTTTTTAATTCTGTGCCCCTGTAAAAGCTGCTGACCATGCTGGTAGCGGTAGTTCCGGCGCTATCAAATAGTTTTTGCAGTTGTTTTTCTGCACAGAGCGGAACAAATACTGGCACTGAATCACTTTTACTCAATATATAAGCTGCATAAATAGTGCTATCAGTCAATTTTATATTATATAAATTAAACTTCACAAATTCAATGGCCGCCTCGCTCTCCTGTAATTGTGACTTTACTGTCTCCACGGTTGCGTTTACCGCTCGCTGTTGGTTAAAGAATCCTGCCGATGAGCGGTTTAACTCTTTTTCCATGCTTTCAATGTTAGCTTCAATGCTGTCCAGGTTTTTCAGGCGCTCATTAAAAGGTAATGAATACTGCTTTGCTAATACTTTTTTGTTATTAAGCCATTCAGTGAACAGCTTTTTTACTTTATCATCCTGACTTAGTCGTGAAGCTTCTGTCATATTTTTAGCATTTAACAACATAAGCGACTTTATGAACAACAGCTGGTTAAAATTACTACTTTGTATCCTTGAAATTGACCTACAAGACATTAACAGGCTATTGGGCTTCGAAGCATAATTATCAAAGCTCCACTTTAAAAAAAATTCTCTTTCTTTTTCTGAAAGAGTTATAAACGTTTCATTAATATTTTTCTCTACAATCTTTCGGCTTTCAATCAATAAGGGTTCTGCTTTTTCACATAAACCCAGCGCCATGTACACACCTGCAATATTATCAAGGCTTATTGCATAGTCCTTATGGTTATCCCCCAAATAAAATTTTCGTATTTCCTTTGCTCTGATATAGAGCGATTCGGCTCGGGAAAAGTATCTCATTTCCTCATATAAGGCAGCTAGATTATTTAGAGAGGTAGCATAACTTGTATTGTTTTCTCCAATGGTTTGCTTTTTTATTTCAAGGGTATTGAGATAAAGGGGCTCGGCCTTTTCATACTGTTTCAGCATCCGGTATAATTCGGCGAGATTGTTTAGACTGATTGCATAGTCGGGATGATTTTCTCCCAACACTTTTCCCCATATAGTCTTTGCGGCAATAAGATAGTCTTCCGCTTTTTTATAGCTGCCTTTATCCATGTATAAGGACGCCATGGAATTAAGGCAAGAAGCATAGTCGGGATGATTTTCTCCCAACACTTTTCTAAATATCTCCTCTCCCTGAATAAAAAGAAGTTCAGCTTTGTCGTACTGATTAACTTTAAGATAGAATAACCCAAGGTTTACCAAACTTACTGCATATTCCGAACTCATTTCCCCGGGTGATCTTTTCCTGATATTTTTAGCTTCAAGATACAGGGGTTCCGCCAATGCATATTGGCAGGTTTCCAAATATACCCTTGCTAGTTGTGTCAGAAATGAAGCGTAAAGCGGATGGTCTTGTCCGAGTACTTTTCCAACAATATCTATTGATTGCGTAATAATGAGCCTGGCTTTTTCATATTCGTCAGTTTTTAAATACAATTCTGCCAATCCCTCCCCGACTGCAGCATATTCAATGCTTTCTTCTCCAAGAAAGAGTTTTATTTTTTCGCTTACTTCAATAAATAAGGGTTCCGCTTCCCTGTATCTGCTCACTTTAGTAAACAAGACAGCTATATTATAAAGGCTGATTATATAATTGGGGTGGTCTTTACCTGAGGGGTTGTTCATGGCTTCCGCCAAAGCCATTTCCGCTATGGGAATTGCTTTAGCAAATTGTCCGGCTTTATTCAATTCAGCACACTGGTTGTTTAACTCTTCCCATGTCTGGGATTGGGCAAAAGCAGAATGAATGATAACGGTCCAAAAAAGAAAAATGTATTTCATGAACCTTTGAAATATGTTGATAGTGAAAGTTACCATTTTCTACAGCAAGCCTAATACCCTGCAAAGGGTATAAAGACAAAAGAGGTGCATGGCGGCACTCCTTTACCTCCTTATCTCTTTAATCTTCCTTGACCAGTCTCAGGGTATTAAAACTCCGCACTCCCCGGCGTTCTCGGAAAAGCGATCACGTCCCGGATATTGCCCATGCCGGTAACAAACTGCACCATGCGCTCAAAGCCAAGCCCGAACCCCGCATGGGGTACGGTGCCAAACCGGCGGGTGTCGAGGTACCACCAAAGTTGTTCCTCGGGAATATGCATGTCCTTCATCCGTTCGAGCAGCTTGTCAAAGCGCTCTTCCCGTTGCGAACCGCCTACGATCTCGCCGATACCGGGGGCGAGGATGTCCATGGCGGCTACGGTCTTGCCGTCGTCGTTGCGCCGCATGTAAAAGGCCTTGATCTCTCCGGGATAATTATAGAGTATCACCGGCTTTTTGAAATGCTTTTCCACGAGGTAGCGTTCATGCTCGCTCTGCAGGTCCATGCCCCAGCCGGTGATGGGATACTGGAACTTCTTTTTCTTATTATGGTTGCTCTCCTTTAATATATCAATGGCATCTGTATAGGTGAGACGTTCAAAACTGTTGTTCAGCACAAACTCCAGTTTTTCGATCAGCCCCAGCTCACTGCGTTTGTCCTGCGGCAATTGTTTTTCTTCATCCGCCTGCCGCTGTGCCAGGAAATCCAGGTCCTCCCGGTTGTTTTCCATTGCGTATCGAATGATATACCGGATGAATTCTTCCGCGAGGTTCATATTGTCCTCCAGGTCGCAGAAAGCCATTTCGGGTTCGATCATCCAGAACTCCGCCAGGTGCCGGGCCGTATTGCTGTTCTCCGCGCGGAAAGTGGGACCAAACGTATAGATATCACCAAAGGCCGTGGCCCCGAGTTCGCCTTCCAGTTGCCCGCTTACGGTAAGGTTGGTAGCGCGACCGAAGAAATCCTTTTTGAAATCCACTTCGCCCTTTTCATTGCGGGGCGTTTCGTCAAAGGGCAGCGTGGTCACCCTGAACATCTCTCCGGCCCCTTCCGCGTCGCTGGCGGTGATGATGGGCGTGTGCATATACACAAACCCTTTTTCATTAAAGAATTTGTGGATGGCGAATGCCAGGGCATGACGTACCCGGAAAACGGATCCGAATGTATTGGTCCGGAACCGCAGGTGCGCGATCTCCCTTAAGAATTCGAGACTGTGCCTCTTGGGCTGCAGCGGGTAGATCTCGGCATCGCTGTCGCCCAGTATCTCGATCGAGGTTGCTTTCAGGTCCATTTTCTGCCCCTTGCCAAGGGATGGAACGATACTACCCGTTACTTTCAGTGATGCCGACGTGGTGATCCTTTTAAGAAAATCATCATCATAGGTTCCCAGCTCCACCATCACCTGGATATTATTATTGGTGCTGCCGTCGTTCAGCGCGATGAACTGGTTGTTGCGAAAGGTTCGCACCCAGCCCATTACGGTCACTTCCTGTCCCTGCGGCTCCAGCGCCAGCAGCTCTTTGATCTTGATCCTTTTATTAAACATTGCTTTCTTTTTCCGAGTGGCAAAGGTAAAACATGGGGGCAGGATTGATAGGTGTTTCTGCTAAAGTATTTATTGACCATTTTGGGCATTTACAACAAAATCTGAGTTTTGTCATACCGGGCAGTTATAGGGGGAGCCGAAAACCAAAAATTTTTGGTTTTCCCCATTTTAGTGTATAATTGCAGTGGAAAAGGGCCGATAAGTACAGTTCTCCCAAAGCTTTAGCTCTCGTTTACCGCCTGTTTCTTTCAATATTAATTCTAAATCTCATTTCCCAAGACTGGTCACTCGAACTAGTGATAACCTTAAGATGTTCATATGTATGATATTCTCCAACTGAACGACATGTTCGTTCCAGAGCTGCTTGACATCGCCGAGCAACTGAAAATACCCAACGCAAAGAAACTCAGCAAACAAGACCTGGTCTATAAAATACTTGACAGCCAGGCCATTGCCGATTCCAAAGGGGCCAAACCATCCGATGACGGCAAGCGCAAACGCATTGTAAAAACCACTACCAGCATCAGCAGTGAAGAAGCTGTTGTGGAAAGCGGTGATGAAGAAAAAACGATCATAAAAAAACCCAATATGCCTGTTAAAAAAGAAGTGCCTGCCGCGCGGCAGGGAAAACCCGCACCCATAAAGAAAGCAAGAAAGAAACCCGCCGAAGAAGAAGTTGAAAATGTGCCGATGATAACCGAAGAGACCGCGGATGACAACAGCGATGTAGCTGCGATCATAGCCGAAGCGGCCCAACCAGC
The DNA here is from genome assembly GCA_044229375.1 of Chitinophagaceae bacterium. GTDB lineage: Bacteria > Bacteroidota > Bacteroidia > Chitinophagales > Chitinophagaceae > JJ008. The sequence continues at coordinate 28,966 of JBGATE010000009.1, forward strand.
CAATGAAACCGCGGGCGCCGGTGCTGCGCCGAAAGTATATCCCACCCGAAGGGAACAGCAGTTCAATGTAGAGTTTGACGGTGTGATCCTCAGTGAAGGCGTTCTGGAAATGATGCCCGATGGTTATGGTTTCCTCCGTTCTTCCGACTACAACTACTTATCCTCCCCGGATGATGTATATGTATCTCCTTCCCAGATCAAACTTTTTGGCCTGAAAACCGGGGATACGGTATACGGCGCTGTACGCCCCCCGAAAGAAGGGGAGAAATATTTTGCCCTGCTGAAAGTAGACACCATCAACGGTAAAACACCGGAAGAAGTAAGGGACCGGGTGCCTTTTGATTACCTGACACCGCTCTTCCCGTTTGAAAAACTGAATCTTTTTACCACTCCTTCCGATTATTCGACAAGGATCATGGACCTTTTCACGCCGATCGGTAAAGGACAGCGTGGACTGATCGTGGCGCAGCCCAAGACCGGTAAGACCATGCTGCTGAAAGCCGTGGCCAATGCCATTGCCGCCAACCACCCCGAGTGCTACCTGATGGTGGTACTGGTGGATGAAAGACCGGAAGAGGTGACCGATATGGAAAGAAGCGTAAGGGCGGAAGTGATCGCTTCCACCTTTGACGAGCCGGCCGAAAAACACGTTAAGGTTTCGACCATCGCATTGCAAAAAGCAAAACGTTTGGTAGAATGCGGGCACGATGTGGTGATCCTCCTGGATTCCATCACCCGTCTGGCAAGGGCCCACAACACGGTTGCCCCCTCCAGCGGTAAAGTGCTTTCCGGTGGTGTGGAAGCGAACGCGATGCAGAAACCCAAACAGTTCTTTGGCGCCGCCCGAAAGATTGAGAATGGCGGCTCCCTGACGATCATTGCCACCGCACTCGTGGATACGGGAAGCAAAATGGACGAGGTGATCTTCGAGGAATTCAAGGGAACAGGTAATATGGAGTTGCAGCTCGAACGTAAACTTTCCAACCGGCGTATCTACCCGGCTATCGACCTGGTGGCCTCCTCCACCCGCCGCGATGACCTTTTACTGGAAAGGGATGTACTGCAGAGAATGAACCTGCTCCGTGTTTACCTGACCGATATGAATGCCGAAGAAGCGATGCGGGAACTGCAGAACCGGATGAAGGGAACCAAGAGCAATGAAGAATTTTTGGCGAGCATGAATGGATAATACACCCCAAGCCCTTAAGAGGAAGTAAGATACAGGCCACTGGAAGATCAGTGGCTTTTTTTTAAGATGCTACAGGATGAACAAAATATTTTCGTGTTATTTTGTGTGATTTCGTGGCCCAATAATGCCTGTAGAAAAAATAAATATTGAACAATTTCTTGAACTGGCGAAGCAGCACCCCGTCATTGATGTGCGAAGCCCGGCAGAATACAAGCATGCCTATCTCCCTGGGGCATATTCACTTCCCTTATTCAGTGATGAAGAAAGAAAAGTGGTAGGCACCACTTACAAACAGCAAAGCCGCGAAGCAGCCATCAAGATCGGCCTGGATTATTTCGGGCCAAAGATGCGCTCCATGGTGGAGGAGGTTGAAACGGTCGGCAGGCGGCAGTCCGCAGTCGGCGACCCACAGTATAAGGGTTCTGACTCCCGACTCCCGACTCCTGACTCCCGACTGATTCTCGTTTACTGCTGGCGTGGGGGGATGCGCAGCGCCGCTGTGTCATGGCTGCTTGATCTGTATGGTTTCAAAGTGTACACGCTCATCGGCGGCTATAAAAAATTCCGCAACTATGTGCTCGATACGTTCAGGCAACCTTTCCCGTTAAGGATCCTGGGAGGTTATACCGGATCAGGAAAAACGGAATTGCTCGGTGCCCTGAAAGAAAAAGGAGAGCGGGTGGTTGACCTGGAAGCCATTGCCGGTCATAAAGGCTCGGCATTCGGCAATATCGGTCTGCCGCCGCAGCCAACGCAGGAGATGTTTGAAAACAGGCTCGCGACTGAACTACGCATGATAATGGGAAATAGTGAGCAACCTGGTAACGGAAACCATTCACAATTCACGATTGACGATTCACCAATCTGGCTCGAAGATGAATCCCAGCGCATCGGCCAGGTCAATATTCCCGGAGACCTGTGGAATAAGATGCGCGTATCACCGGTGTATTTCCTGGATATCCCTTTTGAAGAACGATTAAAGCATATCACGGAAGAATATGGCTGCCTCGACAAACAGCGGGTGATCGAAGCGATCGGGAGAATCAAAGAAAAACTGGGGGGACTGAATGCAAAAAACGCCATTCAATTGCTGGAAGAGGGAAATACCTTAGAAAGTTTCCGCATCCTTTTGGAATATTACGATAAGTTTTATTTCAGGGCCCTGCACAATCGGGAAGGACTAAATTCGTTATTACAAAGAATTGAGTGTAAATCCGTAACCCCTGAAAATGCCAGCCATTTCCTCCCTCAGCCGAAACAGCAGCCTCAACAGGTTTAGGCTTACCGTCCTCTTCTTATTTTTCCCTTTATTTTTTTTCGGGCAAACACTGACCGGTCTCTGGACGGGCGCGCTGAGCAATGACAGCTCTACGGTAAGAAAAGACCAGTTGTTTGAGATCGCGCTGACCGAATACAAGGGAAAGGTTTATGGCTATTCCCGCAGCGAGTTCATCGTTAACGATACCCTCTACTATATTGTAAAAAGAGTGAAGGGAACCATCGTAGGCGATGTGTGCGAAGTGACCGATGATGATATCATCGCCTATAATTTCCGCGGAAAACTGGATAAGGGAATTAAAGTGACCAGCACTTTCCGGCGCAACGGCAGCGACAGCAGCTGGTACCTTGCCGGCAACTGGAAGACCAATGCAACTAAAAAATATTATTCCGTTACCGGCAAAGTGGACCTGGAACAGGAAAAAGACCTGACCGCATCCAAGATATTCCCGCACCTGGAGGAATTGAAGCTGACCAAAGACATCGCTTTTTATAAAGAGCGAAACGAAGTGACGCCGGTTGTAAAGATCGCGAAGCCGGAAAAAATAAAAACCGAGTATTCCGTTAACCTTGACCCGGGGACAACCGATATAGCTGTCGCCCCCAAACCTGTGAATGTCGAGATCTCTTCCGTAGTTGTTCAGGAGGAACCGGAAGAAAAATTACCGGAGATCAGGAAACCGGATGGCGGATTGCCGAAGACTGAAACGAAAGATGTGGCGACCACAGCGGTGGCAACAAAACCTTCGGTCAATAATAAAACAGCGGCGATCAATAAACCGGCACCGGTTGTGCCACAGGAAAAGACCCCGGTGACAACAACCACTGAAACGGTAAAAACTCCTGCTCCGGTGACTACCACCCCTGCAACACAAAATAAACCGGTCGTTTCCGAACCGGTTGCAAAAAATAATACGCCCCGGGTCAATACAACTGCTCCCGCACAAAACAAACCTGCGGCGGTCAATACCGTTGCAAAAACGGCAACCGCTTCCAATAACAATGTGACGGTTGTGAAAACGGAAACAAACCCTGTCACGCAAAAAACCAATCCTGCTCCCGCAACCAGTACCGTTTCCGCGCCGGTTGCAAAGATCCCTGCTCCTGAACCTAAAAAGTCGGTGGAAGAGTTAACGCAGAAAGTGGCCTCCATTGCCGGAAGAAAATCGGAGTTCACGCAGGTGGTGAATTTTAAATCCGACAGCCTTTTATTATCCCTGTATGATAACGGTGAGATCGATGGTGACACCGTGAGCGTGATCATGAATGGAGAAGTGATCATGACAAAACAGGGATTGAAGGCCAGCGCCATCCGCAAGACAATCTATATTAAACCCGGTCAGGACGAAGACTTCACCCTTGTCCTGTTTGCCGAAAACCTCGGGAAATACCCACCCAACACAGGTCTGCTGGTGGTGCACGACGGTGAAGACACCTATCATCTTCGCTTCAGTTCCGATTTTCAGAAAAGTTCGGGGATCGTTTTCAGGAGGAATAAATAGTTTGTTTCACACGAAGAACGCAGCAAGAAACCATAATATCTTTTTGTATTCTTAGTGTCTTTGCGTGAAATGCCCCTTTCTCCCGAAATTTGCCGCATGACTCCAGACTCCGCTAATGCCCCGTCCGGCAAGCCCGACTCCATTCAACTCACCCACTACTCTCACGGCGCAGGCTGTGGCTGCAAGATCGCCCCGAAAGTGCTGGATGAGATACTGAAAAGCAGTCTGGTCCTTCCTGATAATGATAAACTGCTTGTCGGCAATCACAGCAGGGATGACGCTGCAGTATATGACCTCGGGAACGGAACGGCACTGATCTCAACCACCGATTTCTTTATGCCCATCGTGGATGATCCTGTTGATTTCGGCAGGATCGCTGCGGCCAATTCCATCAGCGATGTGTATGCCATGGGCGGAAAACCCATCATGGCCATTGCCATACTGGGCTGGCCGGTGGAAAAACTGCCGGTTGAGATCGCGCAAAAAGTGGTGGAAGGAGGAAGGCTCGTATGCGCGGAAGCCGGGATCCCGGTAGCGGGCGGTCACAGCATCGATTCTCCCGAACCGATCTTTGGACTTGCCGTTACCGGAATTGTAGCCGTTGAAAACCTGAAAAAGAATAATACCGCGCAGGAGGGCGATCATTTGTTTCTCACCAAACCCCTGGGTGTGGGAATTCTGTCCACGGCACAAAAAAGAGGTTTGCTGAAAAAAGAACATTTACCGCTGATGATCCGGCAGCTATCGACCCTGAACAAAATCGGGGAAGAACTGGGAAAGATAAAGGGAGTAACCGCCATGACGGACGTGACCGGTTTTGGCCTGCTGGGACACCTGGTTGAAATGACCGAAGGCAGCGGGCTGAGCGCTGAGCTCTACTATGATAAAATACCCGTTGCCGAAGGAGTCAGAGAATATATCAGCCAGCGTATTTTCCCCGACGCCACCACCCGGAACTGGAGCAGCTACAGCGATAAAGTGAAATTTGAAAAGGGCGTGAATGTAATGGAAGCTTTTACGCTATTACCCGACCCGCAGACAAATGGCGGATTATTGTTTAGTGTAAAGGAAAACAGCCTGGAGGAAGTGAAACAATTACTATCGCAAACCGGGTTGGTAGATTTTACAACAGCCATCGGGAAAATGATCGCGGCGAATGAGAAAAGGGTTTGGGTGAAATAATTACGATGCTGATTTTTTTGCCAGAAAAAGCTCCGCCATCATACAGCGAACGCTCCCGCCTTCCACCGCTTCGATGGTGGGTACATCAATGGGCAACAAGTATGCATAGGCTTCCAGCATATCCCTTTGTTCTTTTCGCAGGGAGTTGAACGCGGTTTGACTGAGCAAGAGGACATTTTCCCCTTTTTTGTTTTTCACTTCCAGCATATTACCGGCAAAATGATGCATCTGTTCCCGGGTAATGGGAATGATCGTATGAAAAGTTGACTCCAGGAGTTGCCGGACGGCGATCAGTTCCCATTCCTCGTCGATGGCCTCTTCGCAAAGAACACAGAACCTCTCTCCCAGCGCCATTACCACATTGGTATGATAAACGGGGTGGCCCTGCTTGTCGGTAGCCAGGAAAACAATTGCCTGGTAACCGTTGGTGGCGGAAAATTTTTCAAGAACCGAGATATTGGTCCGCTCGGAAATAGCGGCATAAATGAGTTTATTATCGTGATCCATGACCATGCTGCCGGTTCCTTCTAAAAAACGGCCTTCGGCTTCAAATTCGCTCCAGTCCTGTACGTCCTTTACATCAAATTCCTTCGCAAGCTGCTCCAGGATATCATCCCTTTTCTCCGTTCTCCTGCTGGGTGCATACATGGGATAAACAAACAGTTTTCCGTCGGGGGAGGTACTGAGCCAGTTATTAGGGAAGATGGCGTCCGGTTTGGGGGGTTCCCTGCTGTCTTCAATAACGACAACATCAATATCGTTTTCCCGCAGCTTCCTTACCATGCGGTCAAATTCGGCCAGGGCCATTTGCTGGAGCTCCTCCTTTGCCAATCCCGGGTTGGACTGAAAAAAATTATTGGCCGCCGTTTCTTCATTGAATCCGAAGGCTGCCGGGCGGACCATCAATATGGTGGAGGCCAGTGTCATAATCCGACTCCCCAGTGAGGGATCAGCGCATCGATCTTCGCGGCCAGTTGACGGTCCTTATCCGTTACGATATCACCGGCATCATGGGTGCTGAGCCAGATCTCCACTTTGTTCCATACATTGGTCCACAACGGGTGATGGTCCATTTTCTCCGCTTCCATCGCCACCCTGGTCATAAAAGCGAATGCCTCACTGAAGTTTTTAAACTGGAACTTCCGGTAGAGTTTATTGTTTGATTCGATCCACATGGTGATTCTTGGTTAATTGGTTAATTAGTAAATTGGTTGATTAGGTTTTAAAGTACTGTATGTCCTATTGATTGCAAAAGTTCTTTCTCTTTACTATTAAATTCTATGTCAAAAAAAGGGAAATCTTCGAGCTAAAGACCCAATTAACCAATCAACCAATCAACTAATTAACCAATTAAAATACAAGATTCTCCTTATTGGTAATCCTGTCAACCGAAAGTTCCGTCACCAGCTGCACATTCTGGATGCCCCGGATGGTTTGGATCGTTTCCTGCAGGGCCTCATCACAAACCTCATCGCCCTTCATCAGCCATAAAAAATCAAGGTGTTTGAATTCAGGAAGCAGGTATTCGCCGTCAAATTGGTTGTTATAAATATAATGGGACAGGAATTTATTGGGTTCGTTGTACTCATACAGCGAGAAGAAATAATCCCTTTTCTTGCGGATCAGTTTTATCTCCAGTTCGGGGTTCAGGCGGAAATCAAGACCGGTGGCGGAGTTGACATGCCAGCAAAACTGGTAGTTCTTCGCCGGCGCCATGATTCCGAGAAGGCGGGTGTCGGCAAAGAACATCCCCGTCATCTCCCGGGTGTCTAACACCAGTTTTTGTCCCCTTTCTGCCATGGTTGAAGATTTCAGGGCAATTTACGAAATAGCATACGGAATTCACGGGGGGGAATGGCACACGGATGACACGGGTGTTACGGATAATAACGGATTA